>JBEPTW010000039.1:0-26909 GCA_041691855.1 Verrucomicrobiota bacterium | reverse complement strand
AAGACCAAAGATGACACAGAGAACAATGACCAGCGTGTTGCTCTTTTTCGCCGGGGCGAGCGCAGGAGCTGGAACGGGCGCAGGGGCAGGAGGCAGATCGGAAGTAGACATGGTGGGAAGTTATGAACGTTTACGAACTGAGACGAAAAACAGGTTGGCTCGTCACTTCAATGAGGCGAGCGAGAATGAACCCCAATGGACTGGTCTTTCGGCCAAAGTAGAGATTTCTCGGAGAAGCTCCGGGCATTTGATCAAGTCATCCATGCTCCAGAATCCAGCCTTTTCTCATCTCGAAACGGCATGGAGGGAAAGAGCGCAACTTGTCCGTTGCGTGGGTGAGCAACGCGCTCGACGATCCGGTCCCACCCATTTGCGCGAGCCTTAGCGATCCGCGTAATCGGACCTTAGCTCACTTCGCCCGGTTGCGCGGGTGGTGCTTGGCGTGTTGGTCGAGCAGGCGGGAATTTTCGACGGCCGTATAGATCTGCGTCGTACCGATACTCGCGTGGCCCAGCATTTCCTGGATCGCGCGCAGATCGGCACCACCGGCCAAAAGATGTGTGGCAAATGAATGTCGCAGCAAGTGAGGTTTCACTTTTTTGCCCAAGCCGGCGAGTTGCGCGTACTTTTTCACGATAACCCACACCGTCTTTCGCGAGATGGCTTTACCTCGTTCACTGATGAACAGCTCGCTGCCGGTACGCGGCTTCACCAGCCGCGAGCGAGCCGAACCCAAATACGCCACCAGCGCATCGCACGCGCGGCCGCCGAGCGGAACGACGCGCTCCTTGGAACCTTTGCCGAAAACCCGCACGAATCCATGCTCCAAATCCACTTGTTGCAGCGAAAGTCCACTCAGCTCCGAAATCCGGAGACCGCTCGAATAAAACAATTCCAACATCGCCCGGTCCCGAATCGCATAGGCATCGCCGCTCATCGGCATCGAAAGGAGCTTGTCCATGTCGCCTGCGGAAAGCGTCTCGGGTAACTTGCGACGCAACTTCGGCCCCGCCAGCAATTCCGTCGGGTCGTCGTTGCGGATGCCCTCCTTTTTCAAATGCCGGCAGAGCATTCGAACCGCGCTCAGTTTTCTCGCCTGGCTGGAAGCGGAAAATTTTTCGTCACTCAACCAATGCAGCCACGCCGTGAGGTGCTTCGCCGTTACCTTAGTCCAATCCGCCGCGCCTTCCTTTTTTAAAACATGGGATGCCTGTCGCAAATCGCTTTCGTAGGAACTGGCCGTGTTACGCGACAGGCCTTTCTCCAGTTCGACGTAGCCGAGGTAGCGATCAATCTCATCGGCAAATCCGGACGGGGCCGGAGGCATCGGCGGTTCTTTTTCCCGAGGCCGACTTCCGCCGCGCGCCTTCACAATTCACTCCACGCAGGAGCAGATCAATAACGCCGCGGACGGCGCGGACCCGGAGGCGGAAGATTGGTCTCGCGAATGCGGTAGGTGATCCGTGCCTTGTCGAGGTCGTACGGACTCATCTCCATCTTCACCTTGTCGCCGGCGGCGATCTTGATGAAGTGCTTGCGAAGCTTTCCGGAAATATGCGCCAGCACCATGTGGCCATTGTCGAGTTGCACCCGAAACATCGTGCCCGGAAGCACGGTGGTAATCTTACCCTCCACTTCAATCACTTTGCCGTCAGACATAATAGGAAAAAGAGGGGCTGACTGGTGTTGGGATCATACGGAAATAGTGATGGAAAAACCGTTGTATGTGCGTGACACAGGGCGTAAGTCAAGGCGTTACCCGTCTTTGCCTGAGAGCAGGTCGAGGCGAGGCCAGCCCGCCAAGCGTTCAAGTTGTCTTCATGCCCACCGAAAATCGTCCCGCCATCCCCTGTCCTTTCGACAAAATCCATCCTTCCCAGCTCACGCGGAATGATGAATTTTACATGGCGCAGGCTTACAATCAGGCCATCGACGCGTGGCGGCAGGACGAGGTGCCAATCGGAGCGGTAATCGAACTAAGCGGTGAAATCATCGCCGCCGCCCACAACCAACGCGACAGCACGCGCGATCCGACCGCCCACGCAGAAATTCTCGCGATGGGACAGGCCGCTCGTGCGGTGGACAACTGGCGGCTGACCGGCGCGACCCTTTACGTCACCAAGGAACCATGCCCGATGTGCTCGGGCGCAACGCTCATGTCGCGTCTCAAGCGCGTGGTTTACGCCGTCCCCGACGCGAAGATGGGTTGCCTCGGCGGCGCGACCGACCTCAACACGTTGCCGCAGTCGAATCATCATCTTGAAATCACCCGCGGCATTCTGGAAAAGCCGTGTCTGGAACTATTACAGGCTTATTTCCGCTTGAAGCGAAGCAGCGAAACCTAGCGTGTGCGCCAGCGCTTATTCCCCCGCGCTTGCCGTCTTTAAGAAGTCCACAAATACGCCAACGACCCCGACTGGACGCGGTCCCTGCGGATACAAAACGTGCAGCGGGCGCGTCAATCGCAGCCCCGGAACTGATAACACCGTGAGGCAGCCGCGCGCGAGTTCGTGCCGCAACGCAAGTCGGGAGAGGAATCCGACGCCCACACCCGTTTCCACCAAACCCTTGATGGTTTCGCTACTGTCGCTTTCGAGTACGACCGTTAACTTTCGCGAATCGATTCCCGCGCGCTTCAGCGCCAGATCGACCACCTGCCGCGTTCCCGAACCCGGTTCACGCAGCACGCACGGCGTCGCGGCCAGTTCAGCGGGAGTCACGCGCGTTTTTTTTGCCAACGGATGATCGGGCGACACGACCGGCACGATTTCGTCCTCGGCAAAACGTTCGATCTTCAACTCGCGCCGTCCACTTGGGCCTTCGATCAATCCCAAATCAATGCGACGGGCGAGCAAGGTAGCGGCCACTTCCTCGGTGTTGCCCATGCGCAATGAAAGCTCCACCCGCGGATAGGCTTGTTGGAATCGGCCCAGCCAACGCGGCAACAGATATTGGGCGATGGTCGTGCTCGCTCCCAACTTGAGCGAACCGCTCACCAATGATTGCCCGGCCTGCAGCCGTTGCTCGACGTCGCGGTGCAATTCCTCGACCTGAATCGTGTGATCAAGCAGCGCATGGCCCGCCGGCGTCAACGTGATGCCACCGGGGGCGCGAACGAAGAGTGACCGTCCGTAATGTTCTTCCAGCTGCTTGATGTGCTGCGTCACCGCCGGCTGCGAAATATGCAGCGCGGCAGCCGCCCGGGTAAAATTAAGTTTTTCGGCGACGACGCGAAAAACATGAAGGCGGTAATCGGGCATGCTTCCAAGCTTTGCCAGCGGTTGATAAAAAGTCAGGCGAAGAAAAGCGCCACGCACCGATGCCTCACGCATCCATCAACCAAATCTCGCCCACCGCCAGGCTCGCGAGCACCACCCAACCAATCAGTGCCGTCCCGACCGCCCGCAGACCGTTTGCGCGCAACCGGTCAAAATCGATCTGAAGTCCCATCGCCGCCATCGCCATGGCCATCAGGAAATTCGCCACGGACAACAGCCAGCCGTTAACGATGCCGATCTCCGCAAGACGCTCCGGGGCGAAATGCATCGCGAGTGTGTTGGCAGTTCCGACGAGCAGAAAGCCGAGCACAAACCAAGGCTTCGGAATAGTTGGTGCAGGATTCTTCCCGTCGGCCGCGAAGTCGGGGTCGTTTTTGTCTCCGCGCCCAAAGATCCAACCGAGAATGAGAACGGCGGGCACCAACAGGACAAAGCGGGTCAATTTGGTCACGGTGCCCCATTCCGCTGTTTCCGGAAATGGGGCCACCGCCGCCATCACTTGCGCGACTTCGTGCAAGGTCGCGCCAGCCATCATCCCGTAGTGAACTGGACTCAGCGCCCATCGGTGTTGAATAAAAGTGTAGAGCAACATCGCACCCGTTCCAATGAGGCTGCAAAGCGGAATGACCAGCGCGATGTCGTCGTCTTCCGCGCGCAAAGTCGGAGCGGCCGCCGCCACTGCCGATCCTCCACAAATCGAACTGTCCACCGCAATCAAGCAAGCGACGATCGGATCGAGTCCCATTCTACGTCCGAGCCAATTGATTCCGAAAAGTCCGGCAGTAACCACCGTGGCATCGAGCAACAAAATTTTAAGTCCGGCATGCAGCACGAGGTCGAAATTCAGTCGTACTCCGAGGAGAATAATGCCGAACCGTAACAATTTTTTCGCCGAGAATCCAATCCCCACATCGCGCTCGCGCGGCACTGGCCGGAACGCGCGCCACGCCAATCCGAGCAGCAACGAGATCGAGAGCGCGCCGAGATGTTGCAAGCCCGGAAATCGCTCCAATGCGAGCGCCAGCCCCGCAAATGCCGCGGTCATGGCGAGGCCGGGAATATAGGCGCTGAGCAGTGGTTTCATGTGCACAAGCCTACCATCGCGACGACGCTTTCGGGAAATACCGTTAAACGATCCGTCATAACCGGAAGTTATCGTGACCGTGTCGGCCCCGCGTCGGCGGGGCTGAGCAGTTGACGGAGCGGAAAACTTGGGCAACACTCACAACTCCGTTTCACTTCAATTAGAAAACAACCCACCTATGTCCTATACACTTCCTCCTCTCCCGTACGCGCCGAACGCCCTTGAGCCACACATCGACGCGAAGACGATGGAAATCCATCACGGCAAGCATCACCAGGCTTACATCACGAACGCGAACAACGCCCTCAAAGATCACGCCGACCTCGCTGCCCTCGACGTCAACCAGTTGATCGCCGACCTTTCAAAAGTTCCTGAGTCCATCCGTGGAGCAATCCGCAACAATGGCGGCGGTCATAGCAATCACTCGTTTTTCTGGACGATTCTCGGTCCGGGCAAAGGCGGCGCTCCGAAAGGCACGTTGGCCGCGGCAATCGAATCCCAACTCGGCGGCTTCGCGAAATTCAAGGAAGACTTCGCGAAAGCAGGCGCCACCCGTTTTGGTTCCGGCTGGGCGTGGCTCGTGGTTGGCGCGGACAAAAAACTCTCCGTCGGCTCAACGGCGAATCAAGACAGCCCGCTGATGGGCAAAGCGGTTGCCGGTATCGAAGGCAAACCGGTCATCGGTCTCGATGTCTGGGAGCACGCGTATTATTTGAACTATCAGAATCGCCGTCCGGATTACATCGCGGCTTTCTGGAATGTTGTGGATTGGGACGCGGCCGAGGCCAACTATGTCGCGGCGACGAAGTAAGCTGCGCCGCTTCGGTTCATTCATATTTAGCTTTTCAAGCCGCGCCAGATGGCGCGGCTTTTTTGTTTGGTGGGTGGTGATTAATGGCCGCTGGAAATTCGCAGACGTGGGTACGGGCGGTGATTTTTAAGCGCGCCCGGAGGTCGCGCTCCACCTCGGCGTTCACCTTGGTTCAGGTTGTTTAAGTGGGTGGAACCCGACCTCCGGGCGGGTTTGATCGTGGCATGCCAGAGTATCCCGAAAGACTATCGCACGTGATCCCATCGTGGGTTAAAGACGGAGCGATTTATCATATTCGCATCAGGATTAATTCCGGATCTCCGCTACCGCTAACAGATCCTGTACTTGCAGCCCGCGTACTCGAATCCGCGCGCATTTATCATCAGCAGGACCGTTGGAATTGTCCGCTGTTTCTCCTGATGCCCGATCATTTGCATGCCTTGATTAAATTTCCAGTTGAACAGAAAATGAGCGAAGTCGTGAGCGCATGGAAGCGGTACCAAACCAGGCAACATGGCGTTCGATGGCAGACGAATCTCTTCGATCACCGGATTAGATCCGGTAGCGAACTGAATGAAAAAGCGGCCTATATTCTGCGGAATCCTGTCGTTGGAAAGTTGTGCGGTGCGGATAAAGCGTGGTCCTTTGTGTTTCACGGCAGTCCTTAAGCGCGCCCGGAGGTCGCGCTCCATCGGCACAAAAAAAGCCGGCCGGCCTTTGCAGGCTGGACGGCTGGAATTTTTGAAACCGTAAGCGTCGAACTTACTTGGTCGGCACGCTCTGGATCGTCTTGAGAATACGACCGGCGACCAGATACGGATCGGCGGCGGAATTCGGACGACGGTCCTCGAGGTAACCCTTGTAGCCGCTGTTGACGAAGCTGTGCGGCATGCGGATCGATGCACCACGATCGGCGAGACCGTAGCTGAATTTGTCGATCGACTGCGTCTCGTGCAGGCCCGTGAGGCGCAGATGATTTTCCGGACCGTAAACGGCAATGTGCTCGTCGCGGTACTGGTTGAAGGCCGCCATGAGTTTTTCGAAGTACTCCTTGCCACCGACTTCGCGCATGAACTTGGTCGAGAAATTGGAGTGCATCCCGGAACCGTTCCAATCGAGCGACTGATTGAATGCCCCAAGGACGGGCTTGCAGCGCCACTCGATGTCAATCCCGTAGGATTCAGTCAGGCGGGTAAGAATATAGCGGGCAACCCACATCTGGTCGGCCGCGCTCTTCGAGCCTTTGCCGAAGATCTGGAATTCCCATTGGCCTTTCGCGACCTCGGCGTTGATGCCCTCGAGATTGATGCCGGCATCGAGACAGATATCGATGTGCTTCTCGACGATTTCACGAGCGACCGCGCCGACATTCTTGTAGCCGACGCCGGTGTAATAAGGACCCTGCGGCGCGGGAAAGCCCCCAACGGGGAATCCGAGTGGAGCGCCGTCCTCGTAGAAGAAATATTCCTGTTCAAAGCCAAACCACGTATCCGCATCATCTGGAATGGTCGCGCGCGAGTTGGACGGGCTCGCCACACCAGTGTGCTGGTAGGTTTCGCACATTACCAATACGCCGTTCTTGCGCGTGCTGTCCGGATAAACGGCAACGGGCTTGAGGACGATATCAGAGCTTTTCCCCTCTGCTTGCTGGGTCGAGCTGCCGTCGAAACCCCAGGCGGGAAGATCTTCGAGCTTTGGAAAGCTGCCGAATTCCTTGATTTGTGTCTTGCTGCGCAAGCTGGCCAACGGCGTGTAGCCGTCGAGCCAGATGTATTCCAGTTTATATTTGGCCATAATAGGTAGGTATTTTAGGGGGTTTTCGAGGTATTCGTCACGACCGAATGGCCGACGGACCCATCGCTAAACCTAATGTCCAAATCAGCACCTCACATGCCAGAGGCAACGAGAAATTCCATACATGACTCAGCTTTTACAAGTGAACGCCGCTAATTCGTAAAAACGACGAAATCCCGGTCTTGCCACCGCCCGCCAGCCCTGAATGTTTTCCTCCACCTAACTCATGCACGAAGTCAAAAACACGCAACGCGCCCTGGTTCGGATCGGGTACGATGGGAGCGTGCATAAAACTTTCCGCGGTCCCCAAGCCTTTGCGCGATTTGAAAACGAAGTGCTTGTGCTTCGCTATCTGGAAAAACGCGGCTGCGATTTCGTGCCGCGCTTGCTGGAGGTGGATGAACCCGACCTGAAGATCGTTACCACCAATTGCGGTTCGCGCGTGGATCAAGTCAACCCGGAGCGATTGCACGCGTTGTTTGCCGAGTTGGAAACGTTCGGCGTGCGTCACGACGATCCGGAAATTCGCAACGTCACGTACCGGCGCACCGACGGACGTTTCTGTCTCATCGATTTCGAATTTGCGACGTTGCTCGAAACCCCGCCGGATTCGCCGCCCGCCACCCTGCGCTGGTCGGCGCTTACCCATATCGGTCATGTCCGTCAGAACAACGAGGACACGTTTCTAGCGCTGGAATTTGACGGCCGCGAAGTCCACTATCTCGGCAAAATCGGCGAATCGTCTTCGCCAAAAAAAGATTTTGTCTTCGCGGTCAGCGATGGCATGGGCGGTGCCAATTCGGGCGAATTTGCGAGCCGCATCACGAAGGAAAAAATCACCCAACTTCTCCCCAAAGGTTTTCGTAACGCGCCACCTGGTCCGGCCAGCGGTTATGATGGCACGTTGCTCGCGCTTTTCCGCGAAATTCACCAGGAATTGATCAAGCTCGGCGAATCGTACGAGGAATGCCGCGGCATGGGCACCACGTTGAGCCTCTCGTGGTTCACGCCGGGCTGGATGTATTTCGGGCACATCGGCGACAGCCGGATTTATCACCTTCCCGCCGCTGGAGGTTTAATCCAACTCACCCACGACCATGGCCACGTCGGTTGGCTCCGGCGCAACGGCAAACTGACCGAACGGGAAGCCCGTTCACATCCGATGCGCAACGCGCTACATCAATCACTCGGGGCCGAACACCAGTTCATCGAGCCGCAATTCGGCGCCCTTCCCTATTCGGCGGGAGATCGTTTTCTGCTTTGTTCCGACGGTTTGATTGACGGCCTTTGGGACTATCATCTCGACGAGATGATCCGCGCTACCGAAACGCCCAAAGCAGCCCAGCAACTGGTGAACGCCGTGCTCGAACGCGCCGGCCGCGATAACATCACCGCACTCGTCGTCGAGGCACAGGCCGTGGTTCCCGGCGGGACATGAAACTGATTTTTGTTTACGGGACGCTCAAACGCCACGGGAGCAATCATCGCTTTCTCGTCGGGCAGCAATTCGTCGGCGAAGCGCGTACAGCTCCCGGCTACGTTCTTTACTCGCTCGACGATTATCCCGGGATGGTTCGTTCCTCCGATCCCGCTCATTTCGTAACCGGTGAAGTCTGGCAGGTGGATCCGGCCGCCTTGGCGAAGCTCGATAAACTGGAAGGCACCGACGAAGGGCTCTACGAGCGCGTCGGCATCAAACTCGAACCGCCCTTCGTCGACCAATCGGTGGAGACCTATCTTTACTTACGCAATCTATCTGGGCGGTCGCTTCTGGGAGAAACCTGGCCAATAGCGTAGGATACGGGCGTTGCTGCGGCCGATGCAGAAAAGTGCGGAAACGCGATCTTCCCCCGTTGCTGTTTTTTCCAGTGCAACCCGCGCAAATCTAGGCTCCAACTTGATCCAGCATGCGGTTCAGTGGCTGTACTTCGTCGTAACGGCAAAATACGTCGCAAACTTCGTTGCCGATGCGCAACGAGGTTACATCCCAATCCTGATTTTCCGGATTGTAGACCATGCCGGTCAACAATCGTTTATTGTGTTTCTTAAGATCGTCCCAGCGGAAGGCCCAGCGTTCCATGTAGTCTAGGAGATGATCGCGACGGTTCACGACCTGAAGCGCAAACGTCCGGTCGGCATCCACCAAATAATCCACCCGGGTGGATTTCAAAAAATGACCTTCGATTTCGGCGTTGCGTCGCGGTTGCACCTTGCGCGTTTCAAAAACCCGGCGAACCAACTTGTCCGCGGGGTTCTCCAGCAGCGTCGACGGCTCATGTCGATATACCAAATGGGCAATACTCACCAAGGCCTCGGCGAACAATTGCACGTCGACGCCTTGCAGCGGCAGTCGGATCTCTTTGGAAATGACCGCCCCGTCGCTTTTCAGCTCAAACGCTTGAATTCGCTCATCCAACAAACCCGCAGTGTGCTTCGCCTCCAGTGACATCCCGGTTTCCAACAAGGCTCCCAGCGTCTTCCCTTGATCGGAAATTCTCACCCATCCGGGGGTAAGCGGCGTGAGATGCACCGTTACTTGCCAGCCATCCGGGTACATGAGCGGCAAGGTCAGCGCAATGCCCTCACGAGTCTGTGCCGTTTGCACCTGCTCCCGCCAAAAGGCCTGCATTGCTTCCAAGCAGGCGGCGGGCGTAAAGGTTTTATCGAAGGCGGTTTTCACAGTAGGCTCTCCTCCATTGCCAAGTTGATATGCCATAATTTAGCAGCAGCCATAAAGAAAGCCGCCAAATCGGAAGGTTCAAAGTCTTTTATCGGCACATGCCGGTTTCTGTCGTCTTTATTCAGCTCCAGATTCGGATCGATAATGTTCTGGTGCCAGCCTTTCGGAATTACCTGCCGACCGTAAAAACGTTTCTTTCCGGTCGCATGCCAGCCGATGCCACGCACCCGCTGACCCAAGATCAGTGCAGCTTCAAAAGTTTCCGGGGAATCGAAGACTGGCGCATGCACGTGAAATCTCAGATCAAGCAGCGACCCGCCCACTTTCAATTCAAGGTAGAGATCGATTTTCCGCCCACGTTCGCCGTAACTCTCAAAGGGGAGCGGCTTGCCTTTCACGAGTAGCTCAGGTCTTCGCAACGTCTTTTCTGTCGCGACGATTTCCCGAATCTGGCTGCTCGTGTAGGGATAGCCCTGCATAAAATTCATTCCAAAACGGGAAGTGATTTGATGAGTGCCACGGTCTCGACCGACACCGTGACGACCTGACCGACGAGGCGAACAATGTATTCCTCCTCATCGGCGCGGTTGGGATCGCTTTGAATGTCGTCTGGATTTTCCTTGCTGCGATCGACCCGGTATTGGTCGATCACCCATTCCAGTGCGCTGCGGTTGCCGAGTTGGTATTCCGCGACTGCGCTCGGAATGCCCTCAAGCGTCAGCCAGTCGTTGTAAACCAGCGACGTCTTATCCTTAGATAATTTCATCCGCTCGACGCGCCAGTCGGGCTTAGGGGAAGCCTCGACCCGCTTCAGTTTAAACTCCTTCTGAGATTCGTAGCCGGTGTGCAGCGCGGTGAGTTTCTCGCCGGCCTTGACGAATGCGGTGAAGTCAGACGCGAACGGGATACGAGGCAGCTCGCGCCGGAGATTAGCGGCGTATTTCTCCCGGTAGGTCGGGTGATGCAGGACGGCATAAACGTAGTGGAAAATATCCTTCTTTGTGATCTTCGCCTTCGGGTAATGCGCGACAAACTGCGCTAGCGCCCAGTCGGTAACGTTGTCCCTCCGGTGCCCACCGTCGGCATCATAGGTATAGAGAGGGAAGCACTGAAACCCATCGGTGGTCGCCGCAAAATGCAGGTCGGGAGGAAGAATCGTGGCCAGCGCCGTAAACGGCGAGCGATGCGCGAGGTCGCTCACAACGAGCGCGCGATTGTCCTTTCCATCGATAGGGAAAAATGCCGTGGCCGAACCCGGGCGATCAACGATGGCTTCATCGAAATAGATTTCGCGGGCACAGAAGGGCCGGTACGCCGCAGCGCGAATTTTCTTCCCATCATACTCTGCAAATTTTTCCGCACCTAACTTTCTCTTAAGTGTCTCGCTCCATTTCACTCGGTCGGTATGAACGAAATCATCGATTTTAATCGGCCTACCTTTTCGCTGCCAGCGAGCCACCTCGCTATTGTAATCCTCGCAGAATTGTTCGGCCCGCTTTGCCAAGCGCTGACGATCGAAATCGTAGACCACAGCGTCACGATTGGTTGAAATACCGAGGGAGTAGGTTCGAAAGATCGCGTGCCCATCAAGGCTATCTAGTGCCTTGGTTTCCTTCGATCCGATGGCCATGAACTTGGTAAAACCCGCCACTTCCTCGTCATGCAGCCAAGTCTGACGGTCGTCAGGTTTCAGAGTGCGCCATTTAACGCCATCAATGCTGCGTTTCTCCTCTAGCCATTCCCATTTCTGTTCTTTCCGCCAGTCTTCGCCCACCGCGGCGTGGCGGACCACGCATTTGCGCGGCTTCAACTCCTTTTGTTTATGCCGAATGAAGACCGCAATGCTCACACCGACTTGGATACCGAAAACATTGTGCGTAGTGCCGGATAGCTTCGGGTTCTTTCGCACGTTGCCGCCGAGATCGACGATATAGATGGCATCAAAGTCCCGGACGAGGTGGGCGCGCACGCCATCGGTCGCAATACCGTCCACGTAGCCCGAGTTCGTCACGTAAGCAACAATGCCGTCCTCACCGATGCGGTCACTCGCCCAGCGAATCGCCTTGATGTAGGGATCGCTCAGTTTGTTAAGTAATGTCGCTTTGGAGTCAGCGGCAAAAGTATTTTTGATCCGCTTGTCGAGATGCGGGTATTTCCGGTTTTTGTTATTGTCGTTCTCGTCCTGCTGGTTCGCGTTGTAGGGCGGATTGCCAAGGATAACTCGGATGGGGGCCTTCTTCTGCGCGTTGACGCGTTCGGTATTGGCCGCCGTCATAAACTCGAATTCTGTGTCTCGGGGTTCGGACAATTCAAAAGTATCGACGAGACAGAGTCCTGGGAAGGCTTCATACGTACCGGTCTTCTCAAAATATTCATGCTCCACGTTGAGCGCGGCGATATAATACGGCAGCAGCATGATCTCATTGGCCCAAAGTTCACCCTGATATTTCCGGGCGAGCGCGGCGCGCGGCAGTTCGCGCATTAAGTGAACCAGAAAGTTGCCCGTGCCGGTGAAAGGATCGAGAAAATGCACACCGGCGTCGCCCAAGCCCTTGCCGAATTCCTTCTGCAACAATTCGCGGATGCTCGCGATCATGAAACGAACGATCGAAGGCGGCGTGTACACGATACCCATCGTGTCAGCCACTTTCACAGCGAAGCCCTGGAAGAAGCGCTCATAAACCGTGTTCAGGAATTTCTGCTTCTCGGAAAAATCGTCGAGGGTTCCGGCGGCACTCTCAATGGCGAGATAGAAACGGTCGAGTTTTTTGAGGAAATCCGCGCGATCGAAATGACCCGCGGCGAGGGCGGTGATGACCTTCTCGATCTCAACGGCGATCACATTGCGGCGCGTGAAGTCGGGGTTCTTGAACACTGAACCGAACAGCCGGGCCGTGAGCAAATGTTGAATGAGCATCTCCTCGATGGCGGAATCCGCCAAACCGGGGTTGATCGCGGCACGACAGAGAGCGGCGAAATCATGGAAGGCGGCCGCGAATTTTTTAACCGGCAGCGTGCCTTCGGTGCCGCGGGCGCGGCGGATGAGCGTGGTGAGACTTTTCCCCAACTCGGCGACCCGATCACGGAATTCGGTGCTGGCTCTCTCCCAATCATCGTGGGCCGGCTCAATATAGGCGAAGAACCGCGCGAGGACCTCGACGAGTTGCTCGGGCTTCGTGTCGATGGCCACGTCGAGTGCGACTTTGCCATTCTGGACGAGGAGGGCGCGGCGGGGCTGCCAGAAAATAGTGTTCTTTGCGGGGTAGCCAAGCTTGAGCTTGGCGCGCATCTCAGTAACGAGGTCGTCGGCATCGTCCTTAGCCTCGAGACAACCGTGGACAAGGCGGTATTCGTCAAGCAGTGCACCATCAAGGCGAATGGGGGCAGCGTCGCGGCGTGAAATGGCGTATTCGCGAACAAGGGTCCATTTGAGCGGACCTGCGCCCGCTTCCACCAGATTGTGCCATGCCTCACGGAGAGCAGTCTCGTGTTTCGCGCCCACATTGGCCAGTTGGGCGAGTACAAGGTAATAAGCGCGGACAGCCTTGTGCGTGGGCTTGAGGGCGAAAGTCTCGGACATCTCAGACGAACAGAGTTGAGACAGTAGGCAAACTAGGCGAGCCGGGAATTATTGTTTCAAGGCACTTTTCGGGATGCGCTTAACCGTTACGAAATGTGTGCGAAAGAGCTGCTCCATCAATTCACGTGTCGGCGCCGGGATGCGTGAGACCAAATCCTCCATGGGCGGAAGGTCGCCTGTTTCGTCGTCTGCGTCCGCCGTCGGAGAAGCCACCAGTGGCACGGGATCACGGCCTCCTTCAGCAGCGAGAAACGCAGCCTCTTCGTCCGACGAAGGCCCCACGGGTGCGTCATCGACCGGCGCGATTGCTTCCTGAACGAGCGCACTGGCGGGTGAGGCCTCGTCGTCCGTACTTTCCACAGAAGCCGAGCTGGAACTATCCCGCGCAGGCGAAGCGTCAGCCGGGGATTTCAGCCGTTTTTTTTTAGGCTGTCTTCGGGCAAACTGTCCGCCATCGCCGTGATTTCCTTGATCAAGGTGTCGATCGCCCGCGAACGGCTGGCATCGACGGCTTTGAGCAAAGCGACTTCAAAATTAATCTTCTCGGAAAGTCCGTGCTTCACGCCGCCTTCACCTTCGCGCAGTCCATCGAGCAGGCGGGTGAGTTGCTCCGTGCTCATCGGCGTGCCGAGTGCATCGCTGCTGCCATTCTTCGCGATCGAATCGAGCAGCGCAGTGCGGACGTTGGACTGCACGTCGACGAGCAAGCGGTAAAGATCGCGGCCGTTTTCGTCGCAATCGTCCACGATCTCCACGATCTTCTTGTGATCTGCAGCGGCGAGCGCGGCGGCGAGCGCGGCGATTTTTTCGCCGGCTACCAACCCGTAGACGTCAAGCACGTCGGCCTCGCCCACTTCGTTGCCGCAGAAAGAAATCATCTGGTCAAAAATCGACTGGGCGTCGCGCATGCCGCCGTCCGCCATGCGGGCGATGCTCGCAAGAGCCGCGTCGGACACCTTGATTTTTTCCGCCGCGGCGATCTTCTTCAAGCGCTGCACGATGAGCTCGCTGGGAATCGGTTTCAGATCGAAACGCTGGCAACGGGAAATAATCGTCGGGAGCACTTTCTGCACGTCCGTCGTCGCGAAGATGAATTTCACGTGCGGCGGCGGTTCCTCGAGCGTCTTGAGCAGCGCGTTAAACGCCTGATTCGAGAGCATGTGGACCTCGTCGATAATATACACCTTGTACTGGCCTTGCGCCGGGGCGTAACGAACGGTGTCGCGCAACTCGCGCACCTGTTCGATGCCGTTATTGGACGCACCGTCGATCTCGATTACGTCGAGACACGAGCCGTCGGCAATGGAAACACAGATCGGATCATTGACATCGAAATCGGCCTTCGGTCCGCCGGTGGCGTTGAGCGCCTTGGCGAAAATCCGCGCGGTGCTCGTCTTACCGGTGCCCCGCGGCCCGACAAAAAGATAGGCGTGCGCGATGCGGTTACGGGTAATCGCATTTTTCAAGGTGCGAACCACGTGGTCCTGCCCCACGACGTCGTCAAACGTCTGCGGGCGCCACTTGCGCGCGATAACTTGATAGGAACCGGACATGGGAAGAGCGAAAAGACTGAAGGGCTGAATGGCTGAAAAATCCAGCCCTCGTTTCTATTTTCTTTCATCCCGCCGGAGATCCGGGCGAGGAATTTTAAAAAAGTGGCCAGGCAATCCACGGCACTGGGAGGACGTCGTCACCGTTGCTGCCTTCCGGCCCTGGCGGGGTTCACGCGCCTGCTCATGCATGGCGCCTGGCCGATGCGGAACGTAGGTCCGACTCCTTCGCTTTCAACTAAAATAAAAAAGCCGCCTCGCGAGATCGAGAGACGGCAGGAAAAGGAAGTTTAGTTTTTCGCTTTAGGCGGTGGCCCTGGCGGCGGCATATCACCAGACGGCGGTCCGCCCGGACCCGGCGGACGACCAAATTTTTCCAATATCACGCGCTTGGCTCGTTCATGCATCTCTTTGTTGAACTGCGCGTATTTCACGAGTTGCTCGGGGGTGAGCTTTTCAGAAATCTCGTGCTGCATTTTCTCAAAAACGGCCGTGGTCGCGGCGAAACAGCCATTTTGGACCTGACTCAACTCCTCCATGTTGCGCTTCACAATCGGGAGAATCTGCGCCTGCTGGTCGGCTTGGAGTCCCAGCCGGTCCGACAGTCGTTTCAGGTGCTTAGGCGCCCATTGATAATCCGGCCCCGGCCTCCGCATGGCCCATTCGCGACCAAACTTCAGGGTAATAAAGGTTCCAGTCACTCCGCCGGCAACGAAGATCCCCACCAGAACCAAAACGAGCTGCCAAGGTTTGTTCATCTCAGGAAGGATCAATCAGGTCGCCCACCATGTCGGCGGCAACAACAGCGTCCGTCTGGGTTGAAGTCACGTAGGTGCTGTAATCAATGGCAATCGCCGCCAATCCAAAAGCCGCCGCGACCAGCAAGCCGCGTACGGCAAAATGACCGAATGCGACCGAAGAAAGACTGAACGGAGCAGGCGCCGGCCGGGCAATTAGCCGGGTCGCAAAGCCATAAGGCATGGCGGTGTCACGAGGATCGTGGGCCTGCCGGGCCAGAGCGGTGAGTTTCCGCCATTGTTGGTCGAATTTGTTCATGACTTCTCCTTGCTTTGTAGTTCTTGAAATAGTTTTTGCAATTTCCGTCTAGCCCTAAAGGCCCTCACTTTAACGAGGGTTTGATTCCACCCGGTTTGAGCGCTGATTTCGGCAATGGTTTTTTGTTCGAGGTCGAGCAGTTGAATGACCATCCGGTCGTCCGGTTTGAGTTGATCAAGCAATTTATGGACCAATTCCCGCGCCGCGAGTGCGTCGCCGGGGGTGGTATCACGCTCGTCAGTCAACACATTGTCCAGCACCTCGGCTTCCTTTTCCGAAAGATCCGCCCACCGGTATTCCGGACGTCGTTTCTGCGCCCGCAGCTGATCAATGCAGGTCGTCACCGCGATCCGGGAAACCCAGTGCGGAAACGGCACGTTGCCTTGATATTGTGCGAGGCGGGTGAACATTTTCAGAAAGATGTCCTGAGCGAGATCCTCCTCCGCGACCCGGCGCGGAAGGTGTGAACGCACGATGCGGATGACGAGGGGGTAAAGATGCTCGACGAGCTGCCGGGACGCGACTTGGTCACGCTGCCGCACGCGTTCAAGGCAAGCAACCAAGTCGAACGGCTCATCACCCATGGAATTGTACAGGAAAGCGGCACAATCCCAGTGACGGTGCCAATCCGAGTGGAGTTACCATGAGAGTTTGCCGCATCTGAAATTTATAAAATGAGCCCGACGATGCCCTTGTAACCTGTCGTGGGTAAGTGAATTTCGTCAGCAATCAATGGCTTAAATTAGCCAAAGGCCAAGGCCTTAAAACGTGAGTTAACGAAACCCAAAGACCAACCCCGCGCCTCGCTGGTCGCTGATTCGACGGAGCCGCCCATAAAACTCCGATTTTACGCCATCAAATCCGGTCCATGCTTATCTTGAATTCTGCGCAATCCTCCCAATTCTGTCCAAGTCCATTCGACCGCCATGCCATTCACTCCGACCAAACCCGCGATCCACGGCGAAACCCTTGAAACGCTCACTGCGCTTTTAAAGGAGCATGGCCATCCCGCTTTTCGCGCGCAGCAGATTACGGAATGGTTGTACAAGAAACGCATTCAAAAGTGGGACGAGATGACCAATCTTTCCCGACCGCTGCGCGCGTGGCTAGCCGAGACCTTTGAACTTGCACCGACGAGTTTCGTGCTCACGAAACAATCCGAAGATGTAACCGACAAACTTCTGCTGGAACTCGGCGACAAATCGCTGATCGAAACCGTCATCATCCGCGCGCCGCAAACCGGCGTCGGCCAGGACGAGTCCCGCAAAACGATTTGCATTTCGACCCAAGTCGGTTGCGCCATGGGTTGTCGTTTTTGCGCATCCGGACTCGATGGCCTCAAACGCAACCTGTCAGCCGGCGAAATCGTTCATCAGCTCATTCAAGTGTGCAGTCAGGAGGACAGCCGCACGCCGCGCGCCCACGCCGAATTGGTCTCGTTCGACAACCTCGTGGTGATGGGCATGGGCGAACCGTTACACAATTACGACGCGATCATTCGCGCTCTGACCATTCTCAACGCCGACTGGGGCCTCGGATTTGGCGCGCGCCGCATCACCCTTTCCACCTCGGGTTTGGTGCCGAGGATCAAGCAACTCGCCGACGAACCACTCGGAGTTCGCCTCGCGATCAGTTTGCATGGTGCCACCAATGAAGTCCGGGAGCAGATCATGCCCGTCAACAAAGCCTGGCCGCTGGAAAAACTTTTGCCCGCCGTGAAGGAGTTTTCTGAAAAACGCGGACGCATGGTCACGCTCGAATTTATTCTGATCGAGGAAATCAACGATTCACTGGACCAAGCGGAAAAGCTCCGCGACATCGCGTACGATCTGCATGCGCACGTTAATCTTATTCCCTACAATACTGTCGAGGGATTGCCTTGGAAACGACCGAGCCTGACGCGCCAGGAAAAATTTGCGCGCGTTCTTTTCGACGGTGGCGTTTCTGTTACACTGCGCCGCGAAAAAGGTCATGCGATCGACGCGGCTTGCGGTCAGTTGCGTTTGAAAACGGAAAAAGCGCGCGAGGCCGCCACTGCGTGAGCGCAATTCCGCGGAAAATACGAAGTAGATCAGCCACGAAATGACGGTCCGCTCCATTGTTGCCATGGACGCCTGACTGGTTAGCCCTCTTGACGCCCCATGCATTTGCCCGGCTTGATCGACATCCCACTTAGATTGCTGCTGTTGGTCGCGGGGGTGCTCGTGCCGGGCTCAATGATACTGCGGGCTCTCCGTCTTCCTTGGTCGCTGGCGGGAGCCTTCCTGATTTCAAGCGCCACGCTGTACGCGACTGTCCTGATCTTCACGTGGACCGGCACCGTCATTTCGACGATGAATCTCGCGATCGCGCTGGGCGTGGTTGCGCTCGTTGGACGGCTCGTGCCGATGCGCGGCCTGCCCCCGCGACTGGCTTCGTCGTTCTCGTGCTTTTCCGGAATGGAAGCGTGGCGCCCGCTCTATATCGCGTTTTGGGCGATCGTTGTTTACCGACTGGCTACCCAGCCGCTGTCGGGTCCGGACGTTTCTTTCCGGTGGAGCTTTCTCGCCGAACAGATGAACAGGTTTGGATCGTTAAATTTTTATCCGCCGCGAACCGGATCGGATTTTACCCGCTATCTTTGGGCGGAAAGTATTCCCCCGGGAATCGCCAGTCTTTATGCGTGGGCGTACGGCTGCGCCGGCAGCAAACTCGCGTTGTGGACGTCGCCCATTGTCGGGCTGCAATTACTTTCCCTGCATGAACTCATCTGGCGATTGGCGCAGCGTTGGGGCGGCGAACTCGCCGCGCGCCGCGCCGTGCTGTTCGCTGCGGCTTGTCCGCTCCTCACGTGGGCGGTGCTGATCGGACAGGAAACCGGCATGACCGCGCTCTCCGTCATCGGGATCGTCTGGTGCCTGCAAAACGCCCGCGAAAGAAATGGTCGGAGTTGGATGATCCTCGGGGGAATTTGCTGCGTCGCTGCGGCGAGCACCCGCGAATACGGACCGAGCTTCGCGGTCACCGCAATCGTCTGCGCGCTCGCCCTGCGGTTGCCTGCGAAACACGTGGGCTACCTCACGATCACGGCGCTTCCGCTTTCGTTGGCATGGCCGGCACGAGTATGGATGTTAACCGGAAATCCCTTTTACAGCCTCAACATCGGCGGAATTTTTTCCACAAATTCGGTCTTCATCGAGTGGAGCGAATCCTTCCATCAAAATAGCGTGAAGGCGTTTTCAAGTGCGGCGGATTGGTTCGCGCTGGATCGCTACTTGGTCCTCTGGGCGTTGCCGGCGGTCATCGGCATCGGCGCGCTGCTTTTTCTTTTGCTGCGGAAAGTAAAGGAAGCGCGCGTCGCAACCGCGTTCATCGCTCTGACCATCGCGCTCTGGTACGTGTCCGTGGCACATACGGCCGGCGGTTTGTTTTATTCGTTGCGCGTTTTGAGTCCGGCCTACGCTCTGCTCGTCGTGGCGGCGGGCTATGGGTTGGGCTTCGTCAACTGGTCACGCACCGCCATCGGGTCGGTATCGTTTGCGATCACGTTGATGCTGGTGGAAGCAATGCCGAAGACCTTGGTGCTGCCGGAAAATCCTTATCGTCTGCCGCTCGCCAAATGGGCTCAAGCCGGCGACGAGTTGGGCGACTTCGTGCGGCCGTCCGCCGCCAAGTTGCAGAATATAATCAACGCACTACCCTTGGGGGAAAATCGCCGGATCCTGACCGACAACGGCGGCCTTCCCCGAGTTCTCGCTTATTCCAACATCCAAACGGTGCCTCTTTGGAGTCCGGAGGTCGCATTTCTATTTGATCCGTCGCTGAAGCCAAAAGAGGTCGCCAAACGGTGGAAAGAAACCGGTCTCAGTTATGTCGTGATTTCCAAAGGCAGCCCCACCAAGGACTTTATTGAAACCCACGCCCAATGGCATACGCGTTTCTTTACGATCGTTACGGTCATTGAAACGGACTCCGTTCTCATCCTTCAAGCGGTGGCTTCGCCTGACCTTGCACCGAGGACATAAAATCAATTCGATACTTTACATATCATCGAATACAAATGTATTGATATACTCATGAGCCCCGACCAACCCATTTCAGAATTACTCGCGACCAAGCGAGCGGTCCGATCCTTGGAATTTTTTCCGCCCAAGGACGATGCCGGGGTTGAGGCGCTTCGCCAGACCGCCACGGCTTTAAAACGAATCGCTCCCGATTTCGTTTCCGTAACATACGGTGCCGGCGGGAGCACGCGCGAGCGCACGGCCCAAGTGAGTCGACTGCTGCGACAGGAAATCGGTTTCACCGTGATGCCGCATCTCACGTGCGTGGGGCACAGCCGCGAGGAATTAAATGGCGTCGCCGATCAACTGCATGCGGGAGGTTACCGCAACATCATGACTCTTCGCGGCGATCCGCCCAAAGGACAAAGTGAATTCGTTCCTTATAAAGATGGCCTGCGCTACGGCGGCGATCTGGTTGCCCTGCTGAAAACCCGCCACGCGGATTTTTGTCTCGGCGTTGGCGGCTATCCCGAAAAACATCCCGAATCACCTTCGGCTGCGCAGGACCTCGACGCGCTCAAAATGAAGGTCGATGCCGGCGCCGCGTTCATCACCACGCAACTTTTTTTCGACAACGACGTTTACTATCGCTTTGTCGACCAGTGCCGCGCCCGTGGCATCACGGTGCCCATCGTACCCGGTATCATGCCCGTGCTTTCGCTAAAGCAAATCCGCCGGTTCACCGAAATGTGCGGAGCGACTTTGCCAGAGAAGCTGGTCAAACGACTTGAGGCCGCCGGGGAAACCGCTGAAATCGCCGAGACCATCGGGATCGAGTGGGCGCTGACTCAAATCCGCGATCTCCTCGCGCATGGCGCCCCCGGCTACCACCTCTATATTATGAATCGTGCGAAGAGCGCGCTTACGTTAGCCGCAGGCCTCGCGGCTTAAGCGCCGACGATTTTTATCCGCCCGCAAATACCGGGCGGAAACCTGCCTCGGTTAAAATTTTTGCGACAATCTCGCGACGGTCGCCTTGGATTTCAATGCGGCCATCCTTGACGGTGCCGCCGGCACCGCAGGCATTGCGCATCTTTTTTGCGAGCTGCTCTTTCTCAGGCAAACCGATCCCAGTGAAATTCGTAACCACAGTCACGGTCTTGCCTCCGCGACCGGCCGTCTCGCGCAAAATATCCACGCGACCGCGATTTTTTGCTGGAGGCGACGATCCAGTCGCTGGTTTTCCTGCAAACGCAGGAGGAATCGACGGAAGTCCCGAATTACTCAGCACACCAAACGGATTTTGCCCCAACTCCTGACCTCCGCTCGTCGGAATTTTGCCGCTATTGCTCATACTTTTCCTCCACAACCTCCGGGCGGCGATGCGGGCTTCGCGCTCAATTCATCGCCTCCGCCCAAGTACGCGAGCGCCTTGGCGTAGCTGCGGCCCGCAAGAAAATGGTCCAGTTGGGGATGCATTTCCTCTCGATGAGCCGCGTGTAACGCTTCCAATTCGATCAGCGCAGTCGATATGCCCGGACCATCAGAATTCTTTATTCCAAAGTGAAGTCGAATTAGCGCAGCTTTGATTTTAGCTTCTGGCATTTTAAGAATGGATAATTAAGCTCTGTTAATGAGTCGTTTAGCCTTCCTCTCATCACTGTCCGCCGCGGCCTTTGGGCCTTGAATCAACTTGTGTCTAAGAATGCTGAATGCTCCCATTTACCTCCCGTAGTTAGTGCGGCTCCCGAGGGAGGCAAGCTAGCTATTATTCGCGCAATTTTCAAAATTTTATTTCCATGAATCCCGTTTCAGTTTCCGAAGGGGCCAATGCCGCCCTCATCGAGGAATATCACCAACGCTGGTTGGACAATCCCGATTCAGTCGATCCGACATGGCGGGCGTTTTTTCAAGGCTTCACTCTCGGAGGAAACGGGCAAGCGTCCGGCGGCGCAGTGCCGACTGCCGGAGTCACCATCGTCGACAGCCTGAAGCAGGCTCACGTTCATTATCTCATCAACGCGTATCGCGCGATCGGCCACACGCAGGCGCACCTCGATCCACTCAGCGGTCCGCCGCCCGCACAGCCGAAATTACAGCTCTCGCAATTTGAACTGAGCGATGCCGACCTCGACACGGCCTTCGATACCGGCACCTACCTCGGCGGTGGCCAGATGAAGCTTCGCGACATCGTCGCTTCACTGCAACAAACGTACTGCGGACACGTCGGGGTCGAATACGCGCATGTGCAGGATACGGATTGCCGGCGCTGGCTTCAGGACCGGATCGAATCCACCAAACTTCAACCGTCGTTCACCAAGGCCAAAAAAGTTCGCATTTTGCGCCGGCTGCACAAAGCCGAACTTTTCGAAAAATTTCTTCATACGAAATATGTCGGACAGAAACGGTTTTCGCTGGAAGGCGGGGAAACAATCATCGCGGCGCTCGACGCCACCATCGACCATTGCCCCGATTCCGGCATCGAGGAAATCGTGATGGGTATGGCCCACCGCGGCCGGCTGAATGTGCTGTGCACCATCATGCGGAAATCGTTCGATCAACTTTTCGAGCAGTTTTCGGAAAACTATCTGCCCGATACCGTGGCGGGCGATGGCGACGTGAAATATCATCTGGGTTACGAGTCCGTCCTCACGACCACCTCGGGAAAAAAGGTCGAGGTTCGTCTGGCGGCAAACCCCTCTCATTTGGAAATCGTCAACCCGGTGGTCGAAGGCAAAGCCCGCGCACGTCAGCGTATCCTCGGCGATGCCAAGGAGCGCCGCAAAGTAATGCCGGTACTCATTCACGGCGACGCCGCCGTTGCCGGTCAGGGCGTCGTCGCGGAAACACTACAGTTTTCGCAACTCCCCGGCTACCGCACCGGGGGTTCGCTCCATTTCGTCATTAACAATCAGGTTGGTTTCACCACCGATCCGGTCGACGGCCGCTCGACCCGTTACTGCACCGACATCGCCAAGATGATCGAAGCCCCGATTTTCCACGTGAACGGCGACGATCCCGAAGCGGTTTGCATGGTCGCACAACTCGCGGTGGATTTCCGCGTGCAATTCAAACGCGACGTGTTCGTCGACATGTATTGCTATCGCCGGCACGGTCACAACGAAACCGACGAACCGTCGTTCACGCAGCCGACGCTCTATAAAAAAATCGCCGCGCACGCGCTCATTTCCGCGATTTATACGCAGCAACTCCTGGCGGCGAACTCACTCACGTCCGGTGAAGCTGACGCCATTCGCACGGAATACTCAGCCGCGCTGGACGAAAACCTCGTTAAGGCCAAGACGCGCGAAGCTGCGAAGGAAGAAAAGCGGAAAGCCGCCGCAGCTGAAGGAGTGGCGATTGAAGTATTTAAGGGATCGACGGCCGTCTTCCAACCGAGATTTACGCATAAACCGGTCGAAACGGCGGTCACTGCCGCCGTTATCGATCAAGTGGTGAAAGCGCTCACCACGGTGCCGGAAAATTTCAAACTGCATCCTAAAATCAAACGCTTCATCGACGGTCGCGCCGAGGCTCACAAAAATGGCGGACCCTATGATTGGGGAATGGGCGAGGCTCTCGCCTTTGGTACGCTGTTACTCGATGGATCGCCCGTTCGCTTGAGCGGCCAGGATTGCGAACGCGGCACGTTCACCCATCGCCACGCGGTCTTCAACGACACCGAGACCGGTGAAAAATATACCGCACTCAACAAAATCTCCAGCGAGCAGGCTAAATTCTGCGTCTATAATTCGTTGTTATCCGAAGCCGCTGTGCTGGGATTTGATTATGGCTATTCGATGGATTACCCCCAGATGCTTTGTATTTGGGAAGCGCAATTCGGCGATTTCGCCAACGGCGCACAAGTCGTCATCGATCAGTTCATCGTCAGCGGTGAATCCAAATGGCAACGCAACAGCGGCATCACGCTTTTGTTGCCCCACGGTTATGAAGGCCAGGGCCCCGAGCACTCTTCCGCCCGGCTCGAGCGATTCCTGCAGGCATGCGCCGAGAACAACCTTCAAGTCGCGAACCTGACCACGCCCGCGCAACTGTTTCACGCATTGCGCCGCCAGATGAAACGCGATTTCAAAAAACCGCTGGTCATCATGTCGCCGAAGTCCCTACTCCGCCATCCGTCCGCGATTTCCAAACTCGCCGACTTCACTCAGGGCGGCTTCCAGGAAATCATCGATGACCCGACAGACTCGGATAAAGCGGAGCGCATCATTCTCTGCTCGGGCAAGGTTTATTACGATCTGGTTGATTACCGCGAAAAACGTAAGATCCAACATACCGCCCTTATCCGCATCGAGCAGCTGTATCCACTCCACCGTGATCGCCTCGCCGAACTCGCCGATGATTATGGTCGCGACGCACGTCTCATTTGGTGTCAGGAGGAACCGCAAAATATGGGCGCGTGGACTTACCTCGCCCCTCAGTTGGAGGAAATTTTCGGGCGCAAGGCGGTGTATGCCGGTCGCGATGCCGCCGCTTCGCCGGCCGTTGGGCTCCTCTCCTTACATCGGACGCAGCTCGCCACTTTCCTACAGAAAGCCTTCACCGTTTAATCCCCGTATTTTTCTCAATGGCCATTGAAGTTAAAATTCCACCGATGGGCGAATCCATCACCTCCGGCGTGCTCGCAAAGTGGCACGTCAAAGACGGCGACATGGTCAAGAAAGACCAGCCGCTGTTTGAACTGGAGACCGATAAAATCACCTCGGAAGGCACCGCCGAAACCGCCGGCAAAATTTCATTTAAAGTCGCCGCCGGCACTGATGTGAAAATCGGCGAAGTTGTCGCCGTGATCGATGAAACCGCCAAGGCTCCCGCGACCGAATCCGCTCCGGCCACACCGACGCCCGACGACGCGTCCGCCAAAAGCGACGCCCAATCTCCCGCTGTCCGCCGCCTGGCCGCCGATACCGGGATCAATCCCTCCTCGCTCGAAGGCTCCGGCAAAGGTGGTCGCGTTACGAAAGGAGACATGCTCGTCGCCGCAGAAAAACCGGCCACGACCGCAGTTCCATCGCCGGCCGCAACTGCCCCGAAGCCGTCTTCCTCCCCCGCTTCCACGGGTGAACGCCAGACGCGCACGAAGATGTCCAAGCTTCGCCAGACCATCGCCGGACGCTTGGTCGCCGCCCAGCACGAGGCGGCGATGCTGACCACTTTCAACGAGGTGGATATGTCCGCCGTCATGGCGCTCCGCGCCAAATACCAGGACGATTTCGTCAAGAAGAACGGCGTGAAACTGGGCTTCATGTCTTTTTTCACCAAGGCGGTGGTTCACGCGCTCCGGGAAGTTCCGGCGGTCAACGCACGCATCGATGGCGATACAGTCGTCCAAAATAATTACTACGACATCAGCATGGCTGTCTCGACTGAGAAAGGCCTGATGGTACCCGTGATTCGCGATTGCGATCATCTCAGCATGGCCGACGTCGAAAAGGCTATTGGCGATGCCGCCAAAAAAGCCCGCGACGGGAAAATTGCGCTGACCGATCTTGAAGGCGGAGTTTTCACGATCACCAACGGTGGCATTTTCGGTTCGATGCTATCCACGCCGATTCTCAATGCGCCGCAAAGCGCCATTCTCGGCCTCCACGCCATCAACGAGCGTCCCATCGCCTTGAACGGCCAAGTCGTGATCCGGCCGATGATGTATCTGGCGCTCAGCTACGATCACCGTCTCGTCGACGGGAAGCAAGCGGTCACCTTCCTCGTTAAAGTGAAACAAGCCATCGAAGATCCCTCACGCCTCATCATTGGCATCTGATCGTCGCGCCGCTGGCGGAAGAAATGCGCGCGACTAACCATCGCCACGATCATCCGCTCTCCTCGCACATTTTCACCTCACCGTCGCCGTTCGCTTCTACTCATTTTTTCATGGACTCATTCGATCTCATTGTCATTGGTGCCGGCCCCGGCGGTTATGTTTGCGCGTTCCGCGCGGCTCAACTCGGGCTGAAAGTTGCGCTCATCGAAAAACGCGCGACCCTCGGCGGCACGTGCCTCAATGTCGGCTGCATTCCGAGCAAAGCGCTCCTTCATTCCTCTGAACATTTCGCGTTCGCCAAATCGCACGCCGCCGCTCACGGAATCAAAATCGGCTCCGTTGAAATCGATCTGCCGACCTTTCTGAAACGCAAGGACGAGGTCGTCGCCAAAAATGTCGGTGGCCTCGCGCTTTTGGCCAAGGCGCGAAAAGTAACGGTCCTCACCGGCGAAGCCTCTTTCGTTTCCGCCACCACTCTTTCCGTCAAAGGCGAAAAGGAAACCACTTCCGTTTCGGCAAAAAATATCGTGATCGCCACCGGCTCCGCGCCGGTCGAATTGCCCTTCATGAAATTCGACGGGAAAACCGTCGTTTCCAGTGACCACGCGATTGCGTTCGACGCCGTGCCAAAAAAACTCGTCGTGGTCGGCGGCGGCGCCATTGGCCTCGAGTTGGGCTCGGTCTGGTCGCGTCTCGGCGCCGACGTGACCATCGTTGAATTTCTCCCAAAAATCATCGCCACGTATGACGACGACATCGTGCGCAGTTTCACGCGCATGCTCCAGAAGCAGGGCCTGAAAATTGAAGCAGGCGCAAAGGTCACCGGCTTCGCCAATGGTGTTCTCACCGCCGAGCGCGGTGCTGAAAAACTCAACTTCCCGGCCGACAAAGTCCTCGTGGCAGTTGGCCGTCGTCCTTACGCGGATTCGCTCGGACTCGACAAAGTCGGAGTGCAGCTTGACGACAAAAAACGCATCCAGGTAGACGATCATCTCCGCACGAGTGTGCCAAATATTTGGGCAATCGGTGATGTCGTAGCAGGCCCGATGCTGGCGCACAAAGCAGAAGAAGACGGAGCGGCGGTCGCGGAATGGATCGCAGGCAAACACGGTCATATCAATTGGGATTTGGTGCCGGCGATCGTCTATACGCACCCCGAAGTCGCGTGCATTGGCCTCGGAGAAGATGCCGCCAAAGCAAAGGGCATCGCCGTGAATATCGGGAAATTCAATTTCGCCGCCAATGGTCGCGCCATTGCTGCGGACGCCACCGATGGTTTTGTCAAAATCATCGCAGATGCGAAGACTGACA
>JBEPTW010000038.1:0-27286 GCA_041691855.1 Verrucomicrobiota bacterium | reverse complement strand
CCTCGGCGTCGCCCACGCGCTCACCTTTCAGCCCGAGTTCGTCGATCAACCGACCGGCGGAAGTGCCGGTCGGATTTTTGAAAATACAACCCGCACTTGGTTCGCGCGGCTGGGATTCGACGCGTTTCTTTTGGTACATGTCGATCTGGCGCCGAATGTCGGTGGAATCGGCGTTGGCCGCTGGTTTCAAATACGCTCCGAGCGCGATCGCGTCCTGCAATTCCGCGCAATGCCGGTAGTCGACATGCATCTCCGTCTTTTTCATCACGCGCACCTCGCCCTGCATCGACATGAGATGCACCTCATCAACCACGTCGAACATCCATCCGCCCATCGCGCCGGCGTTCATCCGCAAAGCGCCGCCGACAGAACCGGGAATGCCCTCGAGAAATTCAAATCCTTTCAACCCGGCTTTCGTCGCGAGTCCGCAGAGATTTTTCAACCGCAGGCCAGCCGCCACCCAAACGCGTCCGTCCGATTGCGGTTCAAATTTCAGCCAGCTTTCCTGCGCGAAACCGATGACAAGCCCGTCCACGCCGTGATCGGGAATAATCAGATTCGACCCGCGCCCGAGCAACAGCACCGGCAATTGGCGGCGACCAGCCTCGATCAACAACTGCCGTAAATCCTCCCGGCTCGCCGGCTCCGCATAAACGCGCGCCGGCCCACCGACCCGCATCGTGGTTTTCGAAGCGAGCATTTCGCGCTCGGTGAGTTTCGTCGCAGCGCTGAGCCGGACCCGAACCGCGCTCACAAACTCATTCCACGTCGCGTTGCGTTGTTCTTCGTTTTTCAAGCCGGCCACAAACTCGCGCGCGGTTTGTTCGATGTCACCCGCACCGACAAAAGTCACGGTGTCGCCCGGTTTCAGCGCCGATTTTAGCGCGCCCAACATTCCCGTGTCATCGCCGGGCAGATACGTGACGTGATTTTCCACGCCGGCTTTTTTCAACTCGGCATAAATATCCGCCGTCGTCCCGCCCACAATCGGCGATTCACTGGCGGCGTAGACATCCATCAGAAAAAGCGCATCGGCGCCGCCCAACGCCGCAGCGAATTCCGCCTTAAACTGCGCGGTGCGACTAAAGCGATGCGGTTGAAACACCACCACCAAGCGCGACGGCTGGTGCTGGCGCAAGCTTCCCAGCAACGCGCGGATCTCCGTGGGATGATGCGCGTAATCCTCGTAAACGGTAATCGTCGACGCGTGCAGCAGCGCCTGCCGGCGGCGTACACCGGCAAAGTTGGCGAGCGACTGCGCATCAATTTTTGCGCCGAGATAATGGGCCACGGCGAGCGCGGCGGTGGCATTATGCGCGTTGAACGCACCCACCGCACGAACGGTCGCCTCGATGGCAGGTGAAAATCCGCCCTCCAGTTTCAATTTCAATTCCGACTGCGATTCCAACAAAACGGCATAGCGATAAAATCCATTCTTCCCAAATGTGTGCGCGGCGGTTTTCAATTCGGCCGCCGCTTTCACCGAAAGATAATTCGCCGGATCGAAAAACACGGCACGCTTCGTACGGGCGAACAGCGCGGCGAACGCCGCCTCGAGATCGGCGAGCTTCGCGTAATGATCCGCGTGATCCCAGTCGAGATTGACCGCGAGCGTGATTTCCGGCGCGAAACCATCAATCGTCCCGTCGCTCTCGTCGATCTCCGCGACCACCCAGTCGCTTGCGTCCGCGCGAGCCGGCGGGAGCGCATCATTTTGAAAAAGTCCGCCGAGCACCCAGCCGCACGAAAAATGAGCGCGCTGCAAAGCGGTGATGAGCATCGCCGTCGTGGTCGTCTTGCCATGCGAGCCAGCGATCGCAACCAGTTTTTTTCCCTTCACGACTTCGGCCAGCATTTCGCCGCGGCGCACTTGAGGAAGGGCCAACGCAGCGGCGCGTCGGCGCGATGCGTGGGTGATCGGCACCGCCGAGGAAAACACCACGAGTTGGGCATCATGAGGCAGATCGCCCGTCGCGGTGATCGTCGCACCGACCCGTTCCAGTAATTCGCGCACCGCCGGATTCCAGCCGTCGTCCTCTGCACTAACTTGGAAACCCAATTGGGTGAGATACAGTCCGAGTGGAGCCATGCCCATGCCGCCCGCGCCGAGCAGATGTACCCGCTGAAGATTTTGGCCGAAAATGGTCGGCAGCGTATTCATACGATCGACGGCGCGTGCCGCAAATGCCGGGTCGGTGGAACGCCGGACGCGAGGTCCTCTAAATCGTGCACGATGATATCGATGCTATTTTCCTGCGACATGCGGCGGAGATTGCCGCGGAATTTAGTCAATAGCCAGTCGTTGAAAATCACGTCCATCACTTCCTCGCGGAGGCTCGGAAGCGAGTCCTCTGAAACAACCACGCCCCCGCCCTGTTGCTCGAAGTACGTCGCGTTAGCCCACTGGTGATTGTCCGCCGCGTGTGGAAAGGGAATCAGGATCGCCGGGGTTTCACAGCGCACCAGTTCGGCAATCGTGCCGGCACCCGCTCGACTGATCACGAGGTCGGCGGCGGAAAGCAACACGCCCACGCGATCACAAAAAGCCTCGAACCACGCATGCATTACCTGTCCGTTTTTTCCGCGCACTTCGCGACGCCCCGCGGTCCCTTTGCCCATGCCGGTGACGCAATACACTTGGATTCCCTCGAGCGCGAAGGAAGAAAGATTCTGTTCCGCCCATTGGTTCAGATTGCTCGCGCCCTGACTGCCGCCCATGACCACAAGTAACTTTTGCGCCGAATCGACGCCCAGTTGCGCTCGAGCCGCATCGCGGGACAGCCGCGTGATTTCATTGCGCACCGGCAATCCAGTGTGGCGAACCATTACCCCGCGAATTCCCGGCATGCGGACGCCCGGCGGCAAATATAACCGCGCGGCGAGTCCCGATAAACGGCGCACCGCGCGTCCGGGAATGCGGTTCGCTTCATGCAAGGCCACTGGAACCCGATGCAAACATCCCGCGAGCACCACACCCGCATTCGTGAAACCACCAAAACCAATGATCGCGTCGGGCCGGTTTGATTTCAAAAACCGCCAGCTGAACAGCAGACCCTTCGCTTGCTTCACGATGAAGCGGGCCAACACATCCGGTCGGAGTCCGAACGGCGCGCTCGCGACGCGCTTCGCCGAAAGATGCGGATATTTTTCGACGAGACGGGTATCCACCTGCTTGTGACTGATGAATAGCGTCGCCTCGTGACCGCGCGCCAAAAGTGCCTCCGCCAGCGCAATGCCAGGAGAGAGATGTCCGCCAGTACCTCCGCAGGCGATGATGAAGCGACTCATCCGACCACCTCCGTGAGCGAGCGTTTGCGGACGAGCGGTTTGGGCCGGTCCCACGAGCGCTGGCTGTTGATGATGATACCCACGAGTAATCCCATCAGCAAAAGATTCGAACCACCCGCGCTGATAAACGGCAACGACATGCCCTTCGATGGCAGGAGACTCGTAACGACGCCGAGATTGATAATCGCCTGCAGAGAGATGAGCAGCACGCAACCGGTCACGAGCAGGTATTGAAAAAGATTCGGCGCGCGGCGCACGTGCATCAGTCCGGCAACGAAGATCGTCACAAATAATCCGACGGTGAGCAGCGTGAAGATGAGTCCCATTTCCTCGCCCATGATCGCGAAAATATAATCGGTGTGGGCCTCCGGCAAAAACGCGTTTTGCTGGCGTCCGTTGCCGAGGCCGACTCCCGTCACGCCGCCAGCCGCGAAAGCCAGCAACGCCTGCCATGGCTGGTAACCCGTTCCCTGTCGGTTTGCCTCGGGATCGAGAAACGACAGCACGCGCGCCATGCGCACGGGATTATTCATCACGAGAATGACAAACCCAAACACTGCCACCGCGATTGACGGGAGTAGAAATTTCAGCCGTGCTCCGGCCAGGAAAAGCAAGATCACGCCAATCGTCCCCAGCAGAAACGCCGCGCCAAAATCCGGCTCGACCAGCACCACGAGAACAAACAGCCCGATCCACGCGGAGGGAATAACAAATCCGCGCCAGAAATCATGGAGCCGGCTCTGGTTGACCGCGAGATAGTGGGCGAGCGAGAAAACCAATGCGATTTTGGCGAACTCCGAAATCTGCAAGCGCACGCCGCCAAGTCCGAGCCAGCGGCGTCCGCCGTTCACCTTGATGCCGACACCGGGGACCAACACGAGGATCAACGCGGCAATCGCGATCGCCGCTGACACCCAGGCGAATTTTCGCAACTGTTCCAAATCCGCCACAGCCACGGCCCAACCACCGCCCAACGCGAGCGCGAGAAAAATGAACTGCTTGTACAGATACGCGTAAGGCACGCCTTTGATGGGCGAACTCGCACTGAACAACACCACCAAACCGATCGAGACAAGCGCCGCCACGCATACGACGATGACGCTTGCGGGAGTGATCGTGAGAGATCGGCGGGAGGCAACAGCACTCGGCGAACTCACCATGGCGGTGGTGGCGTTATTTCTTTTCCGTGTCGGGATCTTCCACCTTGATCGTCGGGACGTCGGTGGGGGTTTCTTTCAAGCCCGCGTCGAGATCCTGTCCGGGAGGCGGGGCGGTGACTTCAAAATGAGTCGAGTCTCCGGGTGGCACGGAAGTCGGCGTTGAAGTTGCAGGTGCCGCAGTGCCGGACGAGGCCGGAGCGGAGGACCGGGCCGACGACGTGTTGCGACTGGTCGAAGGCGCACTGCTCCTCGCCACGCCCTTGTGGCCCGGGATAACCAAGACCTGTCCCGCACGCACTTTTGACGGGTCGGTGATATTGTTGGCCGCGGCGAGTTCGCCGACGGAAATTTGATATTTGTGGGCGATGACGCCGAGGCTTTCTCCGGAAACCACCGTGTGTTTCAATGTTTCGCCGGCGGGCCCGGATGCAACGGATTTCTCGGGAGCGCTTAAAGTTGTTTTCGTCGTGGTAGCGGACATCTCCTTCGACGCGGGGTGCGAAATCGGCTTCCCGGGAATCATAAGTTTTTTGCCCGGCTTGAGCGCGGCACCTGTCGCCAGATTGTTGGCCTTGGCCAATTCGGAAACGCTGAGATGGTTTTTCTTGGCGACGCTCCAGAGACTGTCGCCCTTGCCAACAGTGTAAGCCGTGACCGGCGAAACATCCTCAGTCATGCGCGCGGGCGAAACGGCGGCGGCGAGCGGTGAACCGGGACGCGTGGGAGTGCCATGACCCCCGGACGAATACACCGGGCCGGTGCCAAGATCGACCGGTTGCGGTGAGGCATTTGAGTTGTAGGTGAGCGGCGCAGGCGCTGCGGAACCATCAGCCGGCAATGTAGCGTCGGGCGTCGGCACGTTGTGCGGGCCGGACTGGCAACCGGGGCTGGCAAAAATGAAGATAAACGCGAGCAGGTGCACGGCGACAACAGCTCCGAAGATCTGAAGAATTTTCATGACGGGAATATGAGTGGCAGGGTTGGCGATTTGCTATCTAAAAATGAGAGTTATTCACAGGTTTTCCACAAGGCTCTCGAACTGGAGGCCGCGATCATCGTAACCGCGGAACATGTCGAAACTCGCGAAGCCGGGACTGAGTAAAACATTATCACCTGCCGTCGCTTCGGCAAACGCCGCGTGAACCGCCTCCTCAAGGCTGCCGCTGGGCGTGACCGGCAATTGGTGGTTGCGCAACAAACCGGTCAGCGTGGGTTGGGTTTCGCCAATGACATAGGCGTGGCGGATTTTGCCGGCGATTCGATCTACAAAGCCCGTGAGGTCTCCGCCCTTCGCCTTGCCGCCACCGATCCAAAGGACGGGCGAGGGAAAAGTCGCGAGTGCGGCCTCCACCGCGTGGAAATTGGTGGCCTTGGAATCGTTCCAGAAAGTCACACCCCGACGCGAACCGACTTTGGCCAGCCGGTGTTGGCCGAGTCGGAAGGTTTTGGCGGCGAAATAGAGTTTCGCTTCCGGCAGCCCGGCCTGACGCCACCACGCGGCCGCCAGCAGGAAATTTTCCAACTGCGGATACTGACCAAAAACGGTACCGGCCAGACGCGCGTCCGGAATCTGGCCCTCGGTGGCAACACAAGCGGACGGAACGAAGTTTCGGCCGAATTCGGCCGCACATTTCTGCGCCGACGAACCCGCGAAAACTGCCGCGGGGGGCGTTCGCTCCACCAGCTGCCACTTCGCCCCAAAATACGTCTGCATCCCGGGATGCCGCTCCAAGTGGTCCTCGGCAAAGTTGGTCCAGAACGTCACGTTCGGTCGGAAATGCTGGAGCGTTTCCGCCTGAAACGAGCTGACCTCGCAGACCGCCGTTTCGACGCGGCCGGTCTGCTCGATGACAAAACGACTGAACGGGTAACCGATGTTGCCGGTCGTGTGCGCGGTGCGGCCCGCTAGGATCAAAGCGTGCGTCAAAAATTCCGTGAGTGTCGTTTTCCCATTGGTCCCCGTGATCGCCAGAATCTCGCCGCGCCAGAAAAATGAGGCGAAATCGAGTTCGCTGAGGCAAACGCAGCCCGCCGCCCGGGCCGTCGCCAGCCACAAATGTTCGACCGGAAATCCCGGACTAAAAACCACAAGTCCGTGCCGCGCGGCGTGCGTTTCTGTGAATTTGTTTTCCGCGTCGAGAGATTTTTCGTCGTACAACCGACCGACCCCTCCAATCGCCGCCAGCAACGAAAACACCCCCTGCCCACTCACGCCGCCGCCGAAAATGGCAACGGGGCGCTGGAGCAGCACGGCGATTTCGTCTGGAGGTGAAGGAATCATGAAAGGGAGACGCAGTAGCAGCCCGCTGACAGCAATAAGTTAAGGTTCCGATTGATTGGTAGAAAGAACCGGTCAGCGGGCTCCGGCGAAAGTTTTGGCGGTGAGCAGCAACGGACCTTCCGGGACGGATTGGCCTTGGCGCAGCCGTTTGAGTTTGCCGATCGAACGCACCACGGGTTTGCGCAGCAGCAACAGGCCGGTGTGGGTGAGATCGCGAAAATTGGGAATCGTTTCGAAACTGAAATCAACGGGCATAAAATTAACGGAGTTTAAGAGTCGCGAGACCGGCGAGTGCGCATCCGAGCGAGAGCACCCAAAAACGCAGGACGACCTTGGTCTCGGGCCAGCCTTTCTTTTGAAAATGATGATGAATCGGCGCCATGAGGAACAGCCGCTGCCCGACGCCGGCGCGGCGCTTCGTGTACTTGAACCAGCCGACTTGAAAAATCACCGAGAGCGCCTCCATCACAAAAACCCCGCCGATAATAATCAGCGTAATCGGTTGGTGAATCATGAAGGCCATGACGCCGATCAATCCACCCAAGGCGAGCGAGCCGGTGTCGCCCATGAACACCTCCGCGGGATGAGAGTTAAACCAAAGAAACGCCATGCACGCGCCGGTCAGCGCACCGCACACCACGGTGAGTTCGCCTGTGCCGGGGACATGACTGAGCAGAAGATATTCCGATAGGAAAACGTGGTCCGCGACATACGCCATGACGCCGATCACGATCGTCACGGTGATGGTGCATCCGACGGCAAGACCATCAAGGCCATCGGTCAGGTTGATCGCATTACTGAAACCCACGATCCACAAATAAATCAACACGAGCAGCAGCAGCCACGGCATGTTGTGAATCACCGCCGTCTTGAAAAACGGCACCCAGAATTCATGGATTTTCTGGCTGCTCATCGGATGCCAAAGCAGGATGCCCAGCGCGATGATCGTCGTGAGCGACTGCCACATGATTTTTTCCCACGACTTGATGCCGTCTTTGTTTTTATGGACGACCTTCAGGTAATCGTCGCGCCAGCCCGGAATCGTGAGTGCCGTGTAGACGAACAACGCGACCAACACCCAGACATTGGGCTCGGCCCACAAGATGGCGCTGACGAAAACCGAGATGAAAATAATCAGCCCGCCCATCGTCGGCGTGTGCTTCTTGTCGAAGTAGGTCGCGCCCAGCGAACCGGTGCGCTCGTCGATGTAGCCGTGGCCGAATTTCAGTTCGCGAAAACGGCGGATCATCCACGGGCCGATGATAAATCCGATGATGAGCGCGGTCATCGACGCTCCCATCGTGCGCACGGGAATGGAACGCAGCAAACGCAGCGGGCCAAAAAGGTGGGCGTATTCTGAAAGATAACTCAGCATGAACGGCAAAGCCCGCCAGGATGACGCGCAGATTTTTTTTCCATAAAGGGCGGACGTAAAAACTCAATCTCCGTGCGAACCGGCACCATCGAGCGCAGAATCGGTGCGCCGCTCTTTTGCACGTTGGTTGCCCACGGAGAAAAACCGGCGGCAATCGTCACCGGACGTGGCATCGCAAACGCGTCTTCCTGCATCGGGGCCGGAAATGGCGCCGCGCTCGACCACGCCGACGAAGTTTCCCCTTGCTCCAGCCCACTGGTCACGCCGACCGACGATCTTTTCAACACGAGCCCGTTCGACTTCCGTTCAGGTGCCGGCCATGACTTGGCGGAATCAGACGACGCAGAGACTGCATCGCGGGCTTTCGTCGGGCGGAAGAATTGAAGGAAACGGTTTTTGGCCGTGGGGAGTTGCATCGGATTTTTCAGGGGTTGATAACGATGGTGGGTGAACTAAAATTCAGTGCGTCTGAGTGACCGACGCATCGAGCACGGTCTCCAATTGATAGCGCCGGCTGCCTTTTAAAAACACCGCGCCTTTGAACGTCACGAGGCGTTCGCGCACGTCGGCGAGGTCGGAAATCACGGCTACTTGCGCCTGATCATTGCCATTTTCCAGCAAGCCCTCCCGGAGCGCGGAAGCCTGGTCACCGATGATGAAAATAAAATCTCCGCGGCGCAGGTGCATCGTGCGCCCGAGCTGCTGATGATAGTCCGCCGACGCGCTGCCCAGTTCCTCCATGCAACCCAGCACATAGAGTCGCGGAAGTTCCATCGACACCGAGCGGTTGAACGCATCGATCGCATCGGTCATCGACGCGGGATTGGCGTTGTAGAAATCACAATAGACCGACGCGTCGCCCACCCGCCGGAGTTCGCCGCGCCATTTTGAGGGCTGCCAGTTTTCCGCGCGCGATTGAAGCACTGCGTCCCCAACTCCGAGCTCGGACGCGAGAGCGAGCGCGAGGGCGGCGTTTTGCGCCATGCCGCTCGAAAGACGGCGCAGGATAAACCGGCGTTTTCCGTCAAGCGTAACCTCGGTGCGATCGGGCCGGTGAAACACATTAAATTTTAGGCTCCGTCCGGAAATTTTGGTCATGCCTTCGTTTTCCGGCACGAGCACCAGCGGATTTTTCAGCACGCGAAATTCCTCGAACGCCAAACACGACACCGGGAAAACCTGCCAACCACCGGCGCGAACGGCGGAGGCCAAAACAGATTTTTCCGTCGCCACGCCTTCGATGGTGCGAAGTTTTTCCAAGTGCGCCGGCGCCACCAGTGTGACGATGGCGTGATCGGGTTCGACCATGTCGGCGAGCGGCGCCATGTCGCCGGGATCGCTGATACCCGCCTCGATCACGGCTGCGCGGTGCGTCGCGGGATCGAGCTTCGTCAGCGTAAGCGGAACGCCGAGATGATTATTCAGATTTCCCTCGGTCGCGAGTACGTCAGGAGTGCCACCAAGCAAAATCGCGAGCAAATCCTTGGTCGAGGTTTTGCCGACGCTGCCCGTCACACCGACGACCGTGCCATGAAATTCGCGGCGGTGTTCGCGGGCGATGCGTTGAAAAGCGGCCAACGGTTCGGCCACCACCAATTGCGGCAGGGTGGAACCCGTTACCTCGTGTCCGACGATTGCCGCGACGGCTTGGCGGCTGTGCGCCTCCGCGAGAAAATCATGCCCGTCGCGCCGGTCGGTTTTCAGCGCAACGAAGACTTGGCCGGCCCTCAGCTGGCGCGTGTCCTGGGTAAAACCGGAGACCGTCCCATCTGGCATACGGGTCCAACGGCCGCCAGTCCAGGCGGCCATTTTGTCTGCGGCGAAAGTTGGCATCGAATCGGTTTCAGACCGTCTTGATTTTTTTGATGCCGATCAACTCGCGCACCACTTGTCGGTCATCGAACGGCACCACGGTGTCGGCGAATTCCTGATAAGTTTCATGGCCTTTGCCGGCGATGAGCAGACAGTCGCCCTCGCGCGCAGCGTCGAGCGCGAGGCTGATGGCCCGGCGCCGGTCCTCGACAAATGTAATTTTATCGGATGCCACCACGCCGGTTTTCATGTCCTCAAAAATCTGCGCCAGCGCCTCGGAACGGGGATTGTCCGCCGTGGCCCACGCGAAATCGGCAAATTCCTGCACGGCCGCCGTCATCAGCGGGCGTTTCGTGCGATCGCGATTTCCGCCGCAACCATAAACCACGAACAAACGGCCGGGCGTGATCGCGCGCAACATCCCGAGCGCATTGCGCAACGCGTCGTCCGTGTGCGCGTAGTCGACGAGCACGTTGTAGGGTTGCCCTTCCTCGATCCGTTCCATGCGGCCAGGAACGCCGGCGAAACTTTTCAGCCGCGCCGCGATCACCTGCGGATCGCGTCCGAGCGCATAGCAGGCGGCGAACGCTGCGAGTAGGTTGCTCACATTATATCGACCGATAAAAGGACTCTCGATTTCCAATGAGCCCTCGGGCCAAACGAGTCGGAGCGTTGTGCCCTTGAAATTCAACCGGACATTTTCCGCGCGAACAATCGCGTCCGGCGACTCGCCAAATGTAACTGTCTTCACGTGCGCCGGGGTCATCGCCGCGAGCTTGCGACCGTACGGATCGTCGAGATTGATGGCCGCCGCTTTGGGCGCCACGCCCGCTTCGCCGGTAAAGAGGCGCGTCTTCACCTCGAAATACGACTCCATCGTCTTGTGATAATCGAGGTGGTCGCGGGTCAGATTCGTGAACACGGCCACGCCAAACTGCATCCCCCGGATGCGTTGCTGGTCGATGCCGTGCGAGCTGACTTCCATCGCCGCCTGACGGCAACCGGCGTCGCGCATCTGGGCGAGCATGCCAAAAAGCTCGAGTGACTCGGGCGTCGTCCGGTACGACGGCACGACGCGGGCGCCGAGATCGTAATTCACCGTGCCGATCAAACCGACGCGTTGCGTGGGCGTTGAGAGCAGATGTTTAATCAGGTTGGCGACGGTGGTCTTGCCGTTCGTGCCGGTGATGCCGACGAGGTCGAGCGACTTATCCGGAAAATTATAATAACGCTGGGAAACCTGCGAAAGACAGCGCCGCGCATCGGCTACTTGAATATACGTAACGCGAGCCGCTGTTCCCGATGGAATTTTTTCCGCGACGATCGCGACCGCGCCACGATTGATCGCCTCGTCGATGAAAGAAATGCCGTCCGCGCGCCGGCCGGGCAGCGCAAAGAAAAGATTCCCGGCCATGACGCGACGGCTGTCCATCGCGAGGCCCGAAATCGGACGGTCGAGGTCGCCCTTGCTGGCGACGATTTCGTCATCGTGGAAATAATCTGAAAGCTTCGGGGCCATTTTGAAAATACGCTGGGTCACGCGCGAAACAGCGCGTTTGCGGTGAAGCGGCTGGGAACGGAAGGCGGCTATGAGCGGATGATTTTGAGTGAGATAACCAATCACAATACACCTCCCTGCATCGCGAGCAAATCGTGGGGCCCGGACACGGGCGCGACTGGTTTAATTTCGTAATACTGGATCAGTTGCTCGGCGATGTGACGGAAGGAAGGCGCGGATACATTGCGACCCGATGCCATTTCGCCCTTGGGCAACTGGGCGTCGTCGACGATGACCGAGAGTACCACCTGCGGCCGGCTCGCGGGGAAAAAACCGACAAACGAGGCCACGTAGCGACTGTTCGAATATTTGCCGTCGATGATTTTTTGCGCCGTGCCGGTTTTCCCGGCGAGGTCGAATCCCGCGATGTCAAAACCCTTGGCAGTCCCTTCCGTGAGGACGCCATGCAGCAATTGCGCGAGCAAAGCCGCCGTGCTGGGCTTCAATACCTTCCCGCGCGTTTCGGTGGGAAACGTGCGGATCACGTTTCCGTTGCAGTCGCGAATCTCCTTGAAAATATGCGGGCGAAGCAACGTGCCGCTGTTAGCCACCGCGCTCATCGCCATGTGAATCTGGAGCGGCGTCGCCGCCACCGCGTGTCCCATTGGCATGCGCGTGATCGTCAGCGCATCCCATTTCTTCGGCGGCTCGAGAATTCCCCGCTCCTCCAGACCAAGCGAAAGTTCCGTGCGTTCGCCAAAACCGTAACGTTTCACGTATTCGTAGAATTTATCGTCGCCCATCGCCATCGCGAGCTGGGCCGCGCCGCGATTGCTGGAATGGCTCACGATCTCCGCGACCGTCAGGCGCTCGAACGGATGATCTTCTTTCGGCAATTTCAGGTCGCGGCCCTTGTAATTGATCGTGGTGATGCCGCAGTCGAAACTCGTCTCAGGCGTGACGATGCCTTGGTCGAGCGCGGCGCCGGCCGCGACAATTTTAAAGGTCGAGCCGGGCTCAATGAGATATTCCGTCGCGGCGTTCTTGAAAGATTCGGGCGTGGCCTTGTTGAAATTATTCAGGTCAAAACTCGGGTAATTCGCCATGCCGAGAATCGCGCCGGTCTGGGGATCGCTCGCAATGATGGTGGCGAAATGCGGATTGAATTTCGAAGCGATGATCTTGAGTTCGTCCTCGAGCACATGCTGCACGACGGAATCGATGGTGAGCACGACGCTGTCGCCGTCTTTTTTCGCCACTTCGCGGGAGCGGAATTGCGCGAGTTCGCGACGCGCGCCGTCTTTTTCAGATTCGATCCAACCATCCTGTCCCTTCAAATACAGATCGAGGCGACGCTCTGCGCCGGTGACGGGCGTTCCTTCCTTGTTGAGGTAGCCGATCACGTGCGCCGCCAAGCCGCCGCTCGGATACACCCGGCGATAAACCCGATCAAACGTGAGCCCCTGCACTTTCGTCACCTTGCCGTCGAATTTTAACTGCTGGATTTGGGCGAAGACTGATTCAGAGACACCCTCGCGCAATTTTTCCCAGCGGTCCTTGACCTGGCCGTCGCGCGTGCCGTCACGCGTATCCTTGTCGATCGCCACCGGACGCATTTTCGGTTCGAAAAGTTTTTCCATTTCAGCGACCGGCACGTCGAGGAGTTCGGCACACTGCGCCCGTAAATTCTGCTGCTCGATCCGCCGCCGTTCACGCCGTGCCTCGGTCTTTTCCTCGGCCAGGTAGTCGGCCAACATCCACGGATCGACCGCGACGGTCAGTTCCGAGCGGCTGGTCGCCAAAAGATTTCCATTCGTATCGAGAATCGTGCCGCGACGCGCGTGTTCCACCACAATCTGGCGGCGCGCCTTCTCCACAAACTGAAGCAGCGAGTCGCGGTCCACCACCTGAAGAAAGACCAGCCGCACGCACACGCCCATGAAGCAGGCAATCACGCCCAGGGCGAGCAGCGTCAGACGATTGGAGGCGAAACCCTTCGACATGGATTAGCGGAGAGAGGCGGTGATGATTTTAAACGAATGGGAATTGCCCGCAGCAGCGCTGGTCGAACCCACCCGGGTCGCCTGAAACTGAAAAGCATCCCGATTGTTTTTGGCCGCGAGACGATCCTCCGGCGATTCGTTGACCCGCACGATCTGCGCTTCATGCGGCAGCGTCAGACCCAACTGCATCACCTGATTCTGTTGCAACAACGCGCTCACGTTTATGGCGGAGGCGACATTGGCGTTCGCCTCGTCCAGCCGGCGCTCGACGTCAGCGATCTTATTCTCAATGGCGTGGCTGCGATTGGCCGTGCCGGAAATTTCCTGCCGCACCCACACGGCACCGAGGCCGAGCGAACCGGAGAAAACGAGGAGCAACAAAGTCAGTGCCATCAACTGGCTGACAAAAGCGCGGGCGGGCGGTGGTCTCATGGGGTCAGAGTTTGCGCAACACCCGCAACTTGGCGGAGCGACTGCGCGGATTGGCGGCGATTTCGGTGGCGGAAGGAATGACGGGTTTGCGGGTGAGCGCGTCGGCGGACTTCACGCGGAGTTGCTGCGGCGTCGCGTCGTTCGCGTCGATCGGCAGACCGCAGACTTTGCGGAAAAATTGCTTTACCGGACGATCCTCGAGGGAATGAAAACTGATGACAGCGAGCACGCCGCCCGCGCCGAGCTTTTCAAACGCCGCCGGCAGCGCTCGCTCGATGGCGCCGATCTCGTCGTTCACGGCGATGCGAATGCCCTGAAACGAGCGCGTGGCGGGATGAATGCGCGTTTCGCGTTTCAGCGCGGCGGGAATGACGGAATCGATCAGTTCGGCGAGCGACGACGTGCGCGTGAGTTGTCCCGTGCCGCGCGCTCCCTCGATCGCTTCGACGACGCGACGCCAGCTCTTCTCTTCGCCCAAATCGCGGATCGCGCGGACGAGCGAATCATGACTGGCAACTTCTAGCCATTTTCCGGCCGCCTGCCCTTCCCGCGGGTCCATGCGCATGTCGGCGTCGGCATCCTGACGGAACGCAAACCCGCGCGCGGCTTCGTCGAGTTGAAACGACGAAACGCCGAGGTCAAAGAGGATGCCATCGAAGTCGCCGTCCGCGAGCGTGGCTAGGTTGTCGAAATTGCGATCCACGAAATGAAAGGTCTCGGGGAATTCCTCGCGCAGCGCGGTCGTGCGTTCCTGCGCCGCCGGATCGCGATCGAGCGCGGTCACCCGCGCGCCGGTTTCCAGGATGGCGCGAGTATGGCCACCACCACCGAACGTGCAGTCGACAAAACGCTGCCCCACACGCGGTGCGAGAAACTCGAGCACCTCGTGCAACATGACGGGTTTGTGTCCCTGGCTCATGACTAGCGGAAGAAATTCAAGAGCGTGCGCGGACATGTTGCTTTTTCCACGGGGCGATGACTGACATCGATTCGCGGAGCAGTGAGCGCCGATTCGCGGAGAACACCGGCCAAAGTTTTGGAAGCGGTTGGGAACGGATCAGCGTGAGAGTTTTCATGATTATTAAAGTCCAACGCGGCGCATCATGTCGCCGTAGTGAGCGCCTTCGGTCGCGCGTTTCATCTCCGCCCAACGATCCGGGCTGAGGATGTTGAAAGTGTCGCCCATCGCATTGAGCACCGCGTCCTTCGTGATGCCCGCATGGCGCAAAAGATCGGCGGTGATTCCGAAGCGGCCCTGTTTGTCGAAAGTGAACGACATCGCTTCCGAAAAAATCCGGGCTTTAACCGCTTGGGCTTCGCTGTCGGAAATTTTCGATTCCGAAATATCGGTCAGCAACTTCGCCACGCGCGCTGGCGGCAGCACCGCGATGTAACCGTCGGGATGCGGAATGGCCAAAAACATCTCAGAATCCGTATGCGACCAGCGCCAAGCCGAAGGAACCGTGAGACGGTTCTTGTCGTCGAGCGTGTGCTCGAAACGACCGGAATAAACGATGGAGCCTGATTGCGACATTAAGGGGGTTGCCCCGGAGCCCTTCCTCCAGAACGCCCCATTTCTCCCCATTTCGCTCCCTACAGTCAAGAAAACACCGGACAATTGCACGTAAAATTATTCACAAATTACTCTCAAGCTTCCCGGCCGGCCGTCGAGCCGCCGGCAGATATCGGCCCAAAACCGGAATCGGGGAAATCGAAGCCGAAAATATTTTGGGGTTCGAGCGCCCTTTTGAGGCACGTTCGAAGGCGCCAAAGATGATCGCACGCGGAGCGCTCAAGAATTCCCCTCAAAATTCGGCGAACCCATAACGGACACAAGATCGGGGCGATCGAACCAGACTTTTAAACCACTACTGGATTCACTCCCGTGAATCCATTCAAAGTGTACGCCGACTGATCGTCGTCGCGCCTTTGGTCCGGGGAGCCCGCCGGTCGCAGACTATTTCTAATCCCGGGACAGCGTGTTTCGGCGGTAGGGCGCGCTATCCCTAACGCGCCTTCAGCATTGCGAGAACGAGTACACTGAGGAGTCACAGAGAGCACCGAATAAAGCAAAATCCTCCTTTCTCTCATTCCGAACTCCGCGACCCTGTGTCAAAAATTCCGACCTCAGCATTCCCATAAATCCAATTCATGACTTTCGCAGGCCAAAGTCTGTCTTCGAGATCGGCGTCGATTTGGCAACGATTAGCGGTAATGCTACTGTCGCTTCCCCAAAAACAGATTGCTCGGACCCCGTTGCTCAGAGAGAAAAGTCGCGCGCCAGTACCGCAACGGTCGTCAAGCTAATTTCCCTCTTTCACCCCGTCTCCCCTCCTGATGGTTCGCCGTCTTTTTCTCCTTCTCTTTTTGGCCGTAAGCGCCAGCGCCCAAGTGCCAGTGGGCGCGACAAAGCAGGAAGTCATTAACCTGGTCGGCTGGCCCGCGAGCAGCTCACGGGCGGGCGACCGCGAGATTTTAAATTACCCCGATTTCACCGTCGTGCTGGAAAAAAACCAGATGACGAATCTGCATTTTAAACCGGGGAAAAACAGGCCACTCAGCAGCTACCTCGTATCGCCGCCGAAAGGCATTCCCGCAATCTCGGCTCAGAATCACTCCGCACCGGCTACCGCTATTTCAAATTCGCCACTGGCCAATTCACGCACTTTCGTCCCCCAAGCATCAGTCGTGCAGTCCATTTCACCGGACCGGCCTCGCAGAGTGGTCGCGCCAATCGATCCATTTGCCCAAGTCAAAACGCGGATCGCCTGGATGCTCGGGTTGTTCGTTGTTTTCGCGGGAATAAAATTCTGGTTGCGAGGCGCCTCCGAAAAGCGTCGTCGCGGAGTCGACGATATTTTTCCTCCGCCTCCTCGCCGAGGGAAAGAGGTGGTACCGCCCTTGATCCTTTCGCGTCGTCAATCACCGCCCGAACCGGAACGCATGCCCACTGAATGGAGCATGACTCTGCTCAAGGAAATGGAATGGCATCGTTTCGAACACGTGGTGGCGGCCTACGAACGCGAACTGGGCAACGATGCGGACCTAACCGATTTCGGCCCCGACGGTGGCGTCGATATTCGGGTGTTTGAAAAAAACGATCGTGTGCTGAAGCGAGTGATCCAATGCAAAGCCTACGGCGCTCAGCAAGTAGGCGTCGAACTGGTGCGCTCATTCTTTGGCGTGATGACTTTGGAGAAATGTCCGCAAGGTGCCTTCTACACCACCAGTTCCTTCACCGACGCCGCACTATCCATCGGTTTAGCCGAACCCACCCTTGAACTCGTCGATGGGCCGACCTTCCTCAACCGCATCCAACGCCTGAAGCTTTCGGCCCAGCTTCGTCTTTTCGACGTGGCAACTGACGGCGACTACAAGACTCCCACCTGCCCAAGCTGCGCGGTTAAGATGGTCCTTCGGACGGCGAAGTCTGGCCGCAATGCCGGCAATGATTTCTGGGCCTGCCCTCAGCGAGGTTGCGGCCAAATCATCAATCTACGCCGCCAGTGACGTCCTCCGGGCTTGCCGCCAAGTTCGCGCTCACTCATCTAGTCTTTTCCCCGATCGCTTCGTTAATTTTTCATGGCTGAACCGAATCTCTCCTCCTTCATCTGGTCTGTCGCCGATCTCCTGCGCGGCGACTACAAGCAATCCGATTACGGCAAAGTCATCCTGCCCTTCACCGTGCTCCGCCGCCTCGACTGCGTGCTCGACTCCACGAAACCGGCGGTGTTGGCCGAATTCGATAAACGCAAAAAGGCCGGCGTGAATCCCGAGCCATTCCTGCTACGCAAGACCGGAGGTGCTCTCTTCTTCAACACCTCGCCGCTCGACCTGAAGAAGCTCATGGGCGATCAGGACCACATCGGGGAAAATCTCCGCAAATACCTCCAAGCCTTCTCGCCCGCCGTGCGGGATATTTTCGAGCACTTCGAATTCCACGCGCAGATCGACCGCCTCGCCAAGGCCGGGTTGCTCTACCTCGTCACGGAAAAATTCGCCACCATCGACCTGCACCCATCGGCCGTCTCCAACGCGCAAATGGGCGCCGTCTTCGAGGAACTCATCCGCAAGTTCGCCGAGCTCTCCAACGAGACAGCCGGCGAGCACTTCACCCCGCGCGAAGTGATCCGGCTCATGGTCGATCTCCTCTTCATTGAGGACGACGACGCGCTCCGCCGACCCGGAGTCGTGCGTTCGCTCTACGATCCCACCGCCGGCACCGGCGGCATGCTCAGCGTCGCCGGCGAGCACCTCGCCGCCATGAATCCCGACGCCCGCCTCGTCATGTTCGGCCAAGAGCTGAATCCCGAGTCCTACGCCATCTGCAAGGCCGACATGCTCATCAAGGGTCAGGACATCGCCAACATCGTCTTCGGCAACACGCTCTCCGCCGACGGCCTGCCCGGGAAGCATTTCGACTACGCCCTCTCCAATCCGCCTTTCGGCGTCGAGTGGAAAAAGATCGAGAAGGAAATCCGCAAGGAAGCCGAGGACCAAGGCTACAATGGCCGATTCGGTCCCGGTCTCCCGCGCGTCAGCGACGGCTCGCTGCTTTTCCTGCTCCATCTCATCGCCAAGATGCGTCCGGCCAAGGACGGCGGGAGCCGCTTCGGCATCGTGCTCAACGGCTCGCCGCTCTTTACCGGCGGCGCCGGCTCGGGCGAGAGCGAGATCCGCCGACACGTCCTGGAGAACGACCTCGTCGAAGCCATCATCGGCCTGCCGACCGACATGTTCTACAACACCGGCATCAGCACCTACGTCTGGATCGTCAGCAACCGGAAGCCCGCCGCGCGCAAAGGCAAGGTGCAGCTCATCGACGCGAGCGGCTTTTGGCAGAAGATGCGAAAAAGCCTCGGCTCAAAACGCAAGGAACTCAGCCCCGAGCACATTGAGGATATCACGAAACTCTTCGGCGACTTCCGGCAGGTCACGCGCAAAGGCGTACCCATCAGCCGCATTTTCAAAAACGAGGATTTCGGTTACCGCACGATCACCGTCGAACGCCCTGAACGCGACGCCAAGGGCCGGGTTGTCCTCGGCACCAAGGGCAAGACCGCCGGCAAACCCGTGCCCGACTCCGCCCTGCGCGACACCGAGAACGTCCCGCTCAACGAAGCCGTGGAAACGTATTTCAAACGCGAAGTCCTGCCCCACGCGCCCGACGCGTGGATCGACCCCGAGAAAACCAAGGTCGGCTACGAAATTCCTTTCAACCGCCACTTCTACGTCTTCACGCCCACGCGCCCGCTCGCAGAGATCGACGCCGAATTGAAAACCGTCACCGACAAAATCCTCACGATGATCGGAGGGCTGACGAAGTGAGTTTCCCGCGCTACCCGAAGTATAAGGAAAGCGGTGTGGAGTGGCTCGGCACGGTGCCAGAGCATTGGAGCGTGTTACCGATTAAGAGAATCGTCGCGGTTCCGATTACCGACGGCCCGCATGAGACTCCGCAGTTCCTCGATGAGGGTGTTCCCTTCGTTTCGGCTGAAGCCGTATCATCAGGTCGCATCGATTTCTCTAAAGTTCGCGCCTGCATCTCTGAGGAAGACAATACGCGATATTCGCTGAAATACTCTCCGAAGCTTCACGATATTTACATGGTAAAATCCGGTGCGACAACAGGTATTACTGCCATCGTTGAAGACAGGACTGACTTCAATATTTGGTCTCCCCTCGCCGTGATTCGGTGTTCAAGCACAGCGGTTCCGCACTTTGTCCTGAATTTCATGCGCTCTCGAAATTTCTTGGAGGCGATCACCTTGAATTGGAGTTTTGGGACGCAGCAAAACATTGGAATGGGGGTAATCGAAAATCTTTTCTGCACTTTGCCTCCTCTCGCTGAACAAACCCGCATTGCCGCGTTTCTGGACCGGGAGACGGCGAAGATTGATGAGCTGGTGGCCGAGCAGCGGCGGCTGATGGAACTGCTGAAAGAAAAACGCCAGGCCGTCATCTCTCACGCCGTCACCAAAGGCCTCGACCCGAAAGCAAAACTAAAACCCTCCGGCATCGAATGGCTCGGCGACGTGCCGGCGCATTGGGATATCCGTAAAATGTCTCACTTCTTCCGCGCGGGAAAAGGCAAGAACGGACAGATGCTCACGAAAGAATATTGCGGCGCAAATCTAGGCGCCTATCCCGTTTACAGCGGCCAAACGGAAAACGAAGGCGTGATGGGAACGTGGGATCAATTCGAGTTCGATTTCGGCGAGAAGGGAGTTCTTTTCTCGACGACGGTTGGGGCCAAAGCAATGCACCTAAGCCAGTTGTTTGGTCGCTTCAGTCTCTCACAGAACTGCATGATCATCTGGACGACTTCGGAGCGCTGCGAAACGAGGTTCTTCTATTACCACTTTCAGCCGCTGTTTCGGTTCGAACGTGCCCTTATTCCTGAACACATGCAGGCCTCGTTTCGAATCGAAGACTTATACGGCTACAAGGTCGCACTTCCACCAATTGATGAACAGTCGGCGATCATAAAACACCTCGATGTCGAACTCGCCAAGTTCGACACCCTGACCGTCGAGGCCCAGCGGGCCATCGACCTGCTGCAGGAACGCCGGACCGCGCTGATCTCCGCCGCCGTCACCGGCCAGATCGACGTCCGTGGTCTCGCCGACTCGATCGAGGAACCCCTGCGCGCCGTCGCAGAAGAGTCGGCTCCTTACCGCGCTTAACCCCGCCATCAATGATCCCAACAGCTAAAACCATTCAGATATTCCTGCCCGGCGGCGATCCGCGCGGCATCCGGGTGGCGGAAATCACGACTCGTATCGTGCAGGTGATCGAAGTCCCGCGCAGTCTACTGACCATTTTTTTGAAAATGCCTGAGAGCGACCAAGTGGCGCTCTACTTTCTTTTCGGCTCTTCCGATGACGGTTCGGAGCAACAGTTCTATATCGGCCAGACCGGTGACCTGCGGGCCCGGCTTACCAAGCATAACAAGGAAAAGGCATTTTGGGAGCGGGCACTGGTGCTGATCTCACGCACAAACAGTCTTACGCAAACGCATGCAGTCTTTCTGGAATGGCATTGTCTGCAAGCCGCCCGCGCGGTCGAGCGCTATGCGGATGCCAACGGAAACAGCGGCAGCAGGCCGCATACGCCGGCACCATTGGAAGCGGATTGCCTGGAGGTGTTCGACACCGGACGGACATTGCTAGCCACCCTCGGTTACCCGATCTTCGATCCGGTGGTTAAGTCATCGGTTCGGCCAGAGGACGGCGGAGCCGACGGTTCACTCGACTCCGAGGAAGATGTTTTCTACTGCAAAGGTTCCGATGCGGACGGTCACGGGATATACACTCCGGAAGGATTCGTGGTGATGAAGGGATCCAGTGGCCGAAAAGATGTGGTCGCCTCCAGTGCGGGCACCTCACGTGAGCGACTTCGTATCAACTTGCTTCAAGCCGGCGTGCTCCGTGATGAAGGCAGCCGACTTGTTTTCCAAAAGGATCATCTATTCCCGTCTCCGAGTGCCGCCGCCATTGTCCTCCAAGGCCGAAACGCCAACGGCTGGACCGAGTGGCGCACAAAAGCAGGCCAGACACTTGATCAGGTAATTCGTCAGACATCGGCGGAGTAGTCATGAAATCGCTCCGGATCTTCATCAGCAGCGTGCAGAAAGAATTGGAATTGGAGCGGGCGGCGGTCGCAGCGTTGATTACGACCGATCCATTTTTGCTCCAACATTGCGTACCGGTATTGTTTGAGAAGGAGCCGCCCCCGGCCCGGCCGGCCAAGCAGGGTTATCTTGAAACGTTGCGCGACTGCGCGCTCTACGTGCTCATCATCGCCAACGAGTATGGACAGACCGACGGCGACCTCTCGGCCATCCATCACGAATATCGGTTGGCCCAGAAACTCAAACTGCCGACCATTGTATTTCTCAAGGGCACCAAAGATGACACCCGTTCACTGCAGGTCCAGGCGCTGATCGCCGAGATAAAAAAGGACGGCTATACTTACAAGCGCTTCCATGATCGGGAAGACCTGAAGCCACTGATGCTCGAAGCGCTTCGGCGGGCGCTGGCCGAGGAATTCAAGATCAAGGCCACGGCGGCGGAAATCAGTGAAAGCGGAAACCTGATTGAGGCGGCCTCGGTATTTGAAGCGGTGGTCTTAACTGAGCCTGTCGCCGACCTGCTCGATCAGGAATTGTTGAACGGCTTCAATCAGCGCCTTGCCGACAACGATGTGGATCGCGTCTTTCGCTCGCCGTGGGAGGCACTCCAAAGTCGCGGGCTGGCCGTTCGCGATCCGCATAAAGGAACCTATTCCCCCACCTCGGCCGCCTGGCTGCTTTTTGCGCACCAACCGGCCAACCGGTTTCCCCAATGTGAAATTCTGGCCGATGCCTATGCCGACACCCGAGCCGCGGGGAAGCCGAAGGGAATGGCGACGATCAACGCCGCTTTGCCGTATGCATTGGAGCAGGCGCTAAAGTTCGTGGATGATCACACGTTTCACCCGCGGCGCGTCGTAGGCTTGAATAATCTGCGGCTGGACGAATATCCGGTTCCCGCCTTGCGCGAGGCGTTGGTCAACGCGGTGGCGCATCGCAGTTACGACGACCGGTCGCGCAAGATCTTCGTGCGGGTATTCAGCGACCGGGTGGAAATCTCCAGTCCCGGTTATCCGCCGCAGCCGCTGACCCTGGCCAAGCTACGGCGCGGTGGTTACAAACCCTGTTCCCGCAATCCGCTGATCGCGCAGACGCTGGCCACCCTCGGCGTCATGGAACAACGCGGCAGCGGCTTCGCCCGGATGCATGACGCCATGCTCAACCACGGCCTCGACGCGCCGGTGCTCAGCCAGCAGGACGGTTACTTCGTGGTCACGCTACCCGGACCGGCAGGTGATTATGACCGTCTCATGGTGCCCGCGAACGCAGCCGGGCCGATTACCCCGGCGATGGAGGCGCAACTCAACCAACGGCAAAAGCGCATTATGGAACACGTGCTTTCTACCGGGACTGTTAATCGCGGGTGGTGCGTGGCGGAGTTTGGCATCGCCAACGACACTGCAGGTCGCGATCTCAAGGCCCTGACTAAAATTGGATTGATCGTGATCCAAGGCAAAGGACGCGCCGCGCGCTACGTCCTTAAAACGACCGATGATCGACCGACCAAACCGTGAAAACGACCGACGATGAATCGACCGATAATCGACCGACGATTTTCGATAATCGACCGATTTACCCTCTGACGTGCCACCCACTTGTTGTCATGTTTACCCCACACGCCCCATGAGTCTCCACAAGGAAATCAACTTCGAAGACGAAATCTGCCAGCACCTCGGGTCGAACGGCTGGCTCCATGCCGACGGCGACGCGGCGGGCTACGACCGGGCGCGGGCGTTGTTTCCAGCCGATGTCTTGTCCTGGGTGCAAACGGCCCATCCGGAAGCGTGGGATCGCCTGACTCAAATGCATGGTGCGCAGGCCGGCGAAATCCTGTTGACGCGGCTCCGCGATCAAATCGACCAACACGGCACGCTCCACGTGTTGCGCGTTGGTATCGAGCTGCTCGGACTCAAACAGTCGCTGAAGCTGGCGGAGTTCAAACCGGCGCTCGCGATCAATGCCGACATCATGGCCCGCTACACCGCCAACCGGCTGCGCGTCGTGCGGCAGTTGAAATACTCCCTCGCCAACGAAAACTGCATCGACCTTGGGCTTTTCCTCAACGGCGTCCCGGTGGCGACCGTGGAGTTGAAAACGGATTTCACCCAGAGCGTCGGCGACGCCATCGACCAATATCGTTTCGATCGGCTGCCGCGGCCGAAGGGTCAGAACCCCGAGCCATTGCTTTCTTTTCCCAACGGAGCGCTGGTGCATTTCGCCGTGAGCAACAGCGAAGTCGCGATGGTCACGAAACTGCAGGGTCCGGCCACGACCTTCCTACCTTTCAATCAGGGCAATGACGGTGCCGCCGGAAACCCGGTGAATCCCGCAGGCGGACACCGCACGGCTTATCTTTGGGAAAAGGTTTGGGCGCGCGATAGCTGGCTGGAAATCATCGGCCGCTACATTATCGCCCGGCGCGACCCGAAGAAACAAATCACCAGCATCATCTTTCCCCGGTTTCACCAGTTGGACGTGACCCGCAAGCTACAGGTTGCGGTGCTGGCGGACGGTGCGGGTGGCAAATACCTCGTCCAACATTCGGCCGGTTCGGGCAAAACCAACTCCATCGCGTGGACGGCCCATTTTTTGGCCGAGCTCCACGACGCGTCGAACCAGAAAATCTTCGATACCGTGTTGGTGGTCTCGGACCGCAACGTGATCGATGCGCAGTTGCAGGAAGCGCTCTTCGATTTCCAGCGGCAAACCGGCGTGGTGGCAACCATCACGAACAAGGATGGCAGCAAAAGCGGGAAACTCGCCGAAGCTTTATCCGGAGACAAAAAAATCGTCGTGTGCACGATTCAGACTTTTCCCTTCGCGCTCAAAGCCGTGCAGGAGCTGGCCGCAACCAAGGGCAAGCGGTTCGCGGTGATCGCCGATGAAGCGCATAGCTCGCAGACGGGTGAGGCCGCATCAAAACTGAAGGCCGTGCTTTCGCCCGAGGAACTGGCCGAATTCAACGACGGCGGCGAAGTCAGCTCGGAGGACATTCTCGCGGCGCAGATGGCGGCGCGGGCCGATGATAAGGGCATCACCTTTGTCGCCTTCACTGCCACGCCGAAGAACAAGACACTCGAAATTTTCGGGACGCGACCCAATCCGTCACGCAAACCCGCCCCGGACAATGTCCCGGTGGCGTTCCACGTTTACTCCATGCGACAGGCCATCGAGGAGAAATTTATTCTCGACGTCCTGCGCAATTACACGCCCTACCGGCTCGCTTTCAAACTGGCGCATGAGGGCAAGGATTACGATGAGCAGGAGGTCGAACGGAGCGCGGCCTTGAAGCACATCATGAATTGGGTGCGACTGCATCCCTACAACATTGCCCAGAAGGTGCAGATCGTGGTGGAGCACTACCGCACGCAGGTAGCCCCGCTCCTTGGCGGGCGGGCGAAGGCGATGGTGGTGGTCGGCAGTCGGGTCGAGGCGGTGCGCTGGCAGATCGCGATCGAGAAATATATCAAGGAGCACGGTTATAAGATCGGCACCCTGGTGGCATTTTCCGGCGAGGTGAACGACAAGGCATCGGGACCGGACAGCTTCAGCGAGGCCAGTCCCACGTTGAACCCAAACCTGAAAGGCCGCGATATCCGCGAGGCGTTCAAGGGCGACGACTATCAGGTGCTGCTGGTCGCGAACAAATTCCAGACCGGCTTCGATCAGCCGCTGCTCTGCGGCATGTATGTGGACAAGCGGCTCGCCGGCATTCAGGCCGTGCAGACGTTGTCCCGGTTGAATCGCGCCCATCCCGGCAAGGAGACGACCTACGTGCTGGATTTTGTGAACTTTGCCGACGAGGTACTGGCGGCTTTCAAGACCTACTACGAGACGGCGGAATTGGCGACGACCACGGACCCCAATTTGGTTTTCAATCTCCGCGCCAAGCTGGATTCCGCAGGACACTATGATGACGCCGAAGTGGAGCGGGTCGTGGCGGTGGAACTGAATCCATTGGCCAAGCAAAGCGAATTGATCGCGGCCATCACGCCGGTTGAAGATCGCCTGATGAGGCGCTACCGCGCAGCGCAGGAGGCCCTCAAGATTGCCGAGGAGAAAAAAGACGAACCGGCGATCACGGAGGCGCGGGAGACCATGAACGCATTGACGCTGTTTAAGAGTGATATGGGAGCGTTCCTGCGACTCTACACCTTCCTCTCGCAGATCTTCGACTACGGCAACACGGCCATTGAAAAGCGCGCCATTTTCTACCGACGCCTGTTGCCCCTGCTCGAATTTGGGCGCGAACGGCAACAAATCGATCTCTCGAAAGTGGTACTGACTCACCACAACCTGAAAAACCTCGGCAAACGCGCCATGCCTATGGGGGATGGTGACGCACCAAAATTGGAGCCGATCACCGAAGCGGGTAGCGGCAACGTACACGATCCAAAGAAAGCCTACATCGCCGAACTCATCTCGAAGTTAAATGAATTATTCGGCGCCGACACCACCGAACGGGACCAGTTGGTGTACGTAAACCACGTCCTCAAAGGAAAATTACTGGAGTCGGTGACCCTGCGTCAGCAGGCGGCCAACAACACGAAAGAGCAATTCGCCGCCTCGCCCGACCTCGATAACGAACTCACGAACGCCATCGTGGAGGCATTGGACGCGCACAATTCCATGAGCACGATTGCACTGAACTCAGATTCGGTCCGCCGAGGCCTCAAACAAATCCTTCTCGACAACGCGCATCTCTGGGAAGCGCTGCGAGACAAGGGCGCCAGCCAGAAATAATTGTGCAATGCCGATGATAAAATTCAATTCCCTGCTCCGTGAAGAAGGACTTGATCCAGCCGGAGTCAAATTGGTCCGGCATCAGGACAGACGTTTCACCGGCCGGCCGTTGCTTGACCTTCTTTGGCGATCCGCTTTTCGCGACAGTTTGCAACGGTTGAACCGATGAAAAAAGTCGTGATCCATTCTGATGGCGGCTGCCACGGCAATCCGGGACCGGGCGGGTGGGCCGCGGTGTTGACGTGCGGCAAGCACACTCGCGAAATCAACGGGGGCACTCCGGCCACGACGAATAACCGCATGGAATTGCAAGCCGCCATTTCCGCGCTGACCACGCTGAAGGAACCGTGCGAAGTCGAATTCTTCACCGACTCCACCTATGTGAAACAAGGCGTGGAGTCGTGGATGCATGGCTGGAAAAAAAACGGCTGGAAGACCAAAGCGAAACAGCCCGTGAAAAACGCCGATCTTTGGCGCGCGCTGGACGCAGCGGCGTCGCAGCATCATGTGCAATGGAAGTGGGTGAAAGGACACGCCGGCCACGAAGGAAACGAGCGCTGCGATCTGCTGGCGAACGCCGAGATCGCCCGGATCAAACAGACGTTTTCAAGCGAACAGCTGAAGACCGCTCTCGCCGAATTCTCCGCGCAGTCCAAGGAAAACGAAACGCTCCCCTTTGGTTTTTGAAGGTGTCGCAAAGATCCCTGGGCATCCGATCACGGGAATGAAGCTGCGCTCAACGCCGCGGGGAATCAGGATAAAACACCATTAACGCCGAGTGCGGAGAGCTATGGAGTGCGCCGGCTTGACGGCGCTTTGGACGGCGAGGCTTGACTCGCCGCTTCGCGCGCGCCGCACGCCTACATTGAGCTTGTACACCTGAGCCTAGCAGGCTGTCGGAGTTAGAAAATGAAGGCCCTCTGGCATCGATTATTCGGGAGAAAAAAATCACGCGAGGTCGAATATTCATCCATAAACCCCTTCAGACGCCAAAGTCCGACAGCCTGCTAGTATTACTACGTTAAGTCAAAACAACGACAATGTCATCAAACTTGCTGCCG
>JBEPTW010000037.1:0-27536 GCA_041691855.1 Verrucomicrobiota bacterium | reverse complement strand
CCCCCGAGCAAGACGAGCTACGTTCTATGGCGTATTGACTTCAGTTAGATGACGTTTGGCAGCTCTTTGCCAGGCTTTCAGCTGAAAATCCCGCGCGCTGGCAAAGCTCGTCGGCCCGGCGTTATAGGCGGAAAAGAGCGAAGCTGGTGGTGGACTGATTTGTTGGGGACAAAAAAATACATCTGCCAGCACCAGGCGACTGACTCGTTCTCGGCGGCAAGCTGCGCCCGCTGCCAGGACATGGAGAACAATGCGTTTCGCCCTGGGGATCCGAAATTATTTCGGCGAACGCATGTCGGCGTGGGTTTTGATGTCGCGCCTTTGCTTTTCCACAACGCGACGCAGCTCGCGCTCCATGGTTTTGAACGCGTCGTGGATGACTTTTTTGAGCGGTTCGTGAGTGCCGTTATCCATTTGCCTTTCATCGGCCACAAGCTCGTGGCGCGGCGCCACCGTCACGTCGATCCGGCATCGGTATGGGTTCCCTTTTTGATGGGTGTGATTGGTCTGCTCGATAGCGATATCGCAGCGGTTGATGTGATCACAAAATCTCTCGAGTCTTTCTGCATAATCCAAAACGAGATTGTCGATCTGGTCAGATTTTTCCAGACCCCGATACGATATCTTAACAGGCAGTTGCATAATTACTTAGATACTACGGCGCTACTCGCCGTTGAGGGAACAAAAAATCTCGGTTGCGGCATTCCATTCAAATTTGCCGCAACGATCGGAAATGGCTGATCAGTCTGGCCGGCTCGATCTTCACCAAATCCGATTTCACGTGTTCGACAATTCGCTGTCGCACACCGGCAGGCAACAGATCTACGATCGCCGTGTGTATTTCCGCAGGCGCCGCAAACGACCAGCCGTCCTTTCCATTTTGCGAGACAATTTTCGCGATTTGGTCGGCCAACTCTTTTTGAATCCGCCGGTCCGTTTCCATGGCCAATTGCGTGCGCTCGGCAATTGACGCCGGCCCGCGGTGCGCACCCGCGCCTTCGGTTACCGGGAAGCGCCCTGCCACGTCGCTCACCTTATCGACGAGTCTTCCGTGCGCGTCAGTCATGTCAAATGCTTGCACGAGCTGCAGGCTCGGTCCGCGCGTCGGCGTTTCGTTTACCCGATAGGCTTTCAAGCTGCCGCGATCAGTGACGATCACAAGAGAACTCGGTGTCATGGCAAATCACTCGCGGCGCGCGCGACCGCGCACATGTCTGCTATTCTATAAATAGAATCGTTGGCCGTTGCAACATCGCGCTTGCTCGAAACTTGGGTGCTCCGCACGTGAGGAGCGCATCGGTTAGCCACTGCGTCTCGCGCGTTCTTCCTCGGCAGTGAACCGGGGAAATTCGATCTGCCGCTTTTTCCAGGATTCTTCGCGCGCCTGGGCTTGCGTGCCGCCGACAAGTTGCAGCAAACAACAAGCTCGCCCTCCGAGATCGACATCATCACCGGAGGCAAATCTTTTCGGCTCCGCCACAAAACCGGCGGCGTCGCTCGTGTCGAGAATCGATTGCCATTCGAGATGTTCCTGACCAGGTAAGACAAAGGCGATGGGCTCGTAATGCGCGTTGATCAATAGCAGAAACGTATCGTCATGGACTGATGCGCCTTCGAAGTTGAGCACATCGGTTGCGTCACCACTCAGCAGCATACCGAGACAGCGCACGAACGGCGACGTCCATTCTTCCTCGGTCATTTGGTTGCCACCGGCGTTGAACCACATCACATCTCGAATCTCCGAGCCGGGGATGCGACGACCTTTTAGGAACTTTGGACGACGAAAAACCGGATGTTCTTTTCGGAGCTGTATCAATTTTCGCGTGAACTCAAAAAACTCATTCTGCTTTTCGTCACGCTCCCAGTTAAACCAACTGATGTCGTTGTCCTGACAATAGGCGTTGTTGTTGCCGTTTTGTGTTCGACCCCACTCATCTCCGCCACAGAGCATCGGCACGCCTTGGGAAAGAAACAGTGTCGTGAGAAAATTGCGGCGCTGCCGGTCGCGCAAAACGTCAATCTGCGGCTCATTGGCCGGACCTTCGACGCCGCAATTCCACGACTGATTATTATTGTCGCCGTCGCGGTTCTCGTCGCCATTCAGCTCGTTGTGTTTTTCGTTGTAGCTGACCAAGTCGTTCAGTGTGAATCCATCATGGGCTGTAACGAAGTTGACGCTCGCGTTAGGCCGTCGGCCGTGATGTTCATAGAGATCGGGGCTTCCGGTGAGTCGATAAGCCATGTCACCAATGCGGCCTTCATCGCCTTTCCAAAAACTGCGAAGCGAGTCGCGATATTTGCCGTTCCATTCCGACCAGGGCGGGGGAAAGTTGCCCACCTGATAACCGCCTTCTCCGACGTCCCACGGTTCTGCGATCAACTTCACATGCGAGAGCACCGGGTCCTGCTGAATTACTTGGAAAAATGGATGCAGCGTATTGAATCCCGAATGATTGCGCGCTAGTTCGGTTGCGAGATCGAATCGAAATCCGTCCACGTGCATCTCCTGCACCCAGTACCGCAAACTGTCGGTCACCAATTGTAGCGTCCGCGGATGAAGCAGATTCAAGCTGTTACCAGTGCCTGTAAAATCGAGATAGAACCGGGGATTCTCAGGGTGCAGCCAGTAGTAGGAGAGATTATCGATCCCGCGGAAACAGAGCGTTGGGCCAAGATGATTTCCTTCCCCGGTGTGATTGTAAGCCACGTCGAGAATCACTTCGATGCCAGCAGCATGCAGGCTGCGCACCATTGCTTTGAACTCGGCGACCTGTTGGCCCATTTGTCCACTGCTGGAATATTCTCCATGCGGAGCGAAAAAGGCGATAGTGTTGTAACCCCAGTAGTTCGTTAGGCCATTGTCGACCAAAAGTTTTTCATCTATGTGCGCGTGCACGGGGAGTAGTTCCACCGCGGTCACACCAAGCTTTTTGAAATAGTCGATCGCAGACGGGCTACCGAGGCCCGCGTAGGTGCCCCGCAATTGCTCAGGCAAATCGCGCCAAAGCTTGCTGAAACCTTTCACGTGCACTTCATAGATCACGGATTCGTGCAGTGGAATCGCCGGTTGCTTGTCATTCTGCCAGTCGAATCCGGAATCGATCACGACTGATTTCGGTACGCCCCACGCATCGTCGCGAAAATCCTGACTCAGATCTTCCTTCTCCCCGCCGATGACATAACTAAACATTTCATCCGCCCAGCTCACCGCTCCGACGATCGCTTTCGCGTACGGATCAAGAAGGAGCTTGGAGCTGTTGAAACGCAGGCCCCTCTCTGGCTCGTACGGGCCGGATACACGAAAACCGTACAACTGTCCCGGTCGCGCATCGGGCAAAAAGACATGCCACACTTGGTCAGTACGCTCCTTGAGCGGGATGCGAACGTCTTCTTTCGCGTCTTCTGCGCTGCCGAACAAGCAAAGCTCGACTCCGGTGGCATGCTCGGAAAAAATCGCAAAGTTCACCCCGTTACCCGTCCAAGTTCCACCCAGCGGATACGGCTGACCGAGAAACGTTCGTACGGGAGTCATAAACGCGCCGCGCATTTATCTGGCATTCAGCCCATGTTAGCAATGAGGAATGGCGAGTCGGATAAATCCCGGTGCAGTTGTTTTTGATTGAAACTCGGTCGAAAGCCCCAATGTGAAACGCACGATGATCTTCGCCTTCTCAATTCTGATCTGTGCTTTCGCGATTTACCTCTATGCGCATCATAATTGGAATTCGTTGCCAGCCGGAACCACGATTGATCGGATCGTCGTGGAAAAATCAGCGAGGCGATTATCGATGTTTCGAGATGGTGTTCAGATAAAGACCAACCGAATCGCTTTGGGTCGGAACCCGCTAGGCGCGAAGCAGGAAGAAGGCGACATGAAGACGCCGGAAGGGATCTACAAGATCGATGGCCGAAATCCGCAAAGCAGTTTTCATCTTGCGCTGCACATTTCTTATCCGTCGGATGAAGACAACAAGCGTGCGGCTATACATGGCGTTTCGGCCGGTTCTGACATCATGATTCACGGAATTCAAAATGGACGCGGCTGGATTGGCGCGTTTCATCGCTGGAAAAATTGGACCGCCGGTTGCATCGCAGTTACCGACGAAGAGATCGAGGAACTTTGGCGGGTTACACCGGACGGCACGACAATCGAGATTCGTCACTAAAGCTTCTCGAGCGCGCGTCGCGCTTTTTCGACATCCGATCGCCGCAGAATTAGCAAAGCGTACGACAATGAAAAACTGACTGGAATGGACTCGCTGCCTTTCGTTCGATCTTGGGCGTTGAATCTTGGATGTTCGGCGTTCTGGAGTAAGAAGGTTGAATAGGATTTGTCCGAGGATGACCACACTTGCACAGCCTCCTTCCGTTCAGTCTGCATCACCGAAGCGCACCATCGGCTTCGTAACTGCCTGCTCGATCGTGATCGCCAACATCATCGGCACTGGCATTTTCACGAGTCTTGGCTTTCAGCTGACTAATATTCAATCAGGGTTCGCGCTGCTGATGCTCTGGGTCATCGGTGGAATTGCCGCGCTCTGCGGCGCGCTCTGTTACGGTGAACTCGCCGCCGCACTGCCGCGTTCCGGGGGCGAATACCATTTTCTCTCGAAAATTTATCATCCGGCGCTCGGGTTTATGGCCGGATTCGTGTCTGCTACGGTTGGATTTGCAGCGCCCGTTGCACTCGCCGCTCTGGCATTTGGGCAATATTTCCACGGAGTTTTTGGCGCGGGTTCGCCGGTTGTTCTGTCGTTCGTGGTTGTTTGGATAGTCACCATTTTTCATGTGGGGAATCTGCGAGTCGGGAGCGCATTCCAGAATGTTTCGACGCTCGTGAAATTGCTTCTTATCGGCGCGCTGATCGGGGCGGGCTTCTTTGTTCCATCAAAACAGCGGATCAGTTTCTTGCCTGCCCCTGGCGACAAAGCCGCGATCCTCAGCGGGGCATTCGCGGTCGCGCTGGTTTACGTGATGTATTCCTACTCCGGCTGGAATGCGTCAGCGTATATCAGCAGCGAGATCAAGCGACCTGAAAAAAACGTACCGCGCTCACTGCTCGCCGGCACCGGCGTGGTGATCGTCATTTATGTGCTGCTTAACGCCATCTTTCTCACGACCACGCCTGCTGAGGAATTGAAAGGCCAGCTCGAAGTCGCATTAGTCGCAGGTAAACATATTTTTGGCGAAAACGGCGGGCGATTTGCCGGCGCTATCATTTGTCTCGGCCTGGTTGCCGCCATCAGTTCGATGACGTGGATTGGGCCACGCGTGACCATGTCGATGGGTGAAGATCATTGGTTTCTGCGATGGCTCGGCGGCAAGAATAAGCATGGTATTCCCACAAATGCCATTTTCCTGCAACTGCTCTTCGTGAATCTATTTTTGCTGACTCAAAGCTTCCAGGACGTGGTCCGCTACACGCAATTCAGTTTGCTTCTTTGCTCGTTGCTTGCTGTGCTGGGCGTGATCGTGCTTCGTTTCACGCGGCCCGAAATTACGCGACCATACCGGGTTTGGCTTTACCCGATTCCTCCTGTTGTTTTTTCGATAATCACGATTTGGATGATGTTTTATCTATTGCGCACGCACACTGCGGAATCGCTGGCCGGTTTAGCAACGGCGCTGTCGGGTCTGCTGCTCTATTTCTGCGCGCAAAAACGGCGCGATCGCTCGCCATGAAAGCAAATTACTCCGCTCTATCGATAGCTCTCGGCCTTGTGAGTGCACTGACGGTTTGCGCGCAGGAAAATCCGGAAGTTGCGCCGCGCGCAATTTCGGTGAACACCGGTCCAAATGACGTTGCCCGCTTTCTCGCTGGAATGCCTGTGCCGGAGAATTCGCCGCTCGCGCCGCTGATGCGCGATCCAGCGTGGCAGGCGCATGCTGCGTTTTTCGAAGAGCAGTTCTCAAAACTTCATCTTCGACAGCTCCAGAAATTGCACGCGTGGCAACAGACATCGTTTCCAGAATCACTTCAACCATTTCCCGTGGTGTTTTACATGTTCAGCGGGCCCGATTTTTTGTACGTGGATCAATTCTTCCCAAGGGCGGCGGTGTACGTGCTCTGCGGAAAAGAAGCTCTCGGCCCGCCGCCGGACCCCTTGCGCATCGCGAACCTGTCCGGCGCACTGGGAAATCTGGAAAACGCGATGAAGTCGTCGCTCAACACGACGTACTTCATCACGAAAGATATGAAGGTAGATCTGCACGAGCAGAATCTGAACGGCGTCCTGCCGATTCTTTACACTTGCATCGCGCGCGCGGACAAATTGATCACAAACGTCTCGGTCGGATCGCTCAACAGCGGCGGCGTATTTGAACAAGCCGCGCCGGGCAGAAAAGACGGTAGTACTCCCGGAGTTCGTATTCGTTACACCGACAACCAATCAGGCAGTGCACAGACGCTGTATTATTTCACCACCGATATTTCTGACGGCGGCATCAAAGCGACTCCCGGTTTCTTAAAATTTTGCCAGCGATTGGGCGTCGGCTCGACCTTTCTCAAATCGTCCTCGTATCTGATGTTTGAGACTGGTTTCGCTACGATTCGCAATTTCATTCTCGAGCACAGCAAGATAGTCGTGCAGGACGATGCCGGGATTCCCGTGGCGTACTTCGACCCAAACAAATGGCACCTGCGCCTGTTCGGTGTTTACCTCGGACCGATTGAGCTCTTCAAGCAACATTACCAGCCCCGGCTGCAGGAACTCTTCCAACAAAGCAATCCGCCGCCGCTCGATTTCGGATTCGGTTATCGCTGGAACCACAAGGAAGCAAACTTGATGGTCGCGGAGCGCAAGTGACAGCGGATGTCACGTGCAACTTGTTGCCTTATAGTAAGAATCTTTTTCGAAGGCTTGGTAAAATCTTTCCGCAACTCGCCTCGTTTAAATAGGTTTGCTTAGTGGCTGCGTCGCCTTCGCAAGTATGAAAAAATTACCTCTGTTCTTAATGGCAATTCTTGGATTCACCGGTTCGCTACAAGCTGGAGAACCCGTCGCATACAAGCAAGTCGCACCACCGTCACCGGAACTTTACGGAACCGGTTTTTATGGAGCGATCGATCTCGGCGCCAATCTCTTTCAAGACCGTGGCGGCACCACAACTTTTACCGGCCAGTTCGACCGTTTCACCACCGACACTGTCAAGATCCACCCTGATAATGACGACGGTTTTTTCGGAGGCGTCAAACTTGGTTACATTTTTGGCACGGGAATACTTCGCCCGACGGTTGAAGGAGATTTCTTCTACAACGGCTTTAATGGCGACGCCGATTTCAAATTGCGTGAAGTGTTCGATCCGTGTGCCGGAGTTCCTGGATGCTTAGCGCCTATCTTCCTTACAACTCGCAGCGGCAGCGTAAGCACCTGGATTAACACTGGCGCGTTTATGGGAAACTTCATCCTCAGGTTGGCCTTGGGAAGATTCCAGCCTTACGCCGGGGCTGGAGTCGGCGCTTACTACGCGGAATCTGCCGACGTCGAAGTCAAAACGCCTTTCCATACATTTACGGCGAATGGAGAAAGTCACGCGGATCTCGCATGGCAGGTGCTTGCCGGCAGTGATTACTATTGGAATCCGAAGCTCAGCACCTTCATCGAATACCGCTATCTCCATTACACGAGCAGCCAGATCGCCACTCGAGAGGACCGCGATCTAGCGCAGCATTTGCTAGGCGCAGGTCTGCGGATCCATTTCTAAGGTCTGAATTCGTCTCGTTAAAATCTTCGAAACCATGAATAAGGAAAATCGTCGCCCGGGCAATCCGTGGGCCAGCGCGGTGGGTTGATTTCGCGGTGTGGCTTCACCGGTATCGTACCTCTCTCGGTTTTCCCGCAGCGGTCTCGCAGATAGCGAATGAGTTCCTCACATGCGTCGAGCTGTGCGCGCGTCGGCTGGTCTCGATTGAAATCGCCTACCAGACAAATGCCGAGCGAGATATTGTTCAGATAATCGCTGTGCACATGACCGCCGTTTATCTGGCGCCGCCATCGATCGCCGACTTCGACTTGGCCGTTGCCGGTTGATGTGCCGTTCCCGATAACGAAGTGATAGGCGAGACCGTTCTGCATCCGGCGAACATGCTTGTGGTAATAATCGAAGACACGCGCATTGCCCTGCTGCGTGCCACTATTGTGCACGACAATGAACTGCCAGCGACGCCGTTTCACCGGCGCGCGCCGGATCGCTTCAACGACCGAACTTGTTAGGTAACGGTAGCTGACTGGGCGACTCCACGGCCAGAAACCGTATCGGCGCGGCGGCGGCGACGGTGGAGGCTCGAAGCCCTGGTCCTCCTCGATGCCTGATTTTTCGATCACAACCTGAGCCTGCGCGCCCCCTGAAACGGCGCGCGCAGGCTTAGGCTGTGGCGAAGGCGCTGGCGTAGGCACGGCAATCGCCCGTGGCTGCGGCGCTGCGGTTTCGGACCCGGCGCGCGTTTCTTCTACTTGCGGCGCCGGCGTTTTTCGTGGCTTAGGAGTTTCCTCTTTTCGTGCCGACTTCGATTCCGCACTTTTTTTCGCTTTGTCGGACGTTTTTTTCGCGCCGGATTTCTTCTTCGCGGTTTTTGGTTTCGGTGTTGGGGTGTGGCGTCGCTTCGTTTTCGGCGTTGGAGATTTCTTTGGTTTCGGAGTGGACGCGGCGCGCGTCTCGGTTTCCTCTGATTGATCGCGCCGTTTTTCTTCATTGACCTGCGCGCGAAGGAGACCCGAGACCAATGCGCCAAATGCGAGCGCAGTTGCGAGCCAAATGCGAAAACGCACCACTGCGACGGAGCGTAACAGAGCGCGCGATGCGATCAACGCTTACAGCACTGATTTCTCAAAAAAGTTACAAAACACAAAGAGCTGCGCCTTTTCTCCATTATGATCGGTTAACTTTTACGTATTCGTCGATCAGGCGAGTGGCGCTGCGGGCGCGGGCGCGAGAGGCTCGGCGACGCGCATCTTCTGACGTTCGCGCCCGATGATGGCGTTCAATTTGCCTCCCAGCAACAGCAGCAGACAAGTCAGATACATCCACGTGAGCAGCACGATGATCGACGCCAGCGCGAGATAAGTCGGGTTATAACGATCGTATCGTGCCACGTAAAGCTGGAAAAGTTTCGTCGCGATGATCCAGCCAACCGCAAAGAAAATTGCGCCCGGCAGCGCCTGACGAACGGTCAAATGGTTTTCCGGCGTGAGAAGATAAAGCGCAAGCGCGAGCCCGACCAGCGCCACGCCGGTCAACGGCAGGTTCAACCCGGCGATCCACGCCTGGAGCGGAAATGAAAGTTGCCAATTTACCTCTGCAATGCCGGCCAGCTTTTCGCCAAAAACCACGGCGTTGAAGCTAAACACGATCACAATCCCAAACCAGAAAAGCATGAAAAATGAGATGATGTATTTGGACCACCAATGGCGATCTTCCTGGACTCCGTGCATCTGGCTGAGTGCGCGTGAAACCGTGGCGATGAAAATGGTCCCGAAATAAATTCCAAGGATGATCCCAGCGTTTGCGAGCAGTCCGCTCGTGCCTGTCACCACAACGCTCGCTATGGCAGAGTCCAGAATGTCCTGCACTTTTGGATCCGGCGGCATGAAACTCCGCAAAAGAAGATACATCCGATGCAACTTGGCGGGATCAGTGCCGAACAGGCCCAGCAGGTGCCAGAAAAACAGTGTGCCGGGAGCGAGCGCGAAAAGAAGCAGATACGCCATCTGCGCAGCCAGGCCAGTGGTGTTGTCCATCGCTGTTTCCCAAACCAGCCGGCGCGCAACGCGCCAAATCAATTTGAGATATTTCATCTCCGCAGGAGTTTACTTTGCCGGGCACAAATATCCATTAAAGTCCGAATGCTTTCGCGAGTGAGTACCCTCCGCGTGTGTTTTCCCGCATGTAGTCCGTGTCACCTGACGACCATTGAAAAAGAGAATATTGATCCTGACCGCCGGTTTCGGAGAGGGGCACAATAGCGCCGCAAGAGGAGTCCGCGACGGGCTGGCTCGTGTCGCTCTGGATCGGACTACAGTGGAATTGCGAGATCTGTTTGCCGAAGCCTACGGGCCGGTCAACGAATTGGTGCGCCGAAGCTATCTGGCGCTGGTGAATTCTGCGCCACGTGCGTGGGGATTCGTTTATCGGTGGCTCGATCGTAAGACAGATTACAACACGGAATTTCGGCGATTGATTCGGCTGAAGGCGCAGTTTGCTCCCGTGCTCGACCGTTTTAAGCCGGACATCGTCGTCTGCTCTTTTCCCGCCTACGCCAATGTACTCCAGGAGATTTTGGGAGCCGACAGAGTCTGCAAATGTGTGGTGATTGTCACGGACTCGATCACTATCAACGCATCCTGGTACCGAAGCCCGGCAGATTATTTCCTCGTTGCAAACGAACAAAGCGCAAGCGTGCTGCGGAATGGCGGAGTGGCGCCAGAAAAAATCAGGATATTTGGTTTTCCCGTCAGTCCAAAATTTGCAGATCTCACCGCAGATCGGCCATTGCCTTCCACTAATTCCAGCCGGCGGGTTTTGTACATGATTCATGCAGCCAAACGTGGCGCGCCGGAACTGGTGCGTCTACTCGCGAAACTTGACCTCGATCTTACCGTGACGATCGGCCGCGCTGATGAACTCCGGCCCGATATTGACGCGGCCGCAGATGGTCACCCAATAAAGATAATTGGCTGGACGAACGAACTCCCCCGCATGATGCACGAGAACCATTTGCTCATCGGCAAAGCCGGTGGCGCGACGGTGCAGGAAACGATTGCTGCAAAATGTCCTATGATCATCAACCACGTGGTCGCCGGTCAGGAGGAAGGCAATGCCCGGTTGATCGTCGAAACAAATTCAGGCGTGATTGCCCGGTCGCCAGGAGAAGTTGTCGCACAGGTGCGGCGCGCCTTCGATGACGGCGCAAAACAATGGCGAGAATGGAACGGCAACATCAGCAAGCTCAGCCGCCCACGCGCAGCGCTCGACATCGCAGAATTTCTAATGTCGCTATGACGGAGACGACAATACCTCACCGCAGCGCAACGTTCGCACTACATCCAACTGCGGCGAAAGCACAAGCAAATCAGCGTCCGCTCCGACGATAAGGCGACCTTTCGTTTCGAGACCGATAGCGCGCGCGGGATTTTCCGTCGCCATCGCGATGGCTTCATGCAACGGAACGTTCACCTCGCGCACCATCTTGCGCACGAGGTCGATCATGCGCGCGGCGCTGCCCGCGAGCGCTGAATGATCAGCCAGGAGACAGACTCCGTTTTCCACGATGCAATCCTTACCGAAGAGCGCGAACTGCGATCCTTCCGGCAATCCGGCACCAGCGGTTGCGTCGGTCACCAGGCAGATTCGGTGTGGGCCTTTTGCGCGATATAACATTTTCATCAGCGTGGGTGAAACGTGATGACAGTCGGCGATTAGTTCACAACTCATGTCTGGTTCGCTCAATGCAAACTCGAGCAAACCGGCTACCCGATAAACGCCGCGACCGCGCGAGCTGGACATGCAATTAAACGCGTGCGTCACGCTACGCATACCGCGATCGAATGCCGCCCGGGCGTCTTCATCCCAAGCATCGCTATGTCCGCCGCTCACGCTGATCCCACGTGCATGGAAGATTTCGATCGCTTCAAGTGCTCCGGGCAGTTCGGGCGCGATCGTTACACGCTTCAGTACGTTCGCGTGTTCGAGCAACTGCTGCACAGCAACCGGTGACGGGTCCTGAATGAACTCGACCCGTTGCGCTCCGGCTTTCGCTTTCGAAATAAATGGCCCTTCGACATGAACACCGACAATCGGACTGATCGCTGATCGATAGTCGCGAACCGCTTGCAACACCTTAACGATCTCGTCGAGAGGCGCTGTCGCTGTCGTGAGCAGAAGTGATGTCGTGCCGCCACTCGCGTGGAAATCGCAAATAGAGCGAAACGCTTCAGCCGAGGCTTCCATCGTGTCGCGGCCAAGCGCGCCGTGTACATGAAGATCGATAAAACCGGGCGCAAGATAATTTCCATTGAGATCAATGACCTCTTTTCCGTGTACCCGCTCGCCTGTCTGCCGTAGCCTCGGCATAGGCGGACGGATCGCGGCGATTTTTCCCTGTTCCACGACAACTTCAAGCCCGTCGCGAATTCCATCGGGAAAAATCAAACGTGCGTTCGTGAAGATCATCTCGTGATGCAAGCAATCCTGCCTGCACTGTGATGGGGGCTCAATCGAAATAGTCGCTGCGGTCGTGGCAATAGCTCGGAGACAGGGTTGTCTGCGTCACTCACGCTCTTGCTCTGAAGCGGTATAAAGGCCATCCTCTTCGAGCGATGAATTTCGATTACGACGTCGTGATCATCGGGGGCGCGTTTTCCGGCGCGGCAACCGCTCTCATGCTGAAACGCAAACACCCCGAAGCACGGGTACTGATTATCGAAAAGACAACTGCGTTCGATCGCAAGGTGGGCGAATCGACGACCGAGGTGAGCAGTTGCTACATGACGCGAATTTTGGGTCTGACGCATTATCTCGGACATCATCAGTTGCCGAAACAGGGATTGCGCCTCTGGTTTTCAAACCGGTCCGATCAGCCCTTTGACGATTGCGTGGAGATCGGCACACGCTACCAGAGCCGGCTGCCCGGTTTTCAAGTGGACCGCGCGAAGCTCGATTCGCACATGCTTGACCTCGCATGCCGATTGGGCTGCGATTTATGGCGACCCGCAAAGGTCAAAGGTTTTGAACTAAATGACGGTAATGGACAAACGGTGAACGCCGTTGTCGACGGTGAGGAGCGCACTGCTGCCTGCCGTTGGATCGTCGATGCTACAGGCCGCGCGGCCATGTTCGCGCGAAAGCTCGGATATTTTCGCCCGAACACAGAGCACCCCATCAACGCGGTGTGGGCGCGCTTTAGCGGCGTCAAAGAATGGGACAGCTACGAATGGCGCGAACGTTTTCCCGATTACGCGAACTCTTGTCGAACAGGACGCGAGTGGGCCACGAACCATCTTTTCGGGCGCGGCTGGTGGGTTTGGATCATTCCGTTGCAGGGCGGCGATGTCAGCGCCGGTATCGTTTACGACAGTCGCATCTTCAAATTTCCAGAGGGACTGACTCTGGGACAACGATTGCACGCGCACATTCTGAACAACCCCGTCGGCCGCGAAATCTTCGGCGCAGCAAAAGTGATCGAAGGCGACGTGCACGCGCTTTCGATGCTGCCGTATCATAGCGAAAAAGTTTGCGGTGACGGTTGGGCGATGGTGGGCGATGCCGCCGGGTTCATCGATCCACTTTACAGTCCGGGTCTCGATTTTTGTTCTTACACTTCCTATTACGTGGCGGATTTGCTGGCGCGCAGTCTCAAGGGCGAAGACGTCACTGAGCGACTACAACATTACAACCAACAATATCCGGTTACTTACCGTTCCTGGTTCGAGAGTTTGTACAAGGATAAATATTATTACATGGGTGACGCAGACTTGACGTCAGCAGCGCTGCTTCTCGATGTGAGCAGTTACTACACCGGCTTAGTTCGACGAGTCTATCGCGATCCGGAATCCGCGTTTCTTACCCTGCCCTTCACTGGGAAAGGAGGCAGATTCGCCCGGAATGTGATGAACTTTTACAATCGCCGGTTTGTTGCTCTCGCAAATCGCCGATGGGCGACCGGCTATTACGGAAAACGAAACGCCGGCTGGCGCGAACTCTACGACGGATTCGTTCCTGACAGGCGGCTCCGCAAACAAATTTCACGTGGACTGCGTCGCTGGTTGAAGTGCGAGCTGATTAATCTCGCGCTGATGCTGCGGCGACCTGTCATTCGCGCCGACCAGAGGCCAGTGGGAGTTCACACTCAGGTTACTACCGCAACTGCTTCCACTGGCGCGGGCTCTTCCGCGCTCTCATAATTCTGTTCGCCTTCGCCCCGTCCAAGTGGCCAGACGTGAAAGCCGCCTGACTCGTTAGGCAATTCCCATAATCCCCAAATCCCTTTGCCCTCGCGAAACCCGCGATAGTAAACCTCGTGCGCGCCGATGTAAGTCTTCGTCCAGTAACATTCACCGTTTGTGCCATCGAACCGCCCGGTAAGGCCGAATTGGCCGATGTCGTCGCTTCCATCGCCTGAAACCGTGTGATCAGCAAAGATCAGCACGAGATCCATCCGATGTTTGCGCGGGCTGCGCCCGTAATTGTAAAAACCAGTCCACGGCCCTGACGGGAAATCCATTTCTGACAGTACTTGTCCGAGATTCGCTCTCGTCAATTCTGCGCCGCAAGCTCATCCGACGTCCGGCTGGAGACGGAACCGCATCACGGGCTGAGAAGCGTTCCGTACCAACGCAAAACGATTGCGCCAAAAAACATCCAGGCCAGTGCGCCGAATGCCAGATACGGTCCAAACGGTAGTTTGGCTGACCAAACAGGTTTTCCGACGACAAGCGTCACCAAGCCGATCACTGAACCGAGAAGTGATCCGGCGAACAAGCTGAACAACACCGCGCGCCAGCCAAGGAATGCGCCGATCGCGGCAAGAAATTTCAGGTCACCGCGCCCCATTGCCTCGCGCGGGATGACCAGTTCGCGCGTAACACCGGAAATGTGCGTTACATCGTCGAGCATCAGCACATAACCGTCGGCGGTGACGCGATCGTAGCGAAACGTCAGCCTCACCTCTCCATAGTCGCGATCATCAACCCGAACTTCATCGCAATGGAGCAGCAACTGATCTTTCTCACGGGCAAAATATTCGCTCCAAAGACTTTCTTCGGTGCCCACGACGAAATCGGCGTCGTCGCCACGTTTTATCCATGTAAACGTCCTCGGCGCGTCGAACTCGATCCGTTTTCTGCCGAAAGCGATCTTTCCCGCTTCGAGCACGATCCAGAGGATCACGTAGCCGAGTGCAGCGGCCAGCGCGGCGCGAACACCGGCAGCCACGCGCGAATCTGTCTGCATCAAAGCTGGAACAACAATGCTGCAAGCCACGCCCACGATTGTTCCGCCGATTGTCACCCGGTCCGGAATAATGAAATGCTCAAAATCGATAAACGTGCCGATGATCAGGAACGAAACGAAAATCCAATACGCAATCGCCACCTGCCACGGAAAACTTTGCCAGATCGCAAGGAAAAGAAGTGCGGTAAGGAGTTCCACCGCGAAATAGCGGAACGAAATTTTTGCGCTGCAATTTGCGCATCGACCGCTAAGCGCGAGCCAGCTGATCAACGGAAGATTGTGATACCATGGAATCGGCTGGTTGCACTTCGGGCAAAACGACCGACGCGGCCGATTGATGGAGAGATCGACCGGCCAGCGGTAGATACAAACGTTCAAAAACGAGCCGACCGCCGCGCCGAGCACGAAGGCAAACGCGCTGAAGAGAAGATTTTGAGTCGAATGCTGCACGCGATTAGTTGGCGATCCGTTTCGATGCGCGGCGCTCCATCAACCATGCAATCCAGATGCAGCTTTCGTATAGCAGACACATCGGCAGCGCCATGGCGATCAACGTCAGAATATCAGGCGTAGGCGTGATGATTGTTGCCATAATAAAGATGAGCACGATGGCATAGGGACGGGTGCGCGCCATGAAGCGGTACGTGATCAGTCCGAATCGGACCAGCGCCAGCACGACGACCGGCAGTTCAAACGCCAGACCAAATCCGATAGTAAATCGCGTCACGAACGAGTAATACTGCTGCACCGTCCATGTCGGCGCCCAGCCGAGCGATTCGGTGTCGCGAAAGAAAAAAAGAATCGTTTTCGGCAACAACCAAAAATAGCAAACCAGGACGCCCAGGAGAAAGAGCGCGAAGCTGACGGCGATCGCTGGAAGTAGAAACCGTTTCTCTACGATGGTGAGCGCCGGCAAAACGAATTCCGCGAGAAAATACAGGAGCAGCGGGAAGGACAAAACGATCCCGGCGTAAAACGCCAGATGAAATGAAATCACGATCGAATCTGTGATGCCGAGCGCCTTGAGCGTTCCGACTTGTGGCCCAAGATGGTTAAGCGGCGCTTGGATAATCCGCACCAGCGTCGACCGAAACGCGAAACAAACAATCATCGTGACACCGAGCGTGAGAGCGATCTTCACGATGGTCCAGCGCAAGTCTTCCAAATGCTCGAGAAACGGCTTGGACGTTTCGGTCTCCGGCGGATCACGAAATTTGAAAATGTCTCGCAACGCCATCGGACCCGAAACCTCAGTGCGGCGCGAGCGACAGAAGACCCCGGGCGGCGAGCGTAGCGCAAATGCCAAGCGTGTTGGCGTCGCGAATTTCATTGTCCGCAATCATGCGACGAATCTCTTCGCTGGTGAATCCGCGGCAATCGATAATCGATTCGCCTTCATCCCGGTCCGGGCCTTCTGCGCAGGGTTGAATTGGACGGACCAAAAAGAAATAACCGCGCTCATCGGTAAACCCCGGTGAAGAAAAATAATAGCCTAACGAAATCAACTCGCCGTCTGGAGCCAACTCGTAGCCCGTTTCTTCGCGAAGTTCACGCAAAGCTGTGTCCTTGATTTTGTCCTCGTCAGCATTGTGATCGTCGATCTGACCCGATGGCATTTCCCAAATTGTTTGCCCGATCGGGATTCGTTCCTGACGAATAAAAATGATTTTTCCGTCGCGCGTCATCGGTGCGACGACGACTGCTGGTTTGCGACGCACAATGGTCCAAGCATGCGGGTCTGGATGGGCGGGTGTTTGCACACGATTGGTTACAACTTCGAGATTCCGATCGGCGAAGTGCCGTTCGCTTGAGATCGTTTTCCAATTACCGCCTTTCATCCAGCAATTGTAGTGGCCGCTGTCTTCAGCGGCAAACTTTATAGCGGCGTCTGTGTCAAACGCCTGGGCGCTTGGCACAAGCGCCCCTACAATTTTGCTCGCCAACGTGATCAGCGCGTTCACGCGCAAAAATCCATGTTCCAACCAATCCGCTGGAGACTACGGACACTACTACCGCTGCCCGTATTCGTGTCCGTTCATGGTCAACCGACGCATGCAGTTCGGGTGACGGTGACGGAAACATATTTTGCGTCTTGTAGCGCAAACTTCCGCAGTTCGATCGTCACTTTTTGAATCGGAAAACTCTTGAGCAAATGACTTGCCAGCCGTTCCGCCAACGTCTCGATCAGACTAACGGACTGATCGCGCACAAAATTCTTCGTTTCCTCCGCAACGGTTGAATAGTTTACCGTTCGTTCGATGTGGTCGGCCAGATTGCTCGTCTGCTGATACGACCAGAAGGAAATGCTCACCGTCAACCTTTGCGGATTCGCGCGTTCTTCTTCTGGAACTCCGATGCGCGTGAAAACGTCAAGCTGCTCGATATGAATTTCGTCCGGCAAGAAGTGCGATTGATTCGGCACGCGCGAATCTTAACCACGAATCCGTTTTGGCCAATCATGGTCTAACGATTCAACGCGGCGAAGCCATTCGCGTCATTCGCAGGCTTCTGGTAAATTTGTCATGAATGAAAACGGTCTGGCGCGTATTTGCATATCTAAAGCGGTATCCCGGGTTGGCTGTGGGAACGCTCGCGTGCGCGATCATGGGCACGTTGATGGTCATTGTGTTTCCGAGCGTGACGAAATGGATCATTGATGACGTGGTGCGCGCGAATCAGCCGGACAAATTGCTGCCGCTGATTTTGCTCGCCGCAGTGGCTTTTCTTGTTCAGCACCTTTTCAATTCGCTCCGGATCATTCTGAACAACACATTCGAGCAGAAAGTCATTTTCGATCTGCGCAGCGATTTGTATTCACACATTCAACTGCTGCCGTTGCGCTGGTTCGATAATCGAGCGACGGGCGACCTGATGACGCGCGTGATCGAAGACGTGAACTCGGTCGAGCGCGTGTTGATCGACGGAATCGAGCAAGGCGTCGTCGCGGTTTTACAAATCGTGATCGTGGTGGCGGTGATGTTTTATTGGAACGCAAAGCTCGCATTGCTTGCGCTGGTGCCGCTGCCGCTGCTGATTGTGGGCGCGCTCGCGTATACGCTAACGGCGCACCGGCGATATCGATTACAGCGGCGCGCTGCATCGAATATCAACGCGCTGTTGCACGACAATCTTGCCGGGGTTCGTCAAATCAAAAGCTTCGCGCGCGAACGCGAGGAACACGCGCGGTTCAATCGAGCCAGCGATCAACTGCGGCACGCCACGCTGGTGGTGATGAGGACATGGGCGATTTACTCGCCGTCGATGTCGATGTTCGAAGCAATCGGTGCGTTGCTCGTGCTGGGATTTGGTAGTCACGCCGTTTTGACTGGCAGCTTGCAGCTGGGCGATCTGGTCGGGATCCTCATGCTCATGGCATTTCTTTATGATCCGATCAGCCGGTTGCATCAGCTGAATCAATTGGTGCAGGCCGGCCGCGCGGCAGGCGAACGTGTTTTTGAAATTCTCGATGAAGACGCCGAGCCAGGGGTTGTAGCCGGGGCCGGTGACTCCGGCACCGCGACCATCGACCGCGGCTACAGTGCACGCATCATCGGCGACATTCGCTACGAAGATGTGAGCTTCAGTTACGTCGACGGGTTATCTGCGCTTCGGCACATTTCATTTCACGCGCTGCCGGGCACCACGACTGCGCTGGTCGGCGCGACTGGCGCGGGAAAATCGACGCTGGTGAATTTGCTTGTGCGCTTTTACGAGTTCGACTCCGGCCAGATTTACGTCGATGACAAACCCGTTCGAGAGTACGACCTGCGCACTTTGCGCGAAGTGATCGGCGTGGTGACGCAGGAAAGCTTCCTTTTCAACGGATCGATTCGCGAAAATCTTTTGATGGGGAAACCAACGGCCAGTGAAGCGGAACTATGGCGCGCGGTGGATGCCGCGAACGCGCGACAGTTCATCGAACGTTTGCCGCAGGGGTTTGAAAGCGTGGTTGGCGAGCGCGGCGTGAAATTGAGCGTTGGCGAGAAACAGCGGCTCTCAATTGCGCGGGCGCTGCTTAAGGATCCACCGATTTTGATTCTCGATGAAGCAACTGCCAGTGTGGACACGGCGACGGAACGCTTAATCCAGGAGGCTCTTGAACATTTGATGGCGAATCGGACGTCGATTGTGATTGCGCACCGGCTTTCGACGATCGTGGGTGCGGACCAGATCCTGGTGTTGGATCACGGCCGCGTTGTCGAGCGGGGCACGCACGAGGAATTGCTCGTGCTGGATCAAAAATACGCGCAGCTATGCCGGCAGAGTCTGTTAGAGTCGTCGCCTCAGCGGCACGCAGAGCCGCAGGAGGAAATTGTCACCTCAGAAGTTGCGGAACCGGAAGAGGAGCGATTGTCGGTCTAATAAGTTGGCTGGACAAGATTCCCTGAGTTAGGAGAGATCGCGCAGCAAAAGGTCCTGGTATTTTCGCTCCAGCTCGTTGTAACGCTGCTGGCTCTCGGCAAGCGCACCGCGTTCTTCCTCGAGCGTTTGCTCAAGATCGCGAATTCGTTCCTGAAAACGAATGGACATTTTCGCTACGGCTGGCCCGACGGGATCGCCGAGTTTAATTTGGAATTGGTTTTCGTCGGCCTCCGACTTCGCGGTTTGCCACAGGTCAGGCATTTCCCGGACTTGGCGGCGAGTACCGTCACAGCTGTTGATCACGACAGTTTCGCCATCAATTTCGCCGAGCCGAATAAATTCCCGCAAGGTACCGAGCGTAGTCGGTCCATAGTAATGCTCACTTGTTAGCTCGACAAGCCAGTCCATGCTCAGCTGCGGGACCATCGGCGCTTTGACCCACGTCCGGCCGTCGCTGGACAGAGTGTCGTGCGGCGCGATCTGCGCCGCAGCAGCCCAACGCGTGATCTGGTCGAACTGCACGGGGCCGAAGGTGCTTCCATCCTCGTGTTTGCGAAGAAACCACTTTTGATTCATGGGAGGGTTCTTCGTTACGGCGACGGCGAGCTGGAAGCAGCAGGCGACGCGGTCGTCGGAATGATGATGGTTTGGCCGGCCTGCAATTTACGGCCGTCTTCGATATGGTTGGCTTTTTGCAAATCGTCCACGGTCACTTTGTACATTTTCGCGATGGACGTGAGCGTTTCTCCGCGCGCAACAGTGTGCGTGTTACCTTCGACGGGGGAATGCGATGGAGATGCTGCGGGAGCGGCAGCGGTTGCTGGGGCGGGTGCAGCTTCTCCGATCATTACACCTGGTCGAGCATGCGAGAGTTGTTGCTCCAGTTTGAGAATCTCCTGAGAAAGCGCGTCGATCTTCGCGTTTTGTTCGTCAATCTTTTTTGCCAAAGCTTCAAGTTGCGCGGACTCGGCTGATTTTCCTTCGTGCGGCACGGGACTCTCCGCAGAAGCAGTCCAGAGCGCGAAAGCACTTATTGCGCAGAAAATACCGATTACTCTCATCTCAGCGAAATTTTGCCACCGGGACATTTGTCTGACAAGCGGGTTCGCCCTGAACCGTTGTTTTTGCAAGTGTTAATGAATCCACTGTATTGGTGTAATGATTCCGCGCGGCGCGCAGCTTGCGTTTCGAACTTTTGTTCGTACGTTTTTTCATGCCTGAGCGCATTCAAAAGCCGGTGGAACCGGCTCCGTGGGGACCAAAACAAGGCGATGGCGGTAGTCCGCGTTCGCCGGACGTTTCGCGACCGGACACAAAGGACCTGTTAAAGAAAATGCGCAGGGTCGATCCCAACCAATCCAAGCGCTATCGCCAGCGCACGGGTCAGTAATGGACCGTTCACAGTTGGGATTTGACCAGAACTTTTCTGGTGCAGCTGACGACTTTCCTTCGCTGCTACGACGCAAGGGTTTGTTGGGCCCGACAGTCGTCAATCCGATGCCACAAAACGCGACGCAACAACACACGTGGCAACCGACTGACGCGACCACGATCCTTGCCTTCAAATTTTCCGGAGGCGTTCTGGTTGCAGGAGATCGCCGTGCGACTGCGGGTAACACCGTCGTCTATGATCGTGCGGACAAGGTGTTGGAGATTGATCAGCACTCGATAATGGCCATCGCCGGCGTGCCTGCGACCGCGTGGGAGATGGCGCGCGTGCTCGAGCATTCACTTCAATATTTTCGGCGAACTCAGCTCCAGGAAATGAGTGTCGACGGCAAAGTGCGAGCGCTCTCGAAATTGTTGCGTGACAATTTCGGATTCGTCATGCAAGGCATCGGCGTCGTAGTCCCGATCTTTGCGACTTACGACGGAAATTCGAAACCCGAGACGCGCCTTTATTTCTATGATGCAATGGGCGCGCAATTTGAAGCGGCCGATTACGCGGCGACGGGGTCCGGCTCGCCTGCGGTTCGCGGTATTCTCTATTATGCAAACACCTGGGGCGGGAAGCGGCTACCCGAGTTGAACGAACAGGAAGCAGTATCGCTCGCACTGCGCGCGCTCGACACCGCTGCGGAATCCGACACGGCGACAGCGGGCGTGGATCGCAGTGGAAAGATTTATCCCGTGATCAAGATTGTGTCGCGGGAAGGCATCACCACTTTGCCCGAGAGCAAAATCGCCGCCGTGTTCAAAGAATTGGTTGCATGATCGAAGAGCCGTATCGTTGGGTCGAAGCCATCGCCAACAGGCGCGAGTACGTCGAAGGGCAGCTCGCCCCCGGTAGCCCCATAGCGGCGCTGGGTTACCGGGAAGGCATTCTGTTTCTCACGCTTGGTCAGACGCGCCAGAAACTTTTCGAGATCTACGATCGGATCGCGGTGGGAGCGATTGGGCATCCTGGCGACATCGAGCGGTTGCGAATGGCCGCGATTGAACTGGCCAGCACCGAGGGCTTCACTCGCTCGGCTGGGGATGTTTCACTGCGGCGGCTCGCGCATTATTCGCTCAGTCCTGTCATGAAAAGCGCGTTCGAGCAGGTCTACGGGCCGCCGTTTCTGGCGCGGATGCTTTTCGCGGAGGTGGGCGCACGCCCCGAGGACGATTTGTTTTTGCGAGTTGAATACGACGGCGAGATTGCGAGCAACGGCGCGACCTACGCGCGAGCGCGACAAGATTTCGCGGTGCTCAGCGGCACGCGCCAATCGGTCGAACTGATGGAAGCATTTCTCAAAAGCGAGCACAAACCGGATGCCAGCTTTGAAACGGCAATGAACTCGGCGCTCGACGCATGGAGTGTCGGGCACATGTTGTTGCAAGCCAGCGAAGCAAAAGAGCTGCCCGCGCGCGATGCCATCGCGCAACATCGCCAGGAACAACTCACCATTGCTGCAATCGAAGCAGCAGTGCTGGAGCGCGATAGTAGCAGGCCAATTCGTTATCGTTCGGTAACAGATAAGGAATTGCGCTCCATCATTTCTCGGTGATTAAATTATGAGGAAAGTTTTTCTGACGTGGACCACAAATGAAACGAGCCATCCGGAATTTGCTGGGGGTCGCAGGCTTGTTGTTGATCATCGCCTCGCTTGTCTGGATTTCGTTCCATCAAGAGAAGCGACCGGCGGTTAACGCGCAACCGAATGCGACTCAGCCAGGAACGCCCAAGCCGTTCGCAGTAGTCGTTCTTGATCCAGGCCATGGGGGTCAGGACTCCGGCGCAATGTGTGGCGGCGTCATGGAAAAAGATCTGACGTTGGACGTTGCGCGCCGTGTCGATCGGCTCCTGGACTCGGAAGGTGTCGCCACATTGATGACCCGGCTCGGGGACAGCTATGTCTCACTGGCCGATCGCGCAGCGTTCGGGAATAGGGCGAACGAGAGCATTTTTATCAGCATTCATTTCAACGAAGACAATAAACCCGTCGCGAGCGGCGTGGAAACGTACTATGCTGCACATCAAATCGCTTCGGGCTCGACTCTCGCTTCGTGGCTGCCGTTTTTCTCGCGGCCGCCGTCCAATTCGCCGAAGCCCGAAAGCCAAAGTCTCGCCGGTTTCATTCAGCAAGCGCTGGTGGCACGGACCCGCTCCATCGACCGCGGGACGCAAGCCAAACAATTTTTTGTAATCGCAAACGTGACTTCACCTGCGGTCTTGATTGAGGGCGGCTTTATTACGAACAAGGACGAACTTTCGAAACTTGCGAGTGAGGATTATCGCGACCAATTAGCGGCAGCAGTTGCCGACGGCATTCTGCGGTATCGCGACGTGGTGAGTCAGCGAAAATCAGCATTGGCAGCCACAGGTCAGAAGAGCGCTGAATAGGCAAAAAAGCTTCGTCGTCGAATGACCATGAAAATCACAACCGCTGCGGTGATCTTCATGGGATCGATGATGCTGATGCGGGCGGACCAACTCGTTGAAAGCGTGCAGCAGGCTTTGAAGGACGAGGGTTTCTACTACGGCGAAGTCAACGGCGACATGAATGCGAATCTCACTGCAGCGATTCGCCGTTATCAAATTCGTAATGGCCTGCAGGTTGGCGGCGAGCTCAATGATGAGACGCTGCGATCGCTCGGGATTAAATCTTCCGGGTCATCACGACCAACGACCAAACCTGCGTCACCGACTCCTGCGGCGGGTGCTGTGCCCAGCGAGCCCCCTGCCGACGAGACGGAAACCGCACCTGCGGCACCTCCGGTTCAGCCTTTCAGTAAGGCGCCACAAGACCAGCAGGTTTTTCCCTCAACTCCCATGGGTCCGGCCAGTTCACCGGGGACAGTTTTTTCCGACACGCCATTTCAGGCCGCTCCTCCCGGCGTGCAACGCAATGTGATCGTCTCGGCGCAAATCGTCCTCGCGCGGTATGGACTGTATCGCGAACAAATTGACGGAATCTACGGACCTGCGATGGAACTATCCCTGCGCGCCTATCAAGCGCGAACGAGACTGCCGGTGACTGGCCGACTGGATCTGGAAACGCTCGCGGCGCTGCGCTTGTTGCCGGGGCCGCGCCAGCCGTTTTACAATCCCTACCGCCAGCGAATGCGTCCGCGGCCCGGGCCGCCGATTCGTGGTCAATGGGAGCCCGACTAATCTTGGTTTGGATTGTCGAAACGCACTGACTGTAGTTCGGCGAAAACTGTGCCTACGGAAATCTGTGCATCGATGCGAAGGATGAGCCTCTCAGCATCGTCTGACACCCAGATTGTGGCACGACGAAATTTCTTGTGCGGCTCCAAATCGAGATGCTTTCCGATGCGTTTGAGTTGCAGATCAAGCTTGATCGCGTTGTAAGCGCCGGCGCGCACGGAGCTTTTTTCCCGCCCGGTTACGGTGACAGTGGCCAGGTAAGCGTTTGTTGCCGCGTAAACCGCCAGGCGATAAACGCTCCCTTGTTTGAGCGGCTGACTGCGCAGGTAAAGTGCCGCGGAGTGCAAATCGAACAAGTTCGGCATGGTAAAGTCGCGCGTTGTTGTCTTGGCGCCGGCGCCTTCGCCTTCGGTTCGTGCTCGAGTCACTCCACTGTTGGTAAAAGTGAGATGGGTGGCGATTTTTTTTGATCGGTAGCTTTCGCTTTGCTGCGTTTCAATCGGAGCCAGTGTTTGGGAGTTCGCGACAGCGCGATACGTGACATCCAGTTTCCACAACGCCCGGACGAAGCCAATGGTTCGGCCTGTACCTTCGAGTTGAAACCTGTCGTTCGATGGTTTGTTGAAGTGAACCTCACCGCTGGCCGCGGTCACTCCAGACCACCCGAAGCGATAGTAGGCGCGCAGAGGGCGCAACTCTCGAAAATTCCCGGCCGGCTCTTTGCTGAGTGCTGCCTGCCAATCCGCAGCGAACGAACCGGTCCAGGACGCGAGCAGGATCGTAATCGCGCAATTCGTTATTCGGAATCGGGATCGAAAAAACATTCTCTGGAGGTTCGCAACTGCTCACAACCATCGCCGTGCCAGCGTGCGATTTCATCCGTACAAAAAAATACACGCGAGTTTAGCCCGCGTGCATTCTGGAAATTCGACGCGAACCTCAGGGTTTCGTTGCTCTTGCTGCCGCCGGGCTGACGGACGGGGCTGCCGCAGGCTTCCTGGTCGAAGCTGTAGCGCGACCGGGTTTGTTTAGCGTCTCGACGATCTCGTTTGTGAAATCAACGTTGTCTGGCGCGTACAGCACGACAGGGACGCCGTTGATACTTACGCCCGATTTATCCAGCACAAAATCGAGGCTCTTGGCTTTGACTTTCTCAACGACGACTTCGGTAATTTCTTTCACGATTCCCTCGCGCATTCGCATTAACTGCTCCTGCAACTGCTGCTCCCGCGTCTGGCGAAAGTTGTTGATCTCACGCTCCATGCTTTTGATGGTGGCGATTTTGTCGTCGCGCTCCTTGGCCATGCCCGTCTTCTTGTCGGCGCTCAATGCCGGAGACTCAAGCTGCTTGTTCAGATTATTGATTTCGTCGAGCGCCTTTTTGTAAGCTTCCGCCCGGTCATCGTATTCTTTTTTAGCGGCGTTTTTGGCCTCGTTGATTTTTACCTCGGCGTCCTTGGTTTTATTGTAATCCTTGAACGCGCGCTGCATATCGACCGTTCCAATTTTAGCAGTGCCCTGCGCGAAAGCCGCAATAGGAGCAACCAGCGCCAGCGCAGAGAGTATTGACAGAGACTTTTTCATAGAAACAGAGGATACGGTGGACGAATCGCGTTAGACTGCAACCACATATATTCGTTCAAAATTGATAGCCCACGTTGAAGTTGAAATGGCCGCCGCCGTTGTACCCGTCACGCATCACCGGGTACCCGTAATCGAGGCGTAGTGGACCGATCGGCAAATCAAGCCTGAGTCCGATACCGATATCCGAAGCCATATGGTTGAAGCCAAAAGACCACGCTTCGCTATTCACAAAACCCATGTCGTAAAAAAGTGCGCCCCGGGCTTTTTCAATGATCGGGAACGTCCACTCAATCGTTGTGCGCGCCATTGTTTGACCGCCCACCGGCTCGCCGTTTTCATCCTGAGGGCCCACTTCCCGGAACGGAAAGCCTCGGAGATTGTTCGAACCGCCGAGGAAGAGCCGCTCGTAAATTGGCACCTCGTTGCCGGCACCCCATTGGCTTACCGTCCCGATTTCGCCGTTGATGAGCAGGATGGTATCCTTGGGTAAACGGAAATATTGCGATCCCTCCAGATCGAACCCGTAAATCTGGGTATCGCCTCCCAGAAAACCGCCGGCGAGAAGCGGGGAAAAAGTAACGCGTTGTCCGCGGCGAGAGAGCAAGGGATTGTCGCGCGTATCAAGGACCACGCTGGTAAAAAGTTTACTTTCCACTGACGATCCCTTTTGCGACTGGATGAACGCAGAGGCGGTGGGGTCCACGTTAAAAATATCGATGTCCTGCAACGTATATCCCAGGGTGGCGTACATGTACGCGTTGATTGGCTTGCGCAGCTCGAATAGGATCCCGTAATTGCGCTGATTGTATTGGGAGCTCAAGTAATTCGCCTCAGTGTAAAAGCCCTGGCCACTCAGCGAAAGACGTCGATCGAGGAAGTAAGGTTCGGTGATCGTCAGAATAAAATCTTTTCGCTCGGTTCCATACTGAATACGTAACCGGAATTTTTGTCCCCCACCGGTGAACGAAGGCCAGTTGAACAGATCGAAATTGCCTTGCGTGAGTTCCGCAAACCCTACCAGTTTATCGACCGTGCTGAAGCCACCTCCAAAACTGAGTGAACCGGTGCGCTTTTCCTGGACGAGAATCGTCAGATCTTTCCTCCCCGGTATATCTGTTTCTTCCGGATAAGTCTCGACCTTTGCAAAGTAACCTAGGTTATCCAGACGCTTCTTCGTGGTGTCTACACGAACCGTGTTGAAAACATCTCCCGGGGCGACAAGCACTTCGCGACGGATGACCTTATCCTTGGTGCGCGTGTTGCCCTCAATATTCACCCGATTCACAAACGAGCGTGTGCCCTCTTCGATAGTGTAGTGCACGTCTATGAGCGCGGGCCCGGCGGGCGTGCCCTCGGGTGTAATCACGAGATCGACGTAACCCCCACTGCCGTATGCGTCGGCAACGGCCTTGGCGTCGTCGCGGAGCTGTTTCGGCGAATAAACGCTGCCCTCTTTCATTTTTAAGAAGGCGCGAACTTTTGCATCGGTGCTGTGTTCGTAACCGGAGATCGCCAGTTTGCGGACGTGATATTGTGGACCTTCCGCAATCACGATCGTGATGATCATCGGGCCTTTCGGAGTGCGATCTTTGCGCACTTCTTTTATTTCCACGTCGATGAAGCCGTGGTTTTGGTAGTACTCTCGGATTTTGTCCAAGTCCTGTTCCAACTGAACTTCATCAAGCCGGCCTGTCTTATCCATGAAATAGATGAACGTTCTGCCACGGGTTTTCATCTGTTTGCGTAATGCCCCTTGGCTAATGTGCGCGTTGCCCTCAAACCGCACCTGGCTTATCGCGCCTTTGACTCCCTCGGTCACCGTGAAAACGACGCGCGCTGTGCCGCGTTTCTCGTCGATTGGATCCACGCGGAATTGAACGGTGACGTCGTTGTATCCCTTCCCCTGATAAACTTCGATGATTTTTTCGCGCGCTTCCTCGAGTGCCTGCTCGTTAACCGCCTGATTGAGCCTCACTTTTATTTCTTTGCGGAGTCTCTTCGGTTTGATCCGTTCGGCACCGGTGATTTCGATCTCGCGTACGATCGCCTG
>JBEPTW010000036.1:0-28212 GCA_041691855.1 Verrucomicrobiota bacterium | reverse complement strand
TCGAGGAAAACTCCCGAAAAACCCGCCGCGCCCAAAAAATTGTGATGAATGCGGGTTAGGGCGATTGCTCAAGCGGTGGAAGCAACCATTCAGGGAATGTTGACGCGTTTCAGTTAGTTTGATCGGCAGAGCAACCGTGCCTCAGGACAATGCGGACGAGCCAAGGCGGGTTCGTCAATCGAGCCAAATCATGCTGATTCCAGGAATATGCGCAGTGGCCTTTCAGCTTGATGGGAGCGGGCGGGTTGGCTATCGAAGTTGCTGCGCCGGGATTTTCCGCACCCATCAACCTTTCCGGCGTCAAACATTCAAATCCTATGATCACCGGTTCCATTCTTTCAGGCTTCGGCCAAATTGTTTTGGGTAGAAATATTGTGCGTCGATTGACGCAGATGACGTTGGTCGCTTCGAGTGCGGCTATGTTGGGTTTGTTTACGGGTTGCCAAGTGCCTCCGCCCTCGGCCCCAATCGCGGCGGTGAACAGTCAGCCGGAAGTACTCACGATCCGCGAAGGCGACATTTTGAAAATTTCTTTTCCAGGTGCGCCAACGCTCGACACCCAACAGCAGGTCCGCCGCGACGGCCGGGTGACGATGCCATTGGGCGGGGAAGTGGTGGCAGCCGGCCTCACGCCGAACGGCTTGGAGCAGGAGTTGATCAAGGTCTATGCCTCGCAACTTGTCTCGAAAGAAGTTTCGGTGACGGTGGTGTCCTCAACTTTTTCGGTCTTTGTCAGTGGTGCGGTCGTCCGTCCGGGAAAAGTCACCGCAGACCATCCTTTGACCGCACTTGAAGCGGTGATGGAAGCCGGTGGCTTTGATCGCACCAAGGCGGACATGCGCGCAGTGGTTGTGACGCGACAGGAAGCCAACCAATATAAGAACTACACCGTGGACTTGAAATCGGTGCTCGATGGAAAACAGACTGAGCCATTCTACCTGAAGCCGGCCGATGTGGTCTACGTGCCGGAGCTTTTCTCCTGGTTCTAATTTTTTCCGTGGTTTAACCACGCGCCAAGCCCGAACATCGGCGATGTCCGGGCTTTTTTGTGAACGGATTTTGCGGGGCGCGTGACCTCATACCGGTCGCCCCAAGCATCTGCAATTTACACCAAGAGCGCCAAGGACTGCTTGGAGCATTTCCACCAAAACTGTAGCCGAATTTGCCGACTGCAGTTTTAATGAAGACGCTCGAGAATTTCATTCTGTTCTCTGCGTCCTTTGCTTCCTTGGTGTAAAAGGATTGGGCTGGTTGGTATCACTCGGGCTTTTGCAGGCCGAGTTTAGCCATCAGTTCGTAAAAGGTGGGGCGACTGATGCCGAGATCGATGGCCGCACCGGTGATTTTTCCGCCGTGCTTTTTTAACGCCTTTTGAATCATTTCGCGCTCCAGGGCTTCACGGGCTTCTTTGAGCGAAGTTCCGGGTGCTGGCGTGGCCGACGCGGTGAGCTCAAGATCCTCGAGCGTCAGGCGTTTGTCGCTGCCCATGATTACGGCGCGTCTCACGCGATTTTGCAGTTCGCGTACATTTCCCGGCCACGAGTGCCGGGTCAGGCCGCGGATCGATTCGGGTGCAAAGACGAGGCCGGTTTTGTGATTTTGTCCGGAGAACTCCTGCAAAAAAGAATTGGCCAGCAGCAGAATATCTTCCCCGCGATCGCGCAGCGCCGGCAGCAGGAGTTGCACGACGGCGAGACGGTAAAACAAATCCTCGCGAAAGGAACCATCGGCCATGCCTTTTTTCAGATCAGCGTTGGTGGCGGCGATGACGCGGGTATCGACTTCGATTTCCTGCCGTCCGCCGACGCGCTCGATGCGCTGCTCCTGGAGGAAACGCAGCAGTTTCACCTGAATGGGCAACGGGACTTCGCCAATTTCGTCGAGAAAAAGCGTGCCGCCATTCGCGGTTTCGATGCGGCCTTTCCGCTGGATGTGAGCGCCGGTGAAGGCGCCTTTTTCATGACCGAATAATTCACTTTCGATCAGCGTCTCGGGGATCGCGCTGCAATTGATGGCAACGAATGGCCCGTCCTTGCGGTCGCTGCGTTGGTGAATCGCACGCGCGGCCATTTCCTTGCCGGTGCCGCTCTCGCCCAAGATCAGGACCGAGGCTTCGGTGGTGGCGACTTTGCGGATGGATTCGAACACGGATTGCATGCGCGTGTTCGTCCCGAGCATGCCGTCAAACGCTTCACCGGTTAATTTTTTCTGCATGTCGCGGTACTGTTTTTCCAGAGTTGCGACGTGAAAGCAGCGTTTCAGCAGTAATTTCAATTCATCGGTCGCGACTGGTTTCCCGAGGAAGTCGTAGGCGCCGGCGCCGATGGCTTCGAGCGCGTTGGCCTTTTCGCCCTGGCCGCTTACGATCACAATTTTCGCGAGCTTATCGATGGCGAGAAGTTCGCTGAGCGCAGCCAGACCTTCCTCGGGGGTGCCCGGGCGTGGCGGCAAACCCAGATCGAGGAGAACGACCAGCGGCCGGGCGGAACGAAAGAGCTCCACCGCACTCGGCCGATCCGCCGCGAGCAGGATTTCGTATTCCTGCGTCAGGGCCCATTTCATTTGGGTGCGGATTTCATCGTCATCTTCGACGATGAGTAATTTGGGTTTTGGGCTCGGGGCGGTCATTTGAAATTAAAGCGCGCGCAAAAACAACGGGCACAAATTCTCAGGGTTGGGATGCGGTCGGGAGAAAGACCTGAAAGGTTGTTCCTTTACCCGGCTCGCTGGCAACCGCGATCCGGCCGCGATGGGCTTCGACAATCATTTTGCTCTGAAACATGCCGATGCCGAGGCCGCTTTTCTTGGTGGTCTGAAAGGGGCGGAAAAGCGCCCCGCGCAGAAATTCCGGGCTGATGCCGCAACCGTTGTCCGCGACGGTCAGCACGGCCCAGCCATTTTCCAGGGCGGTTTCAACCCGTACCTCACCATTGCGGCCTACTGCCTCCCGGGCGTTGAGGACGAGATTAGTCACCACTTTTTGCATCTGCTCCGGATCGATCGCGATGGTCGGGAGCGAGCGCAGATTCTGGACGAGAGTCACGCCGGTTCCTTTTTCGAAGACCCCGAGCGAGCTGGCGACGACGGCGTTTAGATCGTTGGGCGTCGGACTGATTTTCAACTCGTGGCGGAGAAGACCGAGCCGACCGACGAGGTGATTCATGTGGGTGACGGTCTTGGAAATTCCCCGCAAGGCGTCTTCGCGAAAAGCCGGATCATTAAAATGTACCGGGAGATTTTGCAGCATGAGGTTGAGGGTGGACGCGGCGTTTTTGAGATCGTGGACGAAAAACGCCGCCATGGTTTGAAACGCCTCGAGTTCCTTGGCCTGCAGCAATTTTTCGGAAAGGCGCACATTCAACAAACTGGCGGCGACGTGGTCTCCGACGCATTTCAACATGTCGAAATCCTGTAACGAATACGTCACACCACCGACACGATCGCCGAGAGTAATCAAGCCCAGCATCTCGCCGCGCGCAATCAACGGAATGCAAATGCGATGGCCGCCGTTGGGAAATTCCCCGGGATTCCACTGCCGCAATGACGCGGCCCATGGACTGCGCGAGCCCTCGATGTCGGCTGGTTCGGGATGAGTTTGGAAATGGCGGATGACCTCACCCGAATCTTGTGGTTGCGGCCCGATGTCGCGGCTCTGGGCCTCCGAGAGCGCGGTCGATGCGCCGAGCACCAGCGATTCGCCCTTTTCGTCCATCAACCAGATCGTGACGGAGAGCGCTTCAAACATGTCGGCGACCAATCGGACGAGCGATCGGCAGAGATCAGTTCGCTCCATGCGCGAGGCAGTTCCCTCGTTGAATTTCTGCCACATCGTGCGGTAATCGTAGAGCGGCCGCTGGAAATTCCGGCTGATAAAACGGCGGAGGGCGAGGCGGACCCGGTCGGATTGAAGCAGGATTGCGAGCAGGACGAGCGAAACGAGGCCGATGAACGATTTGAGCGCGAAGGCACTGTCTCCGCCGAAATAGCCGACGATTTTTGAGAATAAGCCGATGAAGATCAGGTAAACGCCCGCCAGCAGAACCGTGAGCGAACCTTGAAGGACAAACTGTGAAGGGTAAACGTGCAGGTTGAAACGCCCGGAACGAAAAAACGAACGGAGCATCAGGGCCGCAGCGATGAAGGCGGCTCCTGAGTTCATGATTTGAAAAGTCGGATCGATGCCGTGGAACAGGAGCGCCTGACTGCTGGTGTAAAGGCGGACGATAAACAAAATCCCCACTCCCATCACCATGAACTTGATTCGCCAACGCATCGTCCCCACCGCAGCGCGAAACGTGCGCTCAAGATTCATCAGCACCAGGACGGAAGCGATGAGCATGCAAAGATTGAGCGCAAACCCCGACCAACCCAGGCGGACGATCAGACGCGAGGTCGCCAGATCTTCGGGTACCGCGATCAGGAGTTCGTCACGGAAAAATAGTCCGATCAGAATGGGAACGACAAACGCGGCCGTGAGCGCCAGTTTCCATTTGGCGAGAAACTCGACGGCATTTCCCCGCGCGTAGCTCAAGCTGAACAAAAGCCAGCTTCCCGGCAACAGCGAAAGGGTCAGGATGCGCCACTCCTGCCAGTGAATCACGTGATCAGGGGTGACCGAGCCATCGGTCAATCCGATGAGGACGTTTTCCACGGCAAGCAGCACCATGCCCGCGGCAAAAGTCCAGTCGGCGATGGTGCGTTGCCGGCGTGAGAGGGCGAGAATCGCCAGTAACGCCACGCAGGCCGCACTCGCGTAAGGTAACAGCAACGATAGGATCATGGCTTCAGACCGAAAGGTGCCGAAGCAGAAGGGAATCGCCGCGCCGTGTCGATGGAAGAGGTGCGGACGGGATCTGAAACAATGGTTAATTTCCATCAATCCATCCGCCATGACCCACAACGGGTCGCGTTCACGACGAATCAGGATGCGTCGTTCCACTCCGTCACCGCGCGGCCCGTTTTAGCCGAGGGCTTCCGCCAATGTTTCGATAATATCGTCCACCGATTCAGTCCCGACGGAAAGGCGCAATAAATCCGGCGTGAGGCCGTGGGCGGCGAGTTCGGCGCGCCCGGCTTCGGAGGTGACCAGATCGTAGTGGGCGAGGTAGATGAAGGGGGAAATCAACGTGGTGGACATCCCGAAACTCGGCCCTTTCGGGAGCCGGACTCGATCATAGAATTTTTCCATCGATCCGTGGATCGTGAATGAAATCATGCCGCCGACCGATTCCGGTGTGCGGGCGATTTTGAGGTAATTGCCACGCGTGGCGGGTTGGAGTGCCCACCAGATTTGTTTCACCGCAGGATGGGTTTCTAAAAACGCGGCGACCCGTTGTGCGTTGGCATTGATTTTGGTGACGACCTCCTTCGTGGTGCCAATCTGGACCGCGAGGCGGCTCAGATCGCGTTCGTGCACCGGCTCCAGCCACTCGGGGATTTTACTCCGCAACTGGTCGGCATCGGGACCGGTCGGATTGATCACGACGACGCCGGCGATGACGTCGCCTTCGTGCGCGGTGTATTTCGTCAGGCTTTGTGGCACGACGTCGGCGTACGCCAATAAATCGACGTTGAACGGTGAACAGATGGCCGGATCGAGAATCACGTGCGCCCCATGCTTGCGGGCGAGCGCGGCGACGGCTGCCACATCCGGGGTTTGAATCAGAGGATTCGTCGGTGCCTCAATGATAAGACCGGCGATGCGATTGCCCTGTTCACTAAAAACGCGTTCGATGGCGGCAAAGTCGGTCACGTCGCCCAGGCGAATGTAGTCGGTGGCGGGTGTCGCCGTGAATTTTTTTAGCAACGCGATGGAGTCGAGGTAAAGCCAGCCCAGCTGGATCCACATGGTGCGGCCGCGCGGCGCTTGCAGTGCGTTGATCGCCCGGAATGAGGCGTACAATGCATTCATGCCGCTGGGCGCGAGCAGAAGATCATTGTCCGGAGCGGCGGGATAGGCCTGGCGCAGCACCCGTTTTATTTCGGCCGTGCTGTCGCCGGGAAAAAGTTTTTCGACGGCCGCGTGCTTAATCACGCCCAAACGGACAAGATGATCCTCAGCCGCGCGGGACGAAAGAAAGCCCCCGAGATGCTGGAGGAAGACTTTGCCACGCGCATTCAACGCCACGGTGTCGCGGTGGGCAACGCCGTCGATTCCTTCGATGCAGAAAGGAACCGCTGCGGCCGGTTCGGAACGACCCAAATGGTCGGCCAATGCCGCGGCCATCTTTGCGGAGCTGACGAGCCAAAGCGATTTTCCGGCCAATTCCGGCCGGCTTACCAAGCAGGCGCATAACTGTCGCGCATGGGAGTGAACCACAAAGCGCGGATAACCGGACGTGATGTGGCGGGTGGTTTCAGGCTGGCCTTCCTCGTAGCCGACGATGTCGCGCAACGTCGGTAAACTGCAGGCCACGGAATGCGGGCTGCCAGGAATGCGTTGGCCGAGAGGAATGGGTTGGAAGATCGACATGCGGGAAGAATCGAGAAATTGCTCGTGGCGGTCCGGGACGCAATCTCGGTCTGTGTCATCGCCTGCCCGACGATTGACGCGACGGAATCCGGGGCTTTTCGGGGGCATCGATTTCGGCTTCAAAACGTGTTGCGCTTCATGCCGAAGCCGTAAACCAATAGGTGAATGAAACTGGTTTCCTGGAACGTTAACGGAGTGCGTGCCGCGCTTAAAAAAGGCTTTCTCGACTACATGGCAAAGGTCGACGCCGACGTCATTTGTCTGCAGGAGACCAAGGCTCATCCCGGCGATGTGCAGCATGTCGCGTGGGTGGCGGGTTATACGCCGCATTGGTATTCAGCGGTGAAAAAAGGCTACTCGGGGACCGTGATTTTCACGCGGGTGGAGCCGAAGAAGGTCACCTGTGGCATCGGCCTGCCGGGCCATGACGACGAAGGTCGTGTCATCACGGCGGAGTTTGCGGATTTTTTCCTCGTGAACGTTTATCAACCCAACTCCCAGCGCGGGCTGACGCGGTTGAAATACCGCACTGAGGAATGGGACCCGGCGTTTCTCGCGTTTCTCAAAAAACTCGAGAAGAAGGGGAAGCCCGTGATTTTCTGCGGAGATTTAAATGTGGCGCACACCGAGATCGATCTGACCAATCCCAAAACCAACCGCAAAAATGCGGGATTTACCGAGGAGGAACGGGCGAATTTTTCCACGCTGCTCGAACGGGGTTTCGTCGATACGTTCCGTGAATTTGAAAAAGGTCCGGGTCATTACTCGTGGTGGAGTCAGATGATGAATTGCCGCGCCCGGAACATCGGATGGCGCGTCGATTATTTTGTCGCCTCGGAAAAATTGCGGCCGGCCCTGAAGCGTGCGTGGATTTCGCCCGAGGTGATGGGCAGCGACCATTGTCCGGTCGGATTGGAAATCAAATGAGGCGCGTGACGGGTGGGAAAAAAACGACTGAAGCGGCGAATATGCCTGCGGACGTTTGCCTGGGGCGTTCCGGCGTGCACGGGTACGGACTGTTTGCGCGGGATTTTATCCCGAAGGATGCGCGCATAATTGAATACCTCGGCGAGCGGATCACGAAGGCAGAAGCGGAGCGACGGGAGGAGCGCCGACTCGCGCGGCTGGCGGCGGGTCAGGATGGTTGCGTGTATGTTTTCGAACTCAACCAGCGCTACGACATCGATGGCAACTTTCCGTGGAATCCTGCGCGGCGCATCAATCATTCGTGCGGTCCCAACTGCGAAACGCAGAATGTGCGCGGACACATCTGGGTCGTCGCCTTGCGTGACCTCGCGCCTGATGAAGAGTTGAACTTCGACTACGGGTTTGGTTTTTCCGAGTGGCAGGAGCATCCGTGTCGTTGCGGCGCGAAGGAATGCGTGGGCTACATCGTGAATTCCAGCCAGCGGTGGCGGGTACGCCGGAAACTGGCGGCGAAACGGTCGTGAGGCCGAGCTTTTCTTTCCGCCCGTTTTGGGCACGCTGCGAGGGATGACATCCGAGCAGCAGTTGAAAAAGTTAATGATGATGCCGTCGCTTCTGAAATTGGCGGCAGCGGAAAGCCTGACGAGCGGCCACGTGCAGGCGCGCATCGGCGCGGTGTCGGGAGCGTCGAATTATTTTCTCGGTGGCGTCACCGCCTATACGCTGGCGCAAAAGGTGAAATTGCTGGGCGTGAACCGGGCCGCGGCGAAAAAGGTGGATTGCGTGTCCCAGCGTGTGGCGGTCGAGATGGCGCAGGGCGCCATCGATTTGTTCGGTGCGGATCTTTCGGTTGCGACCACGGGTTATGCGGAGCGCAATCCCGCGACCGGCGTGAAAGTACCGGTGGCATGGTGGGCATTGTGCCATCAACGTCCGGGCGGGACGATGGCCGTAATTTCCGGCATGCTGGAATTCCCCGGCGCAAAACGGATTGAGGTGCAGCAGAAAGTCGCGGACGAAGTGCTCGCCGTCTTGGTGGCGTATTTACAGGAATGGCGCGCGTCGGCCGGGCGGTGAAAATGGTCACAAAAAAACCCGCCGAATGATACGGCGGGTTGAAGGGGAAATACAGTCGTGACCGATTACTGCGTGAGGCGCGTCACGTAATCCATCAGGAAGTGCGCCTCGGGCGGCGGGGTAACCCAATCGCTGAACAGCAATTCCGGGATGCGGTTGTTGCTATTGTAGAAGATGCGATTGGCTTCATTGTCCGGTGACATGTAACCGGTCTTGATGGCGGCGCCGAGAAAGAGGCCTTCGGACGCGGAATAGACTAGAACGCTCGACTCGGTGCGCAGGGTGGTGGTGGTGCTTTCACGCTCGGCGGCGCGGACGCCGGCGGTGACCTTGGCCTCGGCGCCGAGGTTGAATTTATTCTTAAATAGCAATTTGGCGGCCGCATCATCCATTAATACATAGACGGCCGTGATCGATTTTCCGCCGGCTTGAAGGCCGAAGCTCAGTTCGCCGGTGCGAAGAAACGCCGGTACCGACCATTTGCCGTTCGGGCGTTTGGCCATCGCCACCGCATAACCGTCCTTTACGCCGAAAAAGAATCCGACTTGGAACTGATTGACGATCACGATGCCCCGGGCCCGGCGCAAAATATCGGCAGGGATGGCGGTTTTGAAATTACCCTGGATATCCTGCAAAATGGCTTCACAGGAATCGAGATGCTCGATGATCGTGGCGCGGGTGACGACCGGATCAGCGGCGGACGAAATACCGGCCAGCGTGGTGAAGGCGAAAAGGAGGATGAGAAACTTCTTCATGTGGATGGAATGATAGTAGGCTCGCACTGCGGGAGCGCAAAGCTGTTTTCAGGAACGGAATAAGCAGATTAGAAGACAGAATGAAAGCCCCTACTTTGGCCAATGGTGGGGAAGGCGCGCAGGGAGCTTCCCTCAACGGACAGGTTGAACGCGGGAAAGTTGCACCTCTCCTCGCGTTCGCGGCACGGAATTCGGGCGTCAACGGGGAAGTTCACTGGACAAGTCAAACTGTTCGAAGCGTTCGCCGAGCCACCAGATGAGTGCGGCAAATTCCGCCCCAAGAATGATGCTGCCGACCACCGTTGCAGCAAATACGGCCGATACCGTACCCGCCAGCCAGTGCACAATGAACGCCGCCAGTGCGCCGCACAGCACCGCCGGCAGTAATGCGGCCAGCAATACCACGAGATAGCCGGCGAAGAAAATCAACCGTTGCCCCATCACTTCGATGCCTCCGCCCCGTGCGGCGGAATTGTCGATCCACGCCGGAAAATACAAGGTCGCTGCAAACGGGATACTCAGCATCAGCCCGGTCAGCGGAGGTAAAATCAGCGCGATGCCCAGGGAGCCGACGCCGATTATTCCCGTCGCCAGTGCCGCGCCCCGCCCCGCCATGCCAACCCCGGGTGCGCCCAACAAAAGAATGAGCCATTCGATCGCCGCAAGAATGACGATCGGTGAAATCAGCGATCCGGATAAAACCTGCCAGCCACGCAAAGGGTAACCCTTGAGCAAATCGAAATGAGTGACCATCAGCCGGACATTGTGCCGCATGAACATCGGCCCGACCACCAGCAACCACGCGCCCGCGCCCAGCGCGACGATGGAAATCAGCCCATAGATTTTGTGGTCCAAGCCGGTGGTATGGGCCCATACGTGGAAACCGAGGATCAACGCGGCGAAGAGCAACCACGTGCGAATGCGAAAAAACGGTCCGAGCGCGATCAAGTTCTTCCACAAAAATGCGACGGCCACCCATCCCCGCGCCGCGAGCGGGAACGGAGCTGGGCGCGACTGCTTTGGCCGGTCGCGAGTTCCCGGCCAGTTGCCCGACCGAATGGCCGTGATTCGCTCCGCCTGCTTCCTCGCCTGATCAATGGAGGCTTCCTCAAACGAAACGTCCGCCCTCATCACCCACAGATAATGCAGAGCCATCACCGCGAAGGCAGGTGCGAGTGCGCTCAGAAATGCCACCAAGTCAGACGCGAAATACGGCCGGATCACCAACGCAAACGGTGCGAGAATCCAGCCAATGGGCGCAGATTGAAGGGCATTGCCAAAATAACGTATGATCGTTTCCGGTCCGGCAAGATCCGCAATCGTCGGCGGTGTCACGTGGCTGCGGAGCCACCAGATGCTTCCGCAAACCACCACCGCCAAGAAACCCAGTGCCAGTGCCCGACGCCGATTGGGATGCAGGCCGAGGGACAACAATTGTTCACGCGCAAACGAAGCGGCCGTGAAATGCAGGCTGAGGGTCGAGAGGATCACCCACCAGCCAATCGCATGCATCAACGGATTCCCGTCGAGAAAACTCATCCGGCGAAAAACCAGAATGAGAAAAAGTGCCGAAACCAGGATCGCGAATTGCGATCGGAGCAGTTTGAAATTGATCAATCGCTGCCGGGTGATCGGCGCGGGAAAAAGAAACGCGACTTCCGGCTCGGTGAATTGCAGCGACGCCCGCCCGGAGGGTATAATCCACGCCGCCGCGAAGATTACGAACAGGATCAACGCACCAAACGACGTGAGATACGGCCCCAGCCCGGCGGGCAGGCTGGCGACGGTCGCGCTGGCGGGGTGATGGGCGCCGCCATTGAGACCGGCGCCGATCACCTTTCGGAAAAAGAAAAAATAAAAATAGCCCACCCCGACAATCGCTCCGAGCAGGTACTTCGGCTGCTTGAGCCTTCGGACCCGCTCCATCAAACGATTCTTGAGGGAGGTAAATTGAAGATAGAAAAAAGCGCTGATCACGGCAAAACGGGCGGCGGCGTGGAATTTTCGGTGTCGCCGGTGGCGCGAAAAAATACGTCCTCCAGACTAAGGTTTTCGCCATTGGAAAACCGATTTCTTACTTCGGCCATCGTGCCGTGGGCTACTTTTCCTCCGTCCTTCAGGATGAGGACATGAGTGCAGACTTCTTCGAGCAGCGACAAAAGGTGCGAACTCAGGATGATCGCCGCGCCATCACGCGCGAGGCGCTTCATCACGTCCTTCATGCGGCGAATGCCGCCGGGGTCGAGCCCGGTCAGTGGTTCGTCGAAGATGATCACCTTGGGTTGGTGAATCAGGCCGCAAGCGATGGTGAGTTTCTGCTTCATGCCGCGCGAAAGCTCGCCGGGCAGCAGGTCTTTTTTATCCGCCATTTCAAGATCGGCGAGAATCGGCCCGGCGCGTTCCGCCCAGTCAGGGACGCCATAGAGGCGGGCGACAAAGTTGAGATGTTGCCACACCGTCAGATATTCGAACAGCCGGGGTTCGTCGGGAAAGAAGGCCAATTGTCGTTTCGCCGCGACGGGGTCAGCGGCCAGTTCAATTCCACCGAGCCGTGTGGTTCCTGCCGTGGGCGGAATAATGCCCGTGATGCAACGCAGAGTGGTCGTCTTGCCCGCGCCGTTGGGGCCGACGAGACCCATGACTTCGCCGGGTTGCACATTGAACGAGAGATCGTGGACGGCGGTGAAATCGCCATAACGTTTGGTCAGGCCGGTAACTTCGATCATGAAGGCGCGGACTGTGGGGGAATCCAACGCGGGAGTAAAGCAGCGCGTGGACGGCTTGCGGAACGGCGGGTTACGCGATGCTCAAGTTTTTTTATTCGGTAACTGAATGATAAAGATGAAACCTGTTTGATCTCTCCGCGTCGTATCATGGGTAACCGTTAACCCTATTAACCGATGAAAAATCCGATAAAAACTTTGTTACCGCTGGCAGGACTTTTGTTGTTAGGAACCGTTTTTCTGCGCGCCGACGAACCGGCCGCCACTCCACCGCCGCCGCCTCCTCCGGGCGGGCATCATGAGCGCCATGGGGAGATGAAGGGTGATCCGGCGAAAATGGCCAAAGAGTTGAACCTTACGGCCGATCAGCAAACCCAGATCGAAGCCATTCATAAGCAGAACCGGGAATCGTTGAAGGCGATTCGCAATGACTCGACGCTGACCGACGATCAAAAAAAGGACAAAGCCCGTGAGTTGAGAAAGACAGGTATGGATCAGGAACGGGCAATTTTGACGCCCGAACAACAGGCGAAAGCGAAGACCCTCCAAGGAAAGCACGGCCATCATGGACCTGACGACGGTCCGCCACCCGATGGCAAGGCTCCGCCGCCTCCTCCGGCTCCGGCTACGTAAAACCAATCTCTGCACTGGGGTGCAGTGTGTGCAAAATAAGCGCCGCGGCGTGGGGCCGCGGCGCTTTCGCGTTTTTAGGTTACGGGTGTAGCCGGTGTCGTGAGGCCGATTTGTTCTTGCTGGAGCCGCCGCGACCTCGCCGCGGTTTTTGTGCAATGACCCGACCCTTGCTTCAAAATCGCCTCCGCTGGTTTGCCTTGGACAACCCTCATCGCGCGACGCACGCTCGCTCACGATGGAAAAACGACAGGTTATCATAGTGGGCGGCGGTGCGGCGGGCTATTTTGCCGCGATCGCGTGTGCGGAAGCGAATCCGGCTTGTGCCGTTACGATCTATGAAGCCACCGCTCATCCGCTCGCGAAAGTAAGGGTTTCCGGTGGTGGTCGTTGCAACGTGACCCACGCGTGTTTCGAGCCGCGCGAGTTAGTGAAACGTTATCCTCGTGGCAGCCGGGAACTGCTCGGCGCCTTTCACCGCTGGCAACCCCGCGACACCGTCGCCTGGTTTGAAAAACGTGGAGTGACCCTTAAAACCGAATCCGACGGGCGCATGTTTCCCGTCACCGACGATTCCCAGACGATCGTGGATTGCCTGCAAACCGCCGCCGCGAAAGCCGGCGTCACGGTGGTGCTGAACACCGGGGTCAAAGAAGTCGCAAAGATAGGGCGTGTTGCCCCCAACGGGCCGGGCGCGAATCACGGATCCAGTGACGCCCTACCGAGGACACGAGAAACCTTCACCCTCACGCTCACCAATGGCGAAATCGTAACCTGCGATCGCCTGTTGCTCGCGACCGGCGGAAACAAAACGAATGCCGGTTTTGAATTCGCCCGTCAACTTGGCCACGCGATCGAGCCACCGGTTCCGTCGCTGTTTACTTTTCACGTTAAGGACCCGCGTTTGCAGGATTTGTCGGGCGTGTCGGTCGAGAGGGCGGTGACTGCCGTGCGCGGGACATCGTTGAAGGAATCGGGTCCGTTGTTGATTACGCACTGGGGTTTGAGCGGCCCGGCGGTTTTGAAATTGTCGGCGTGGGGAGCGCGCGTGCTGCACGATTGCGACTACGCGTTCACGCTGCTCGTGAATTGGGCGCCGGAGTTTACGTCGGCGACGCTGCAAAGTGCCTTGGGAAATGCGCGCGCGGCCAATCCGAAAAAACAAGTGGGGACATGGTGTCCGGTGGGCCTGCCGTTGCGGCTTTGGGAGAAATTGCTCGTCGCGGCTGGTTTGCCGACGACTACTCTTTGGACCACGGTGTCCGGTGTGGCGCTGCGCAAACTTGCGGAGCAAATCGGCGCGGCGGAATTTCTGGTGACGGGAAAAAGTACCTTCAAGGAGGAATTCGTCACGTGTGGCGGCGTGCGCCTGAGCGAAGTGGATTTCAAAATCTTCGGCAGCCGTCTCGTGCCCGGGTTGTATTTCGCTGGCGAGGTGCTCGACATTGATGGCATCACCGGTGGTTTCAATTTCCAGGCGGCGTGGACCGGTGGTCATCTCGCAGGCTTGGCGATGGCGCAAGGTTGAGTGGTATGAGTTTCAATGGGCCGCGCTCACGTGAGCGCGGAGAGGTTGCTCAATGGTGTGAATGGGATGCGCAGGCCGTACCGTTGTCACCTCCTGCCAAACGAGATTGGTAATCGTAAGGCTTGTTGCCTGCAGAATCATTTTCCGTGCCGGTGGCGGTTTGGAAGAATTTTTCGAAGGAAGGGGTAGACATGAATTGGAGAATTTCGAAAGGGAGGGCGGACTCAACTAGGGCTTCTTCAGAATCGTATGGAAACCCAGTTCCTTCCGTACAGGAGGTGGCGGGCTGAGCAAGGGACGAAGCTTCTCATACACATCGCGCAAGATCACGTCGTGGGTGACTAGTTTTTTATCAATTTCCGCAAGCCGTTTAAAAATTGTCGCATTCGCGAGGAGTTCATCGCGCATTTGCACGAAAGCGCGGACGACATAAACACTCATCGCAACCGCTCGCGGGCTACGCAGGACTGTGGCGGCCATGATCGCTCCGTGTTCGGTGAAAGCCAAGGGAAGATACTTTCTATGCTGGCCGCGTTTGCCGTTCTTTAAGGTCACAATTCGTGACCTTAAAGAATTTCCCGCTGCTCCGTTCTCACCTGAGGTCATAATTTGCGACCTCAAGTTGGTAAATTCGTCATCCGTTAACTGAAGGATGAAATCGACGGGAAACCGGTCGGTGTTACGCCTAATCGCCTGATTGAAGACCTTGGTTGAAACGCCATAGAGCCGGGCGAGGTCGCTATCGAGCATGATACGCTGCTTGCGAACTGTATGAATGCACGGAAGGTCGGGGGATTTTGGCATGATGGATTTCCCGGCTCTCTGACGTGGAGTGGGTAGAAACTGAAACGGGCCCTGAAAAATTTGTGCGCTCACTTGCGGCGGGCGTCAAATCTCGAGTCGGAGCTTTTACGAAAGAATCGAGGTTTGGCGGAGTCAGCGTGAGACCGCAGCGAGTTCGTTGTGGGTTTAATGTGCCCAGGGAGATCGCCTTGACTCTCCGCAATAATAATTGGCTGCGGAAGGTGATTCGATGGAATGAATCGGTTTGGTTCGGACTGCGGGGTTGTATCGGTTGCGGCTTCGGTCTTTCTAGTCGGCTTCCGCCATGTCCTACGCGCAACTTTTTCTGACGCTTTTGCCGGTGTTCGCGATGATCGCGCTCGGTGTCGCATTGCGGCGTTTTCAATGGATCACCGAGATGGCGGAGGGCAGTTTGTTCAACCTAGTCATCAAGGTTTTTTTCCCATGTCTCATCTTTGAATCGGTGGCGACCAATCCCGCGCTTCATGAACCGAGCAACCTGCTGTTGCCTCCATTGCTGGGCTTTGGGATCGCGGTGATTTCGATGACGATCGCGTGGTACGTGGCGCGGGCGCTCGGCCTGACACTCGGTAATGGCTTGCGAACGTTCGCTCTCGCGGCGGGTTTGGCGAATTACGGCTATCTGCCGCTGCCCCTGATGGACGCCATGTTTGGTGCGGATAGTCGTGCGGTGTTGCTCGTTCATAACGTGGGTTGCGATGCTGCGGTTTGGACGGCCGGCGTGTTGATGGTCACCGGACTTTCGCCGTTGGCGGGATGGCGAAAATTGATCAACGCGCCGGCGATCTCGCTCGTGATCGCGGTCGCGGTGAATCTGAGTGGGGCGGCGGTTTACATCCCTGCAGTGGCGATGGCCCTCGTGCACGGTCTCGCGGTCTGCGCGATCCCGTTGGGGTTGATCATGACCGGCGTGAGCATTCAGCCGCATCTCAATGACCCAAAACAGTGGGTAAATCCGCGCGTGACCGCGGTGGCGTTGCTGCTGCGACTGGGCGTGCTGCCGTGTTTGTTTCTGCTCATCGCGAAATTTCTGCCGTGTGCGGTCGAATTGAAACGTGTACTGGTCGTGGAGGCGGCGATGCCGTCCGGCGTGAGCTCCGTGCTGGTCGCGCGTTTATACGGCGGTCAGCCATTGGTCGCAGTGCAAATCATCCTTGGGACAACGATCCTCGCGCTGTTCACAATCCCACTGTGGATACACTTTGGCTTGTCGTTTGTCGGTCTCGCGCCCTGAGCGTTTGCGGGTTGAAGCTTCGGAGCGAATTGCAGCCCAGCTTCGATTGACGATAATTGGGCCGGTACTTCCTCGCGTCGTGGATTGGATCGCAGACCAGCAAATCTGGAGTGCAATCGAGAAGTTCGTTTCCAGCCAGTTGCATTTTGATTTGGAGCCGCAGCGACCTCGCTGCGGTTTGGGCGACGCACGGAAAGCCGCGGCGGGGTCGCCATGGCTCCATGGCATGTCGTGATTTTTATTACTGCAGGTCGTGTTTATCAATTTCTGGCACAACGGCGATGACCCCGCACCAAAACTGGCGGTGGCGGGCCTCGGTTCGCAGCCAAACCGAAGGTTGCTCACGCATCCGAATCCTTCGCGGACGGCGGCGGATCGCGTGAACGCGTTTCTCGGTTTGCCGATCACGTGGATTCCGTCGACGTGGGTCTATCGCGATGGCAAACTGCGCGTGGCTTTTAACTATGGGGAAATTCGCTTTTCCGTTTTGCAGCAGATGGTCGATGACGCGACGAACCAATGGACGCATTCCGATTGAGCTTTTGCGCCAGCGTAAATAATTCTTAATCCGTGCATGCCTGCAAAATTGAATTGGGGAATCGTTACCACGGGTGGCATCGCGCGGAAGTTTGTCGCTGATCTGAAACAGTCGCGCACCGGACGGTTTGTCGCCGTGGGCGCGCGCAAATTCGTGGACGCAGAAAAATTCGCGGCCGATTTCGGCGGCGCTCGAGCGTACGGCAGCTACGATGAATTGTTGGCGGACGTGGAAGTGCAGGCGGTTTATATCGGCACTCCGCATCCGGGGCACAAGGAATGGGCCATCAAGGCGGTCGCGGCAGGCAAGCACGTGTTATGCGAAAAACCGCTGACGTTGACCTTGAAGGATACGCTGGAGGTCATCGCCGCAGCGAAAAAGCACGGCGTGCTTTTGATGGAAGCCTATATGTATCGGTTTCATCCGCAGACGCGCAAAGTGGTCGAGTTGGTGCGCAGCGGCGTGATTGGTGAACTGAATCTCATCCGTGCGTCGTTTAATGTGGTCTGCACTTTCGACCCGGAACATCGTATGTTTAAAAAATCACTTGGCGGCGGCTCGATTCTCGATCTCGGGTGTTATCCGATCTCCTATTCAAGACACATCGCCGGAGCGGCTGCGGATACAGCGTTCGCTGAACCCCTCGAATTTCATGGGACCGGTCGGCTGCATCCGATGGTCGGCACGGACGATTTTGCGACGGCCGTGGCAAAATTTCCGAACGGTTTGCTGGCCGAGCTTTCGTGTGGCTCGACGGTGAAAAATGACAACGCGGTGGAAATTCATGGCACCAAGGGTTGGCTCGAAGTGCCCAATCCGTTTACGCCGGGGCTCGGAGGAAGGACGGAAGGAATTTTCCTGCATCGGGCCGGTGCTGCAGCCCCTGAACAAATTTCAATACCAAGTCCGGGCGTTGGATTATACGCGTACGAAGCGGATGCCGTGGCCGATGCGCTTGAGCGCGGTGAGCGCGAAGTGGCGCTCGCGAGTTGGGCCGATACGATCGGCACGGCGACGCTACTCGATGCGTGGCTGACCTCTGTCGGGTTGAATTACGACTACAGTTGAACGGCTGGAAACGCGGGACCGGCGTGGAGTGGATTTTTCGAGATTGATCCTAGAAACCGGAGTTGGACACAGAGTACGCCGAGGTAAGCACAGAGCGCACAGAGAAATGCCGCGGTAGATCGCCCGCCTGCACGATCACTCAGCAGGTGAATTCGAATTCGCAGATCAACTCACGACACGTGTTTCTCCGTGGTCTCCTTCCGAACTCTATGAGCTCTGCGATGAGATCGAACTGCGGAATTTAGATTGATTTCATCGATCGTCGACTGACTCGGCGTAGATTGTCACAGACGATGGCAGCGGCGATGGCAGCGTTGAGTGATTCCGCATCGCCGTAACGTGGGATCGTGATCCGTTGCGTGATCCGCGCTTGCACGGCGGGCGAAAGTCCGCGCCCTTCACTGCCGACCACGATGATCGCGTCGCGCATCGATTTCAGCGAATGGACGACTTCGCCTTCGAGATCGCAGCCGAGGACCGGAATGGAGATTTCGGCGAGTGCATCCGCGAGGGCCGCAGTGTGCACCATCATGCGCGCGAACGAGCCCATGCTGGCATTGATCACTTTTTGGGAAAATAGATCGGCGCAATCGGGCGAAAGTACTACTCGGTCGAGCGCGAACCAGTCGGCGAGACGGAGAAGGGTTCCGACATTTCCAGGGTCTTGGATGCCGTCGAGGGCAAGCGTCAGGCCGCGATTGAGCGCGCCGGCGGCCAGTGGCAAGTGAGAGATTTTTCCGACGGCGAGAACGGTCGAAGGCGTGGGAAAGTGACTCGCCCGCGCCATTTCCTCGGCGGTTATGGTGATATAATGTGGGCAGGTTGCCCTCACCCCGCTGGTTGGAGGCTGCGGGTTTGACTCCTCGCGGGGTGGAGGCATCCCGCCTACAGAAAGTCCTTCCCACTCGGGCGTGGCGTAGATTTCCAGGAGCGGATAATTTGCCGCCAACAATTCCCGGATAACTTTTTCGCCTTCGATCACGAATACGCCGGCGGCGACGCGGTGCTTTTTTTCGCGCAACTCGCGCAATCGGGAAATCTCGGCCTTGGTGAGCGGCATTGGGCGAGCAGAACAGCGCGCATCAGGCTTGGCAAAGCCATTGCGGGCCGCAGGACGATTGGGCCCGTGGCTTTTGCGGGCTTTTCAAAAGCCCAAAGACCGGTATGGTTGCGCCAATGAAACGTTTCCTGCCCTTGGTGGTCGCGTTGCTTGGTGCCGCGTTATTCGTAAACAGGGCAACGGCGGTGGGCCACAAGGTTGAGTCGAAGGGCAAGACACCCGGTATTGAAATGGCCACGTTGGCGTCATCGATTGGTCAGGCGCTAAAGGAGGCGTTCGGATTGGGCGCTAAGAAGCAACCCTCCTCTGCCTGAGCAATGAACTGGCGGCTTATTTTCAGGATTTTGCTGGCGGCGTTTTTCGTGGTGGCGGGAGCCAATCACTTCCGCACCCCGGCGGTTTATTTGGGAATGATGCCATCGTGGCTGCCTTCGCCACTGACGTTGGTTTATATCAGCGGGGCGGCGGAGATTCTCGGTGGGATCGGCGTCTGCGTACCGTTTACGCGGAAATTCTCCGGCTGGGGATTGATCGCTCTATTGGTGGTGATCTTTCCGGCAAATGTTCATGTCGCGCTTCAAGGTCGCATGCCCGGTTTTGATTTCTCCCCGTTGATCCTCTGGTTGCGGTTGCCGTTCCAACTCGTGGCGATGGGCTGGGTCTGGTGGACGACGCTGGCTCCCGCTCGGAATGAAACGCTCGATTGAAATACGTGATTCAATTAAATTTAGTATTAAAAGCCGCTGATTTTCCGGGTGAATTGGCCGAAGTTTTTGTTTCCGACTCCCGCGAAAATTGTTAACCTGTATTTTATGAGCGAAGAAAACGTGCCGAAGCTGCGACTGAAGCCAAAGCTGGCGGCTGAGCCTGTCATTGTTCCGCCTCCGCCCGCTGTCGCTCCCGCCGTGACCGGACAGGCTCCGGCAGGTACTGAATCCAAGGCAATTCGGCTAAAACCAAAGCTCGCACCCACCCCCGCTCAAGAGAGTGCTCCGCCCCCTCCGGTGACCCCGGCAGAAACCGGGGCTCTCCCGCCTTGGGGAGCAACGGGTGCGTTCCCGCCACCAACGCCCGCTGGAACCCATTCGCCAGTCGAGTCCTTGCCGCCCGCCGAAAAATCCGCGGCAAAATTCATGTTGCGGCCCAAAGCGACGTCCGAGACTCCGCTGGCGGCAGCGCCCGCGTTTCCGCCGCCACCCGCCGAAATTCCGGTGCCCGCACCCGCTCTGTCCGAGACCATTCCGGCCCCCTTATTTATCGATGCCGAGCTGGGCGGTGAAGTGCCAGCCGCAACGATTCCCCAATCATTGACTGCGAGACCTTTTCCGCCGCCACCGGGGAATTTTCCTCCGCCGCCCGGCGGAGCAAACCGGCCTGCGCCGCCTTGGAGTCAACCCAAGGTCGCCGCAAAAAAGAAGGGCAAGAAGTTCGTCAAGCTGGGGGTTGGCGGGTTGATCGTCGTCGCGATTTTAGGCGGTGGTTTCTTCGCTTTCAGAATTTTCATGGCGAGGCATCTGGCGGCAGCGGTTGTAGTCGCTCCGGTGGCTCCGGAAGCATCGGTTCCCGCGGCCGAGGAAACCAAAGCGGAACCGCCTCCGGTCGAGGTTGCACCCAAAGCGGTCGCCCCGGTCGTCGAAAAAGCTCCGACCCCGAAGCCAGTGGAAATTGCTGAGCCACCGCCTCCCAGCGCGGCGTTCAAGGCGTGGGTGGACGCACTTCGAGTGGGCGGAGTCAGGGCGGGCGCAAACACACGCGTGTTCATCGGCGGAACGGCTTACGCACCCGGAGAAGTGGTTGATTTGAAGTTGGGAATCACCTTCGAGAGTTATGATTCCGCGACGCGCCACTTAATCTTTAAGGACAAATCGGGCGCCACGGTTCAACGCAGAAACTGAGCCGGCGCACTCACCGGCCGCTGGATGGCTTTGCAGAAACCTCGGTGGGGATTTACCAAACGTCGATCGGACCCTTCGGCACCGGGATCGATTCCCGCCGCATGACCGCCGGCTCGTCGTCGTCGCGCATAAAGGACGCGACCATCGAGGCTGGCCGGTATTTTTCGCGGAGCTCACCCTTTTCATCCAGGAAGGGTTGCCGCCATTTTTCATAGGCCGCGAGCAATGCCTCGAATTCCGCGCGGGTCGCGAACTGCGTGATCCCTTTCTTAAATTCCTTCGCTGGCCCGAAACGTTTTGCGTACCACGACGCGGGTTTGCGGAAAAGACGGCAGCCGTGATCTTCGCCGAAAAACTCGATCATTAACTCCAGATGTCGCCGCATTACCGCGACGCGTGCAGGATACCCCGCATCGACAGGAAGCTCGCCGGTCGCGAGGTAGTGACGCGTGTGGGTAAAAATCCAAGGATTGTAGAATGCACCGCGACCGACGCTGACGCCGGCGCAGCCGGTTTGCTCGAACATCATCTTCGCGGCTTCGGGTGTCGTGACATCGCCGTTGCCGATCACGGGAATGTGTTTCACCGCCTCCACCACCGAACGGATGCCCGCGAGATTAACGCTGCCGCTGAAACCTTGGGCACGAGTGCGGCCGTGCACGAAAACTGCGGCGACTCCGGCATCCTCCAATACGCGCGCGAGGTCGGGAGCGGTGAGATTGTTTTCGTCCCACCCCAGACGCATTTTTGCCGTGATGGGGATTTTAACGGCGTCGACCATGCCGCGCACCAATTTGGCGGTTTTTTCCAACTCCGTCATCATCGCCGAGCCGCCGCCGATTCCGACTACTTTTTTCACCGGGCAACCCATGTTGATGTCGACGGACGCGATGCCCATCGATTCGACGATCATCGCGGCGTCGCGCATTTCCTCCGGCACCGATCCGAACAGTTGAACGGCCAGCAATTTTTCCGCCGGACACGTTTGCACCATTTGTAGGGCTCGCGGATTTTTTTCGATCAATGAGCGCGCATTGACGAGATCGGTGGTGGTCCAATCCAGCCCGCCAATTTCCCGGACCACGAGCCGGAAAGGCAGATTGGTATAACCCGCCAGCGGCGAGAGAAATAAATTCGAGTCAAACTGGAGTGATCCGATACGCACGCGCCCACGATGCAGGCCAATTCACGCGCCGCAACAGAAAGCACCCGTAAACCAGCAACCTCTCACGGGCCGCTGGGGAAATCTCTAGGTGGCTTTTTGTGGCGATCAAATTCGTGTTTAGAATTTCCTGGCGGACGCCAGACGAAGATGCGCGACACCCAAGCTGAGGATTAAAATTCCAAACCACGGAGTCATTGCGCCACCGCCGCCGCCGCTTGTTGGCGCGGAAGCGCCGCCACGGCTCGGCGTGCCGGTTGGCGTGGTCGAAGGGTTGTTGGTCACGGGCGCCGGGCTTGCGGCATCCGTCAACGCGAGCGTGGTGACGGTGGCGTCGGTGGCGATTTTTCGCAGGGCCGCGTTGCCGGTGTCGGCTACGAAGAGGTTGCCGTTTCCATCAAGTACGACGCCGTGCGGTTGATCGAACAGGGCGTCGAGACCCACGCCGTCGGAGAGACCAGCAATGCCGGGCACTCCTGCTAATAGTGAAACGACGCCGGATGACGTCACGCGGCGGATCAAGGCGTTGCCCGTGTCCGCGACGTACAGAATACCGTTTGTGTCGATGGCGAGATTAGTTGGCTGACTGAAAAAGGCGGCGCTACCGGCGCCGTCCGTTGAACCAGCGACGCCGGGCAAACCCGCGAGCGTCGTCACGCTGCTGTCAGCGGTGATTTTGCGAACGGTATTGTTGCCGGTGTCGGCGACGTAAACGGTACCGTTGGGATCAACGGTGACACCCGAAGGACGGTTGAACCGCGCCGCCGGGCCTGATCCATCGGTGGATCCGGTGACGGTGTTTGTTCCCACGAGCGTGGACACGGCGCCGGCCGGCGTAATTTTGCGCACGGTGTCGGTGAAAGTATCGGCGACATAGAGATTGCCGACGGAATCCACCGCGAGGCCGATCGGATGATTGAAGCGTGCGGCGCTGCCCGTGCCATCGACGTTACCGCGCGCGGTGGTGTCGCCTGCGAGCGTTGTGACGACACCGGTCGGAGTGATTTTGCGAATCGTGGCGTTGCCGGTGTCGGCGACGAAGAGATTGCCGGTAGCATCGAGTGCCAGTCCGCCGGGTTGATTAAAACGCGCGGCGCTGCCGGTGCCATCCGCAGAGCCAGCGTTTCCGGCCGTGCCCGCGAAGACGGTTACTGCGCCGCCGGGCGTGACCATGCGGATCACGTTGGCTGAGGTGTCGGCGACAAAGAGATTACCCGAATGATCGCGGGCGATCGCAACTGGATAAACCAACGCGGGATCGTTGTTGATCGAAAGGGTCGCCGCGTTGCTGGTGGTATTGCCGGCGGCGCTCCGGGCAATGCAACGGTATTGGTAACCGTTCATCGTCGCCGTCGTGCTGGTGATCGAGAGGACAGGAGTCATCGCGCCGGAGTAGGGACTGCTATCGGTAATGTTGGTCCAAGCGCTGCCACTGTTGGAGCTCATTTGCCATTGATAACTCGAGGCGGAAGCGTCACCGACTGAAACGGAGAACGTCGTCGTGGCTCCGGCCGCCACTGTGCGAGCGGTGGTTTGCGCGACGAAGGTTGGGACGATGGTCGTGCTTCCCAACACCACGGTTGTCGTGTAGGTTGCGGTATCACCGGCCGTATTGGTTATCACCACTGAGTAATCGCCGACGGTGGTGTCGGAAACGGCCGGAGTCGTGTAGCTCCAATCAGTGGCGCCGACGATAGGGACATTCTTGAAACGCCATTGGAATGAATGGTTCGACGAATCGGCCACCGAAATCGGGGCTCGGAGAGTCAGGGTTTGGCCGGCGGTAGCGATGGCTTGAGCGGTGGTTGGTGCTGGATCGGAACCTGAAACCACGACAGCGAAAAACGCCTGCGTGGATAAACCGTCGGCATCGGTCACAGTCACCGAATAGGGACCATTGTCGGCGGAGGTCAGGTTAGGCAATACGACCATGGCACCATTGGCTCCGGCCCAATGCTGGCCACCGGCTCTCCTCCAATCATAAGTGAACGGACTTTTGCCCGTCGCGGTGGCAGTGACGACCAGTGTGCCCCCGACAATGGCATTTCCGGATTGGCTGACCGTCGCGCTCGGACCACCGCGACTAACGACGACTGCTTCACTCGTCACGGTGCCAGAGGGCGCCGTGGCCACTACGTCGTAAGTTCCCGTGTAGTTGTCCATGGAAGAGGATGTCGCGTAAATTTGCAGGCTCGACGACGTGGCGTTCCAGACGGATGTTCCATTTCTGCGCCATTGGTAGGTGATCGGCCCGGAACCAGCGACTTCGACCGACAGGACAAAAGTTTTCGATTCGTAGAGTACTCCGCCCACAGGCTGTTTGGTAATCGTGAGAGGAACGGATGTTTCGACCGTGAGCCTGGCAGCCCCGCTCGTGACCGAGCCGAGCGAATTTGAAACGGTGACGGTGTAGTCGCCGGCGTCGTTATCTTTCACGAGAGGCAGTGATAAAACCTGGCTCGTCGCGCCGGACAGGGGAGAGCCGCTGTGATTCCATTGATAGGACAGCAGTCCGCTTCCGATCACGCCGACGCTGAACGTGGCCGTTTCCCCCTGATGAACGGTGGTAGCGGCGGGAGCGTACGTGACGATTGGCGCAGCGGTCACGCCATTGTGTTTTTGGAACGCTGCGGTGAAAATCGGACCCAGCGTCCAATTCACTCCCGCTGGAAGCACCATCAGGGCGATGCCATTTCCCGCAGCCATCGTAACTGGACCACTGATCGAGTCAGGGAAATGGAGTTGAAGATCGGTCCATGTGCCGCCGTCTGTCGAGGTAGCGAAGCTGGTACTGCCGGTATAATAATTGATCGCGTAGTGTTCGACGCTGGTGAATTCACCATCAAACCAGAGGAGCGCGTCTGAGCGGCGGGTGGTGACAATCTGGACCGTGAGATTTCCTGTTAACGTGAACGCCGGCACCGTCACGGCGGATCCTGGGGTGCCGACTACGATGCGGTCCGGGTTGGCTGCGACCGAAAGGAAATCGACCGTGGTGGAAGTATTCTGCACGGTCCAAGTCAGACCATCCGGTGAAGTGAGCAACGCGCCCTTGCCGCCGATGGCGATGAACCGGTTAAAGGCAAAAATCACGGCCCGCAGATCACTGGTCGTTCCGCTCGCGCCCGCCGTCCAAGTGAGGCCGTCGGCAGAATTCGATACGTTGCCGCCATCACCCACGAAAACATAGCGTCCGGATCCAAACGCGACCGAACGAGGCGTGGCCATTTTCACGTCGACCGGCAGTCCGGTTAAACCGTCGGCAGAGACAACAACACTCGTCACGGCGCGCGAATCGATGGTCGTCGAGATAACGGTGCTGTTCGGAAATTGCGAAGTGATGCGAAAGACCAAGTCTCCGGCCGCGTGGGTGGGCTCGAAAGGATTCGAGACCCACGCGAGGGCGTCACTCGAGACTTTGCCGCCCACGAAGAAACGGCCTAAGCCGTAGACCAAGTTTGAATCGGAATAGATCGCGGGGCTGCTCCGGGTTGTCCATGTCAGGCCATCGGTCGAGGAGTGAATGGCGAAGCTGGCCGAGTTGACCCCAGCGTAGAGAGTTTCTAATTCCGTCGCAACCATCGTACCGCCGCCGGAGGCCAGGGTCGAAAAATCGGCTTTCCATGAAAATGGGACGTCTTCCCATGTTTCACCATCCGGGGAACGATAATAACGACCCGGGTACTGAGAGTAACGGCTTTGCTGCACGTAGAAATAGCCGCCGGCAAATCCCATGGTGCTTCCGCCGCCGCTCCCATCGAGGGCTGGGATGGGGAAGGTCTGCTGACTTCCATTTTGATCGAGCTGATGAGCGGTCACTTCGCGCCACGTAGTGCCATCGGTTGAAAGATAAGTCTTCGAGCTTAAGCTCACCAGAAAGGAACCGTTGCCCGCAGCGAAGAAGGAAGCGGAGGTGATGTCTGGGAGTTGCGTCGTGATCCACGTGAGGCCGTTAGTTGAAGACAGCGCGTGGCCGGCAGAATCAACTGCGACAAAAACACCATTGGCGAAAAGTATTCGCAGCGGTTGGACCGCAGTGTCACTCGACGTCCAGTTGATCCCATCGGGGGAGGACGACAGGCGATAAGGCTGCCCGGTGCTCGTTGGTGCAGCGATGGCCACGAGCAAATTATTTCCAGCCGCAATATCGAGCAAGTTAGCTGGCGCGTTCTGTTTGCTCCAAACAATGCCGTCGCTTGAAGTCAGAAGATTGGCGCTGGTGATTGCCCAAAAATGCGCGCCATCGTAAACTACACGGGCGAGCCGATCCTGGACGCCGGACTCGCGAGGCGTCCATGTGGCGCCATCGGGGGAGGTGACGATTTCACCCGCATTTCCCACTCCGACAAACTGGCCTCCTCCGTAAACAAAACTTCTTATGGCGTTGCCCGTTGGAGTGGGGGACGCCCATTGCCAGGAATTGGCTGCGGACAGGAATGGGGTCACCAAGCCACAAGCGAGCACGAATGCGGAACGGACGCAGAACGAAACCATTCGTTTCAAAATGAGGTAGAAAGTCCGAGTCGATGCCGGTGATCGAGACGCGTCGGTAGCAATGGTGAGCGGGTTGATCCTGACAACCATTCTAGCCAGTGACTTTAAGTTGAGTAGGTTCATTGATGGAATGGAGGTTTCTGGGATTGTCCCTTTCCCTCGTGCTGGGAACGATAGTCAGCTGACGCAAACCCGCTATTCGGATGGAAAACGTGCGCGGCATGTCTCCACCCGGCGCGGCTGTGCCTTGGCGTGTTTTGGCTGGAGCCGCAGCGACCTCGCTGCGGTGGGGAGAGCGCGGGCGAGGTCGCCCGCGCTGCAGTTTGGGCTGGAAGGCCGGAGCGCTGCATCGGCTCTCGCGGAAAATGTCCTGCGGATCAACCCGCGCACTTTTTCAAATCACGTCGTCGTCAAATTCATCGCGCAGCCATGTGACCAGAAATTCCGTCCGCTCCGTTGGCGTTGGTTTGAGGGTGGGATCGTCCGGATCACCGAGATCGAACTCGTCGAGTTCGATGATTAAATCGCGAGCGATTGCTTCCGCGCTGTCTGGACCAAAGCAGGTTTCGATCAGCGCCGTGAGCGCATGCAGCCGGCCACCCGGTTCATCCGCCAGCCTCTCGGGCTGTTGCCATGTATCCGAAGTCTTCAGGACATGGTGCGCTAATACGTGATAATTGGGCGTGCCTTTTCGACTTGGCATTTGCGCACTCAATTCCGCCCACGCCAAATTGCAACCGCCGCATTCGACGATGCGAGGTCGTGGCAAACGGAATTAATTCTGACGGGTTACCGAAGTTCGGAATGCCCTTCGTGTATTCCAGATCGGCTCACTACAGTTCTCGACGAAACCCGGTTGCGCAGGTAATCGTTTACGTCCCATGCCTGATCCTGAATCCACTCGCACTCCCGCCGACAAATCTGCGGCGCCCCACGTGCGGCGCCCGCGCTACGCCGGAAAAAATCCGCGGCGATTCGAGGACAAATACAAGGAGCGCGATCCGGCTCGTTATGCGGAGGATGTCGCCAAGGTGATCGCGGCGGGTAAAACTCCCGCCAGCAGTCACCGCCCAATCATGGTCGCGGAAATTCTGGAAGTCCTCGCGTTGCAGCCCGGTGAATGCGTGGTCGATTGCACGCTGGGTTTTGGCGGACACGCTCGCGAGTTGCTGGCGCGCGTTGTTCCGGGAGGCCGGCTCGTTGGCTTGGATGTCGACCCGATCGAACAACCCAAAACCATCGAGCGATTGCGCGCCGCCGGCTGGGGCGAGGATGTCTTCGCGGCGATCCGCTCAAATTTTGCCGGGTTGCCCAAGGTTCTGGCGAAACTGGAATGGGAGGGCGCGGACGCGATTCTCGCGGATCTCGGTGTATCCTCCATGCAGTTCGATGATCCAGCTCGCGGTTTCACTTTCAAGACCGACTGTCCGCTTGATCTGCGCCTGAATCCGGCGCGCGGACCTTCTGCCACTGAGTGGCTCGCGGGCGTTTCACCGGCTACCCTAAGGTCGGTACTCGAGGAAAATGCCGACGAACCTGACGCCGAAATTCTGGCTCGCGACCTCATTGAGCGGCGGATCGGCACGCCGTTTACTCGGACGGTGCAACTCGCCGCGGCGATCCGCGCGATCTTGCATCAACACCGACCGCGCCGCGACCCGGAGACGGATGATGACTGCGTGCGACGGGTATTTCAGGCGATTCGCATCGCGGTAAACGATGAGTTTGGTGCGCTCGACGCCTTGCTGCGGCAGTTGCCTGCTTGTCTAAAAAGCGGCGGGCGGGTGGCGATTCTCACGTTTCATTCCGGCGAGGATCGCCGGG
>JBEPTW010000035.1:0-28624 GCA_041691855.1 Verrucomicrobiota bacterium | reverse complement strand
TCGCAGAAGAAAGTGGAAGAGCAGTACTCATAAACCTAAATTTTGGTGGAATTTTTAGGCCTCAATCCAAGGTCACCCAGTCCCTGTAAAACTTTCTGAAATCCCGGATCGGCCCACAAATTTTCCAGTGGTTCGCTGCTGGTCAGCCGGATGAAATATTGTTCACGACTCCCGAGCAGTGCCTGTTGCATCGCATCCTTCCACCACAATACCGGATCGGGCACATTGTTGAAACGATCGCCATAATCATAGGTCCGTCCTTCCACCAGGTGCCAATACATCACGTAGGTGGGAGCGCCACCTTGGGGTGGTTCAAACACCCGCCACTCGACGGGTTGCAGCGGCGCACCTTCGAAGGTTTCCTTTTCCTTGAATTTCATCTGCACGCAACGCCAGCCGTTTTCTGTCCAGCAACGATCGGGAGTATGTGAAGCCACGAGCCTCGTCGGCATTTTTCCCGCCCCCCAGTAAGCCACGTACACACCAAAGCTCTCCCCACTTCGCGTGTACTCACGATAGAGCACGTCGTCGTAGTTCAGAACCTTCTCCACTTCGTTGGATTGAAATTCGTTCGCCCCCAAGGGGACCTCGCGTCCGCGCCAACCCGGCAGTTCAAGCGGAATCGATTCCGTCAAATGAGGGTCATGCGGCCTCGGCGTTTCGCGAAAAAAATTCACGCCTTGCAAAGCCACGGCCGCCGCCAGCGCGAACGCGGCCGCGATTAGCGACCACGGACGTTTGCGATTTTGTGAGGGCTCATTCATTTAACACCTCTTGTACACGATAACAACGCGCCGGCACCCCGAAGACCGTTGCTCCCGCCGGAACGTCCTTTGTGACCACTGCTCCTGCTCCAATCACCGCGCCGTCACCGACCGTGATTCCGGGAAGAATGGAGGCATGGCTTCCGACTAAGACACCCTCACCTAGCACCACGCCACCGGTGATATCAACGTGACAATGGATCTGCGACCAACGGCCGACGATCGCGTCATGATCAATCGTCGAATGCAGATTGACGGTAACAAAATCTCCCAGCCGCACATCGGAACACACCACCGCATGCGGGCATAGAATCACCCCCCGGCCAAAGCTGGCATCCTCCCCCCTGACCGCGGTCGAGTGCACCATTTCGACGAACACGCCGCCGCGAGCGAGAATCTGATTCACGCATCGCCGCTTCGCTTCAATCTGGCCGATCGCGCAGATAAAAAGATCATCCGGTGTCGGCTCATACTCTTCGACCGAACCCAAAATCAGGACATTTTTCAAAAATCGATCAAGGGCGCGACCATTGTCGTCGATAAAGCCTTTCACCGGCCACAATGTTTTCGATTGCCGCGCCCAGGCCAGCATTTCGCGGCCAAACCCGCCCGCGCCAATGATCACAATTTTCTTCATACGCTTGAATGCCGAAATTTCTTAAAATTGTGCGTCGTCCCCACGCTCGAAACCAACCGCACGATCGCCGGCAGCTTATGTCGGGAAAGCAAATGCGCCGCAAAATCATGAAGGATTCGCTTCACTACCAACGCGTCGAATTCTCCGCCACTCCAGACAATTTCGGCGGAGACCACCTGCCCGAGCATTGCATTTGGCTCGAAACTCACGCGACAATCCGAGACCAGCGGATGGGTCAATAGTACTTCCTCCACCTCGCCCGGGAGCACTTTCTCTCCGCCAACGTTGATCACGTTCTCCCGGCGTCCAATCACCCGGGTCGCTCCGTTAGACATTTCCTCCGCCAAATCACCGGTTCGAAACCAGCCAAGCGAATCGAATACCTGTGAGTTTCCTGACAAATATCCCAAGGCCCGTGTCGGACTGCGGACCCAAAGCTCACCGTCGATAACCTTCCATGCATATCCTGGACGGTCGGTGCGAAGGGTCAGGCCACTTCCCTTCTCTCGCACCGGCAGCGCCCCCGTTTCGCTGGTGCCAAACTGCTGCTTAAATTCGACTGCGGGAAAAGCAGCCCGCAATCGCGCCAGCAATCCCGCCGGCATACTCTCGGCGCCGTAGGGCACCAGCCGCAGAGAACCCAAATCATGAGTGGTTTTAACGCCAGCAAGTAAAAGCAAATTGAGAAAACTGGGTGTTGCCGGAAGCACCTCAACTCGATGCCGCTCAATGGCAGCAGCGACCGTGACCGGCGTTATCTCTGCTGGCGGGGCGACCAAAGTGTGCCCACCGCCCAATGCTCTCCACGCCATGTCAAGACCCCCGATATGATCGAATCGCATCAGCGGCATAGTCCGACGCGTCGCGTGGGATTTTATCGAAATCGCAGCCAGCAATGCAGTCAAATCGTGAAGGACGATCTTGGGATTTCCCCCCGTGCCCCCAGTAGCGAGAATCAATCCGGGATGGTCACGCTGCCGCAATTCACCGAGTAAGGCGGTCGCCGCGGCGGAACATTTCCCATCATCCGCGCGTTCAATCCTACCCTCCACCTCACGCCAGCCGATCTTGAGGAAACTCTTCCAACCCTGCACTTCCCTCAAACGTTCTCTGCGGAGAGGTGCGACCACCCCGCCGGCCGCCGCCACCCCGAAGAGCCAAACAAGGGCATCGAGGGTCGATTCACCGGAAGTGACTACAACGTCACCGGGCTGGAGGCCGGCCTCTCTACACTCGTGCGTCACGCGTTCAATCGCCGCTGCAAACTGGAGCCACATCAGTGAGCCGGCATCGTCGAGCCAAACCCTATCTCCCGCCCGTTGGCGGGCGAGAACGGAAATGTTTTCGACCGATAGCGTCTTCAATTCGTTATTAAGAAGCAGCGACATGATTGATTTTTCAGCCCAACTGAGCCTACCGCTCGGCCGGAATTTTTTATTCTACCCAGTTACTCCCCCGAGATAGATAACCTGGCCCGTGATAAAATCGCTTTGAGGCGCCAGGAAAAAATCCAGCACGTTGACAATATCCTCGATCGAGCCAAAGCGGGGAATCGATTGCCTCGCCAGCAAAGCGTCCATCTTCGCCCGAGGTACGCTTTTGATCAGATCGGTCGGCACCGGAGTCGGCCCCACCGCATTCACTGTTATACCGGTCTGGCCAAGCTCTCTGGCCAATATCTGCGTGAAGGATTCTACCGCCGCCTTGCTTGCGGCATAGATCGCTTCTCCTTCCAACCGGAGCGGCGTCGCTACCGTTGCAAAATTCACAATCCGTCCGGTCTTCCTCCGCAACATTGCCTTGGTTGCCTCCCGACAGAATAAAAACGTACCATGGAAATTGGTCGCAAAAATCGACCGCGCGACGGCGGCCGGCGTAAGCAGGGCGTGATTCATCGCCGCGATTCCCGCGTTATTGAGCAGCACATCGACCCTCCCGTATTCCGCAACCACTCCCCGGATCATTTTCACCACGGCTTTTTCGTCCGCCACATCCAACAACGAATGGCGGTAGTTCTTATGCTTGATCGTAGCTGGCTTTCGACTGCAACCGCACACCACGTCGCCTCGCTTAAGAAAACAAGCCGCCAACCCGCGGCCGATTCCGCGACTCGTACCGGTGATGACAAAGATGCGCACGGCGTTCATTCGGACAAAAGTTCGACGACGTATCCGCTCAATGTATCCACATCGCGAAACGGAGAGCGATTTCTACTCATCGCTTTTTCACTGGCCAGGACTATCTCACAACCGAAAACCTGATCAATTCGGTATTCAAGATCCGCCAAAAAATTCACCAGATCCAGACTATCGAGCGCTCCGTCCGGCCCGAAAATAATTTCCCCTTTCGATTTCAGAGTCGATTGGGGCAGAGTTTCGACAACTAAGTCGCGAACTTTTTTTAGGCTAACTTGCGTGCGAGCATTCACGACCCGACGGTTGTGAGCTCGCTCCGGACTGTCCAGAATCGGATCGTTACATTATGGTGACCGGGAGCCGGAGTGCTGAAAATGAAGCCGGGCTTCGCCCCTTCGTGTGACATTTGCGTGTCGATCCACGTGCTCAATCGACCAACTCAATCTATTCCCGCAGCGCGGTGGAGCGGTCGCTCCCAGTAAATCTCGCCATCGTCGCCTCACCTGGAGCGGAAATTCCTTTCCGCCAAAGCACATGCATGGCGGTCAGGAAAAGCACCTTCAAGTCCAGCCAGAATGTCCGATGGTCGACATACCAGACATCTAGGCGAAATTTTTCCTCCCAGCTCAACGCATTGCGACCGTTGACCTGAGCCCAGCCAGTCAGACCCGGACGCACGTCGTGACGACGGGATTGATCCCGCGAGTAGAGCGGCAAATAATCCGTCAACAGCGGACGAGGACCCACCAGACTCATATCGCCACGCAAAATATTCCATAACTCAGGAAGTTCATCGAGACTAGAGGCGCGCAGCCAGCGGCCAAACGGCGTGAGCCGTCCGGCATCGTCTCGCAGATTACCCGCCGCATCGTGCGCATCGATCATCGAACGAAATTTCCACATGGTGAAAATATGTCCGCGTCGCCCGGGCCGTCGCTGACTAAAAAACACGGGCGCACCCAACCGGATTCGAACCAAGGCCGCGACCACCATTAACACGGGAAATAGGAGCACCAGCGCCGCCGCAGAAACGAAGATATCGACCAGTCGCTTAATCATCGTGAACCTGCCGATATCATCCGTAACTCGATGGATGAAGTTTCCAGCCAGTCGTCGGAGTCCTGTCCAGAAGCACCCACACCAACACCCACCCATTTGGCACCCAGCGGGGCTTGATCCGCGAGGACCATGGTACGCCAGTCGTTCGTAACTCCCTTCGGCAACGATTGCATTTCACCCGCGCCCACGGATTTTCCCGCCCCGTCAACGAATGTGAGAAAGAGCGCAGCGTCATTTCCCGGGCTGGAATTTCCCCGCAACTGCGCCTCGGCAAAATAGGTGCGGCCCGGCTCGACCGGATACCACTGGAAAAGTTGGGTGTCGTAGGCACCTCCAATGTGAACCGCTTTTTTCAAAGTGTCGGCAAAATTGTCCACGATTTCCATTTGGCCATTTTCTGTCGGCATTGCCTGCACCTGCCATTTCAGCGGCAGAACACCAAACTTCGGGTAAAGAAAACGCGGTTCCTTCAATTTGTCTTTGGCTGGAAGAAGCGCGCTGTTCTCCAACCCATTTCGAATCATGGGTGAATTTTGGGATTCCGATACCGCAACCATGCTCCACCAGCGGCTTTCGTTCTTTGATATGCCCGCCACCGTTAAGATTCGGCCGGGTTCAGATGGATTCCGATATCCGGCCAGCCAGAGCAACCGAGGGATGGGGTCGTTGCGCATCACCCCCGCCAAAGCCGATGCGACCATTGCCGGCATTTCTCCGAGTGAAGCGGTCTTCATTTTTTGATAAACATTTTCGCGCAATCTCACGAACTTTGAGACCGAGTCAGCTAACGCATCGGACGATGGCAGCGTATCCGGGCGACTATTCCCGAGCGCCCGGCGTAGGCCATCGAATCGCACATATGATTCCGTCACGTCGAAGGCGCGCGCCGTTTCCTTCACCCGAATCGTTTCCTCGGGGGTTTCCGTCGCTGTTGCGGCGGCTTCCAAAAATCTTCGCAGCTTTCCGCACGTCTCCACCGGGAACAACAAAGCCTGATCTTCCTGTCCGTAATATTTCAACCAGCGCGGTGTTCCCCGTTGGCTCATCCAACTCTCCTCGCAAAGTTCAAAAAAACGACGCATCGGTCGTGCCGCCGCACCATAGTATCCGGAATAAAAATCGTTCTCAAGATCCTCGATCCTTCGATCCGGCTCCCACATCAACTGAGCCAACATCCAAACCTTAAAGGCATCGAATCCCCAATTGGGTTCCACTTCCGCCAGATAGCCACGAGCCCCGTAATGCCAGCCTGCGCGAATGGATTCGGCGAGGGCGCGACAGTACAGGCGGGGAACAACAAAGCCGCGACCGTACGCATATTCCCAAAGCCCAAATGCATGAACTCCCGATGCTCCCCATCGCGACATCAACGCCAAATCCCCCGCACGGTATTTTTCATCGAAATACTGGCTGCGATCGGTGGTGATGAATGGCAACACGTTCGGATGAACTCGAAAAGGTGGCGGATTTTCGCACCAAAAATAGGCAAGACATCCCAAATACCGATTAGGCCAATGGCTGCTCATCTCTCCAGCCGCCCGATTCATAAACGTAAAGACAAGTGGCGAATAATCCGGCATCCCCCGAAAATAATGCACCGGCTCGACCAGCGCTCGCGTTGACTCGCTTTGGTCGAAGCGAACCGTGTCGTTTATTCCCAGCGAAAAGCTGAGGCGTGACGGATCGCATTGAAACGCAGCGCACGCTACTTCTGCGGCATGGTCTGCGACTCCTGGCAGAGCCAGATTCGGCTGCCAGTTTTGATCGCCATCTGAAACGGGGCCATGACGTTTTCCTTCAATCAACGGACTCCACTCGGGATGCTCTTCCAGCACCGACCGGGGGAAAACAGCCGCCAGAGCATGCGTGAACTCTACCCTCGAACGGAGGCCGTTGCGCCGCGCCCAAAGCTTTTCCTCGGTTGAATTTAATCCGGTTATCTCTCGGGAAATATACGCGGGTTCGCGGACCATATTCAATTCTGGCAGAGTCCAATTCGCACGATAAGGAATCACTTCACCCATAGCACCGGGAGCGTACCAGCGAACTCCACCTTCGTGCTGCAAAAACCAATCCACGGCAAAACCAATGCCATCGAGAGTTGCCGCGTCGATAAAGATACTGCCGTGACTAGACCTGATTCGAAAGGCGTCCGGCCCGACTTCGTTCCCCTTTCGATGGAAGAAATCTTTTGCAACGATCAGTTTGCCATCTGGCGAGGCCGACGACGCAAGACCCCCCAAATAAAATCCACACTCCCCGACGTTGATCGGAGCTCGCACCGGCCAGCGAACACCAAACATGCTTCCGAGTACTCGCCCAAATTCTTCTGCAGCCTCACGCTCTGAGGGAAGTGCGTCAGCGGGTACGATCACCGGAAGAAATATCCTGCCGTCGGCAAAGACCGTAATTTTCGCGTGGGCCGAAGCGAAAAACAACCACCCAATCAGGATCGGAAATGCGCCTCGAATCCAAAAGCCGGCAGGGTTCATGCGGCTTGGCAGCCCGGCCGGCCCGTCGCCGCGATCGCCGGTTTGCCAGTCAAATCAGCAAACAAACTGCGCCACTGCTCCGCTATGGGTGTCATGTCGTAGCAACGATGACCGGCTTCGTAGGCGTTATTCCGCTTGGCGAATAATTCATCAGGATTGCCCGCGATTTCGGTTACCGCACGACGCAGTCCGTCAACGTCGCCCGGTTCCACTACCCAGCCGCAGTCGTGCTGCAAAATGAGATCGGCAAGATCCGAATCGCGTCGACAAATCGCCAAAATCGCCTGCCCCGCCACGAGGGCGCTGTATGTTTTGCTCGGCATCACGACCCGCTCCGCGCCGGAGGCAATCGTAACCAGTGCAACCTGGACACGCTTCATTGCGTCCTGCCAAGTCGTCTCCCGAAGCGGTCCGCCCCATTCCACATTCGCGACCTCGCCACAAGATTTCCTAAATTCCGCGTATTGATTTCCGCTCGCATGAAACGACCAACAAACCCTTTCTGGCATCCCCTGCCGCCAGCATGTCCGCAAAGTTTCCGTTTCGTGCATTCGCCCCAATTGCCCGGAATAGAGAATTGTCGGTGCCGATCCACGTGACAGCGATTGTGGAGGACAATTACGAAAAGGAGCGCCATCGGCGCCGACGGGAATTACCACTGCCCGACGGGCTGGTCCATACGTCGTTTCCGCGTAACGGCGCAACCGTTCGCCCAAAAAGACGGTGGCATCGCACTCCCGCAGGGAGAAACGGGTGAGTGACGCACAGCGCTTCGCAAGCCAGGACTCTGGCTTGATCGCACCGGATTGAACCAGTGCGTCCGGAAAAAGATCGTAAAGCAGATTGATCGTCCAGCCGCGCGCTCCCCCGGTCCACTTCACCAAGGCTGGAGCAAAAAACGGATTTGTGGTGACGACGCGTACCGGTTGGTGCAGGTGTCTTTTCCCGGCGGCCCGCCAGCAAACGAACGCGTACCCGCCATACATGCGCCAGCGCAGTGCCATCCGCCCGAATCTGCCGCGACGAACTCGATAGGCGTCTTCCGAAATCGCCTCGTGCGCGATCAAGTAATTTCCGGCTAATCGCCATTCGCACAAAAGCCGCTGAAAGAACGCCGCGCCTTGGACAGAGTTATATACCTCGAGCAGACTCTCGCGCGTCGCAAGACAGGAAGTCTCGGAGGTATTCATCGGATCGAATGGGCTGCGAAATCCGTTTCCCCGGCTTCACCATGCTCAATCGGAAGCAAACTATTCAGCTGCTCTCCCAGCAAACCTAGGCTTAAATTTTTGCGGGCCCATTCACGCGCTGCCGCACCACGACGGGCAAGCTCTTCCGACGATTGCGCGAGAAAGTCAGCCAGAGCCGCACACGCCTCTGCGGGATCGTCGGTCTTCAGCTGCCACGAAAATTTTTCGCCGGCGAAATCCCAACCGAGATCGTTTCCGGGTGAAAGAATGGGGGGCAAACCGGCCGCCATTGCCTCAGCGAGCGAGTAGTTGAAATTTTCCCGATGGGAGAGCGAAATATAGGCGTCAGCGATGCCGAGGTATTCGTATTTCTCTTCGCCAAAAACTGGACCGATCACCCGGATTCCATTCCAACGCAGGGACAGCGCCTCCGCTTCCAATCGCGCCCGCGAAATGTCGTCGTCGGGACCGATCACCAACAGCTTCAAATTTTTCGCCCCCAGCGAGGCCGCAAGACGAAGGGTTTCGATCGGACGTTTCATCGAGTGGATTCTGCCGAAAAATACCACCACCCGGTCGGTGTCGCGAAAGCCCAATCCAGCTCGCAAGGTCTTTCGTCTTCGCCGGATCTTTGCTTCGTCCGGAATTTCGCACGCCCAGCTGATGATGCGCGTTTTTCCCTGCGTCGGGAAATACGGGGCAACCTTGTCCGCCTCCCGTCGCGTTGCACAGACAATTGCCTGCGCCCCACTCAAAATCTTTTTTCCGTATCGATGCATCCAGATTTTTTTTGCCAACCGGTTTTTTTTCAACGCCCACGGGTCGAGGTAACCGTGCAGCGCGATCGCATAGGGTACTCCGTGCCGCATGCAGACACTCGCAGCCCACACCGGAGGAAAAACAAAAAGGCCGTGCAACAATACAAGGTCAGCTTTCTTTATCACCTGTTCCACATCGCACAACGCCGGCGCAGATGCATAGAAATATTGGGAAAATTTTCCGCCCATTGTTTTCACTTGCGCTGTAAGCGGCACCACCGGCGTTTCCTGTCGTGCTCCATTTTCTGTGGTAAACCCCACCGTGCGTGCCCCGATTGCTTCGTGAAATTGCCGGATCGTTTTCGCCGGACCGCCCAACGACGGGAACGGGTGATGACAGACTTGGACGATATTCTTCATCACGACTGCGTCGTTGCAATTTCCCGGTAAAGGGTGGCGTATTCCGCTGCGATCCGCGTCGCTGAAAATCGCCGAACATTTTCAAAGCCACGGCTGATCAGCTGGGCACGATAATTTTCGTCACAACTCACTCGTTCGATTCCCGCATGAATTGAACGCGGGTCAAAGGGATCCACCAGACAAGCGGCGTCACCAGCGACCTCGGGCATGGAGGAACAGTTACTGGTCACCACAGGACGCCCAACCGCCTGAGCTTCCAGAATGGGAAGCCCGAAGCCTTCGTGCGTCGATGCGAACAGAACCAAATCACACCGTTGGTAGGCAGTCAGGATTTCGCCATTGTTGACGTCGCCCAGTTCGATCAAATGGATTCCGCGGTTAAGAAACATCGCTCTTTGAGTGTCGGTTGGGCGGCCGACTAAAATCACCGAACAGGCGATTTCCTCCAAAGCCGCCGCCATGCGTTCCAGATTTTTATTCGGCGCCGTGCCGAGAATTAGAATCGTCGGGCGAACTCGATTGAAGATTGCGGGTGACGCCTGAAACTCAGGGGAAACGCAATCGTGGATCACCCGGATTTTCTCCGCCGGCGCTCCGACCAGCTCGATTAATTCATTCCTCGTTGCGGCGGAGATCGCGGTTACCACCCGGCAACGCGCAATCGGCAAGGTGTACCAAAAATATTTGAGCAGCGCGTGCTTCAGACCCCGCGAGCGACGCAAGATACCGCAGTCATGAATTGTCAGAACGGTATTCTTGCCCGGTAAACCCAGCGCAACAAAATGCACATCGCCCGTGACGTGGTTAACCGCACCGGCGTTGCGGCACGCATCGAGAATCGATGCGATGCGGGACCAAAGACCCTGACTCAAGTTAGGCGCAATGTGAGTCCGACAGTGAATCGTCGCGGGCATGGCGGCCCGCAAATCCTCGAACAAACGTTCGATGCTAAATCCGCGCGACCCCGGCTTTCGCTGAAAATGAATCACTTCAATCACGAATTTTCCGAAGAGTCATTGTCGGCTGCACCATCGGTATCATAACCCGACATTTGTGGCCAATTGCGATTGCCAACGCGGCGTTTATTTTTCGCGGGACTATGAGGTACGAACAAAACAACGACTCCAAAGACCACGCAGCAGAGGATCAGATTCACTGGCATCTGCCGGAGAGACAACGGTAGGTTGTAAATGTTAAGTGTCCAGAAAGCCGTGGTAAAGATGACGCTGACGGCGACTGCGCGCAAAGCCGGATTGCTCGACAGCAAATAGCGCACCCCGGCCTCCGTCAGCGCAAAAGTCACCAGGGCAATCAGGGCATAGACAAACGCCGAGAGTGGACCACCGCGATCCCACGACTCCGCGAGGAACCCAAATTCAACCGATGTTCCGGTATTGACTGTGAAACCATAGTCAGTGGCACGCAAATTGTAGAGCCCTTCATCATAGTATGAATTCATATCGCCGGTCAGGCTGACCACGTTCAAGGACGCAACGATCTGCTGGGGCAAATCATCGAACCCACGGTAAGGCCCCTGCCCACCGGTGGAGGCTGCGACTACGACGGTCGGCCAGGTCAACAATCGATAGTTGGCCGTCACCCAGAAGGGCAATTGATTATAGGCATCGCGCGACTTTTCCTTACCATTCTTCAACTGCGAAGCGACCTCGGCAATTTTGCTGATCGTAATCTCCGATATCTGGAGCCGACCAACCGAATCACGGATGGTCTCGATCATGCCGAAAACATAAGATCCGGGAATCGCCACCACGACGATCAGCCCCAGCAGATACCAGCGCTGGCGCGCGGTCGCGCCCATAAACGCGCCCATGGTATACAGCGCGATCGGAACAAAAGCAGGGCCACGACTCCCGGTGACGATGCCCATACCCAAATTCGCCAATACCGTGAGAATCCAGACAATGGTAATCCGGCGCGACACTTGGAAATAAAATCCCGCCAAAAACGGCACAAACATGAATGCCCGTTGCAGGGTCTGCACTCCGGCTTTAATCACACCGATATTTAAAATCCCGCCCAGCCAGAACAGCAGCGTAAATATTGCACCGGCAAAAAGAACGAATTCGAGTCGTGAATCGTTGGCAACTTCCTCGACCATCCGGTAGGCGGCGACGGGCCGCCTCTTGGTAACAGCGATCTTCCTCACCGCCAAAATCAGCAAAGTGGCCAACGATACTAAGCAGAGAAGCAACAGCACCCAAAACTCATTTCCCACCATTACCGCATAGGTGCCAATTTCCTTCATGTACCCGAGCGCGCCGGCCAGGCTAATTCCAACCAAAGCAACCGCCTGCTGAACCGACGCCAATCCCAAGCCGAGCACCGCTATGGCTGTCGGCCATTCACGCAACGTGAGCACCGCAGTGGCCGTGGTGAAACCAAGCGATACTAGCGCGACGATCAACAAGCGCCAGTCGCCCGGCTCGAGAAAACCGGAAATCACCAGCCCGAAGGCCGCCGAGCAGTAAAGAGGCCTTATGGGAATCTGCTGAAGAAACTCAACGATTGAGAGGGCGGGAACCGGATGACGTCGCGCAATCATGGTGATGAGTGAGCAGAAAGAACCGGCTCCATCACACCGGTATCGCCCTTAAGCATTGCCAGAACCGCATCCAAGACGTCGTCATTGGAAAGGCGAAGTTGGATCACGCGACGCCGGGCATTTTCGGCCAGTCGCTTCAGCTCAACTTTGTCAGCGAGTATGGCGTTACAACGCACTGCACATTCCTCCGCCGTGCCCCACAGTAGCACCTCGCGTCCATCCGAAAACATTTCTTCATGTTCCACGGTGCGTTCGGCGCAGAGGACCGCGCCGCCGATAAATGGCACTTCCGCGCTTCGCGTCGTATGCAGATCACGATTACCTTTTGAGAGCAGCCCCAGTAAAATCTTCGCTCCTTGAATCGCTTTAACGTAGTCGGTCCCACCCACCGGCGGTCCCCGCCAGCATTTTTTTAGTCGCGGCCATTCCTTTGCCTTGTGCCAGGAGTGACCCCAAATGGAGAGCGGCACGCCGAGGTCGAGGAGACGCCCCATAAACGGACCGCGCTCCGGCATCCAAGTACCAACAAAAGCGACCTCGCTGGACCATTCGCGCTCTTCCTCCGCGGACATCGCGAACGGCGCATGCGCCACTGGATCGTAGGAACGGTATACCCGCAACACCTGGCGGGCGCCGTACTGCCGGGCTTCGGCCACGTTTTCATTTCGCACCACCACCATCAGATCAATGTGCGGCACGGACTGCTTGAGCAAATCCCACTTTCGGCGATCACGTTTACCAAAGGGGTCATCGATGTTATAACAAACGATTGGAAAGCCGAAGGACCGCAACCAAAGATAAAACGAAGGCGGCAACTCCGGACAACCATCGATCCAAACCAAATCAAACCGACGGGCTGGGCCGGACTTCAGCATCGCTTTGATTTTCGATTTTAAGCGCGCGCTGACCCAGTGGGCAAAGAGCCGGTACCCAGTTCGCACATTAAATCCGCTCACTATCAAATGCTGGGGCATGTGAGCTTGCGGGTTGAGCGACACCACGTCGTGCCCCAACCGTCCAAGTGCAGCGGCGCGATGAGCGCTGGTGCAGTGAACATAATCGTCACCCAGATAGAGAATTCTCATGGCGTTGATCCAACGAACGGGAGCTCAGAGCCCGCAGTGACTCGGTCTCCCGTGGCGTGTACCATCGCTTGGTAACGATTGAGATTTGCTGCAGCATATCGGCGCCACGAAAGATCACGCCGTGCCAGTGCCGCCGCCGCATTTTTCATCGACGCGAGAAGCGGCGGATTCTCCAAGAGCCGTTTCAGAGCAAAAGAGATCGCGAAGGAATCACCCGACGGAACGACGAAACCCGCTGAAAACTCCCGCACGCCATGCGCGATATCTTTTCCTTCGCCATCGAGGGCGAGAAAATCTTCCCCTCCCGTATTGCTTGAGCAAATCAGCGGCAATCCGCATGCAAGGGCCTGCGCCTGCACCATCGCCTGACCTTCTTCAATACTGGCCATCACGAAAACCGACGCTGATCGATAGTATGCAGGAAGTTCAGCCTGTGGGATATGACCTACACAGCGGACGCGAGGATCAGGTTCACCGAGCAGTTGCGCTGTTTCTGGTGTAGGCCCGCCGACCAGCAACAATTCACTGTTGGTAATATCAGCCGCCTTGAATGCGCGCACCAAGTGATGCATCCCCTTTCGCACGCTCAGCGCACCCGCAAAGATCACGCGAAACACCGTGTCCGCTTTCGGGCCTGGCGTGAAACGACTGAGATCCACGCCGAATCCATTCAACGACAACTTCAGCATTGGAAATTTTCGGCTGACAAAACTACCGGCGACAAAGCGACTCGGAACAAAGATCTGGTCAGCGAGTTGGTACTCACGCAGCTCGCGTTCAACGGTCCGCGTCGGCGTTTCCTCCCAACGCAATCCCAGTCCCGCATACTCTTCCCGCAACAAGCGGCATTGTTCCAACATGTGGGACGAACTGCGCTCGAGCACGGCAGGAATCCCACGCTGATTAGCCGCGATTAAGCTGGGCTCAGCTGAACCCGACCACGCGTGAATCAGATCAGGGCATCCCAAATGGCGTGCCGCCTGCCGCGCAAACAAATCGTTAATGCGAAACTGCTGGCGCATCGCAAACGATTCCCCACCGAACTTCCCCGCGAGTCGAGTGAGCACCCCGGAAATCGGAAGGCTCACTACTTTCCCGTCAGGAATTCCCCAGCGCCTCGTCTGATTTTTGGGATAATTCGTGACGAGCCGATGCAGCGCGCCCAGTTGATGGAGCTCGCGCGCGAGATCAAACGCGTGCCAACGCCCAGGGACAACGACGGTAACCTGCGGCGGGCCGTTCATGGGGAAATTGAAGACTTCACTTGGATTCTTCCAGCGGGAAGCAACTCCGGATTCGCCCAATCCTGCGCACAGTAATCCCAGCCATGGCGCAATTGATCCGAAGGCAGCAATCCATTCTCCCAACGCTCCACCACCCGAGAGAACCGAGGCTCGGCCATTTCATTGATGCGGACCACGTGCATGGACGCTCCCAATTCCTGCGCCAAGACAGTGTATCTGGCATCACCTCTCGCGACCATGGCCAGAAGTGAATCCTCAAAGGCAAGCCAGCCTGACCGCCCCTGCAACTTCCGGTGAATCCGCCGCATCCAATCCAGCCGTGCCGGTGGCAGCGGTAGAAACCGCTGGCGGAAAGCAGGCAAATCGAGCAACAAAGCGCGGGACGAAACCCGCCCGGAAGCGTTACCCAATCGCGGCGGAGCAACGAGATCGCATTGAGCGTCGGCCAACAATTTCAAACCCGCGTCAAGCCAACCCTTGTCGTAAAAGAGCATGTCGCAATCGGCCCGGAGGACAAACCGTTCCTTCGCTGAAAGCACCGCCGCCGCAAAGGCAAATACTGGAGAACCGTCCTGGCAACGGATTGGTTGACCCGCAGTCCACCAAACCCGGGATACTTCGGCCACCTTTGCATAATCGAGACAGTTCCAACGAATCACGGGATACTGTGCCGCCAAGCGGTCGAGCATTTCGGTCACTCCGCGCGGATCATGGTTCACTGTTTGCAGCTTCCCAATCCTTCCTATGACCGGTCGGAGATCCAGCAGCACTGAGATCTCAGCCAATCTTGGGCCGAATACCCGGACCCAATGCGGCAAGACCGTTGCCAAACGAGGGCCATCTTTCGCCGAGGCGTTAGTGACGAGTGAAAATTTCGTCATCGAAAAACCTGCAAATCTTTAACCGCGTCCATTCGTGATTGGATGGTTGGGTGATCAGGGATTGATCGGGCAATCGCGCCGATACACCGCGTGGTTCGCCAAAACAAGATTCTGTCCGACCATTCAAACGAGCCACACTCTGCACCTTGGAACGACGGATCGCTTTGGGATGTTTCGTGACTCATGGTTTTGCGGTTTTAAAAGGACTCTGGACCCCAGCCCGGGCAGCAAGCCAGCCACGCCAAGCACCCACGCAGACACCCCACCATGCTTGAAACCAACGCTGGGGTCGCACCACATTTTCCCTCCTCAGAGGTCCGCTTCGAAAGATAGCCCGAAGGAAAGGCCAAGCGCGTCCACCGTAAAGATTTTCGTCGGATCGTTTGTAACCGTTGTGCCGAAAAAGTAACAGCCAAGAGCAATAGGTCTTCTGCCACTCGGGAAAATGCGTGTTGCCCATAATCCGACAGCCCCCGGCCGGAGCGCTGAGATGGACGAGCCAGGGCTTGGCCAAAAATTGCATTTTTTTTCCGGCCAAGAGCAATCGCAGCGCGAAATCCATTTCGTCCCCATACACTGATCCGAAGAGAGCCTCGTCAAAGCCACCCACCTGTATCGCCGTTTCGCGATGCACTACAAAATTACAACCGCGGAGAAAATCGACGCTGTCCAGATTCCGGCGGTTATAATGGGGATATTTTTCCAGTGGCATCCGGTTGACCGCCCCATCTTCCAGCATCGATGACTCGAATCGCGGCACTTGATATACCTGACCGACCCAAGCACCGACCGGATTGCGCTCGATCTCAGTCCAATAATGCCGAAGCAGCGAGGATTTGAACAAAACATCGTCGTCAAGAAAGAGCACCCATTCATTTCGCGCCTCGGCGAGGATTCGGTTGCGCGCCCGGCAAAGACTTGGATTCTCCTGCCGCAACCATCTGATCACACCTCGTTGCTCGAGGTCACGGAGCAACTCCTCGGTCGCGCTGGCGTGCTCCGGGGTCTGATCTACCACGATTACTTCGGCCGCAGAGGGTGCGAGTTGCTCAATTTGACGCAGCGTCCAACGAAGCGACTCTTCTCGCCGGTAGGTGGGTATCCCGATTGTGATTGGCAACTGCATGTTCAATCAAAGAAAACCAATTCGCTGCCCCGATCGGCGCGATACTCTCGACAAAGTTCAGCGGGGAAATCGCGGTTAAGGTCTGCCCAAGACGTCGCCAATTCGGGGAATAGGCGACCGTTGACGTACGGATTTTTTGCACATCGGACTGGGCCGCACGAAAATAAGGCTAGGTTAAGGTTCATCGCGCTTCATTCGTGGTCAACCACGCAAACATCCTGCAAGGAATCACAGAGTAAGTCGGCGGGAGGCCAGCCAACCAGCTAGCAATCGGCCTGCTGACATCGGATCCAAGCAAATCAAACTTTCGCGTTCCGATAGCATACCCAATGATGGCTAGTAAGGTCCCGCTCCCAGTGGCAATGTAGTTCGTGGGCCCGGTACAATTGATCAACACAAGCGGCAAAACGGAAAGACCAGCGACGGTTGTCACCCGGACAAATAGGGACCACGGAAGCCGTAAGCCGGAAATCCGACGATAAGATCGAATTAAAAAAAAGTTGGCGGTAATATGCGCAAGGCAACGTGCCAGCAACGCTCCGCCCAACCCCCATTGCGGCACCATCAGAAAACAACCCAAGATGCTAATCACGCCACCAACGATGCTCTGACCCAAAATAAGATCTGATCGATTGCGTGCCTGCAAATACTGAGTGAGTGGCGAAAACATCATCAACCCAGAAAGCAGCGTCACAACCATAGCCGGCAATCCAGCCCCGGCAAATCGATGTCCAAAAATTTTCACGATCCAGACGGGTGCCCCAACCGCCATGATGAGCGCTCCCGGTATCATCACCCAACCTGCGAGTCTCACGCAATTTTCCGTGGTCCGGGCCAATCCAACGGGGTTTGCAGATCCAAGAGCACTAAAATGAGGGAAAAGAGCATTCATCAGCAACTGGGGGAGCTGAGTCCCCAAGCTCGCAATGGTCAGGCTCGCGGTAAAAAACGCGACCGCTGTGTTGTCAGTATACTTTTCGAGAAAAAAAACTTCTCCGCGCGAAAAAGCAAAAGACGCGAGCAAAGCCGCAATCCAGGTCGGCACGGCATATTGCCAAATGGGAAAAGCGGGGAGCTTGACGTCCGCATGGTTCGGCCGGCCAACGAGAGTTCTGATCGCGAGCACGCCCCCAGGGAGAAGTCCGACGGTCATACCCAGCAGACCTCCTGCGACTCCAAAGGATGGAATCAAAGCAAACACCGCCACCACTTGGATGACCGCACCAACTCCTGACAAAACCGAGACGATGCGAAAACGTTGGAAACCCAATGAAACCGAAATAAACAATCCATTGAGCTGAAAGATCAGGAGATAAAGGGCGCATAGACTGAGCTCAATTCTAGGTCCGCGCACGTATCCAAACCAAACGAGCAGGCCAAAAACGCCGACCGAGAGCGCCGTTAGCGAAACGATCCTTATCGCAAAGTATGCGATCACCTCCCCCCCCCTCTCCAGCGAAGCGGCGCCAGCTTCCGCCACGAATTTGGTGGCAGTATTATTCAGGCCCAGATTAAAAATCAGACCGAGGATTGAGGTGATCCAAACAAGGTAGCCCAGCCGACCCATGCCGTCTGGCCCGAGGAGTCTGGCAATAAGAATACTCTGTAAGAAAGCAGCACCAATTGCGACGCCACTTCCCATCACTGACCACACGGCCTTCGACACCAATTTCATGATCGGCGTGGCAAAACTTTTTTAGGATGTTTTTCCATGGGTATCGGTACCGCTCTTCACTTGCTGGTCTTTCGATAGAGGCCCACGTTCTCGATCAGCCATCGGCAGGCGACCAAGTCCCGCGACAAATCGTGTCGAAGGGTGTTTGTGGCTTTTTCGTCTAGAACGAAGCCCCCGTTCTCAAAGAGGAGCTTCCAGTCCGAAAACGGGCGGCAATTGATGTGACCCTGTCCAGGTTGTCCGGGTCTTGCCGCACTAAAAAGGACGATGGGGGCCGAGTCCATGCACAGCTGAACGAGGCGCATCGCAAGCTCGTGCGGTACGTGCTCAGCCACCTCAAGACTCATCGCAAAATCGACTGGGTGAGCGCGAAGATTCTTGTCCCCAAGGTCAAAGGGCAGGAGTTCAAGCGTGTGTCTTTTCTTCGCGAACGAACGAGCTGTCGCCGAGTACTCAAGCCCAATGGCATTTGCACCACGCCGTCGAAATTCTGCCACATAGCGACCCGAACCGGCTCCAAAGTCTACCACCGTTTTCGGACGGATTTCCAAGCGATCCAAAATGTCGCCCAGTACCGGTGCTGTGAGCCCAGCGAATCGATCAAAATGGTAATATATGTATCGATTGTAGACAAGACTGTCGATTTTCAGAAGTTCACCACATCGAGACAGAAAAATGCCGAGCTTAATTCGGAAAGTGTCCGGCGTGAGACGCGAAATCTTTTGTTTGAATTCGGAAATTGTCATCAGTGTAAAGATCACAGGGATGAAAAACGCATCACCGTCAGTATCTGGTCGATCAACTTTCTGGCTGCGAAAGCGCCGAGCTTCGCCCGGTCGCTTCCGGCGGCGGAGGCGACTGCGGGAAAACATGCGAGGAAACGCATCGGAGGAATGATCAGTCCTTGGCGCCGAGAAATTTCTGCACCAAGGGAAGAAAATATAATACTTTGCTGTGCCACGCCCGCAGGCTGTCGAGCCGCTGCCGGAGAAACTCGCGGTCCGGTTCATCGCCGGTCGCGAAACGATCCTCAATTGCCTTGAGCCGCTGCGCTCCGGTTTGCAGCGGTTCGCGCAGCCGCGTCTGCACGACGCCAGCCATCAGCCGGCGCAACTCGGTTTCGGCAACGAACAACTCCCGCCGGTCCCCGGCAACTGCCACGACTTTTATGGCACCTAATTCGCGCAGGAACCGTAGTCCCATACTGACGGAGCCCTTGCTGAGTTTGAGACTGGTCAGCACGTCGGTGAATGCGAGCGGCAGGGGCGAGCCATAGATGACCCCAAAAATCTGGCCGACCGAATTCGAGAGCCCAAATTGTTGCGCTGCCTCGGCGCACATCCGCACAATTTCCCGTTGGGTGGGGCTCAGTAGTCTCGGCTCGGTCAAACTGTATCCCTCTGTCGATCCTGCCAAGGGCGCCACCAAAACATCGGGCACCACTCCGGTAGGAGCGGCCCGGCTTGATCGGGTGGCAGGAGAGTGAAGATTCACGCCCGAATTCTCAAACCCGCTCCGCGTTGTTCAAGGTGTATTGAACTGCAAACCGGCTGATTGGGTTACGGGAAGGTTAAATTGGATGAAATGGTTTGGCCGAGTGAGGTCGGTTGATCAATCGCCGCAGCCAATTCTCCTCAGGACGATGCTGTGCATGGGTGCTGAATCCGTCTCCTTCAGACCGCACGAAAGCCGCGTCTCCCGCTTTTTTCATCTCAAAACCTCAGCGGTGACAATCCCGTGTCGCCACCGTGCCGAATGCGTTACGAATAATTCCCGTGCTGCGAGCGCCGTCGCGCCACGAGAAATCTAGATGCTCACCGCAATTGGAATTCCTTCGCCGGCAAATTAACTGCCTCGTCTACGGAATAACTTTTATGAACACGGTGACATGGAGGGGCTTTACCGGGTCTTGAAGTAGAAATTGGTTGTCAAATAGAGTCGTGGGGGGACTTCCGGCAAAAAAATCCGCGGAGGGCGTAGTCGGCAAAGCGATAATGTTACCGAGGAAAGCGAAGCCATTGAGACTTTGGTACGCCGCCTTCGCTTGGGGCGGGAAATACGAGCTGTAGTCGCCAAAGTGATGCAAGGTTTGAGCGGCGTTGTTCAGCTCGAAGAGGCAGTTTTCCACCACAATCACACCCGGACGGCTGAAGGACATAAAAGGGGCCGCTGTGCCGTTGGACGTAAAGCGAATGTGATCGAGCCCCAAAAAAATCACGCTGAAATTCGGAGGGCCGGTGTTTAGGAGTTGGGGCGAGCCAATGAATGTTGCGTCGTGAAACAATACCGGAGCGTTCCCATTGGTGATGATTTCAAGAGCGGTGACCGCATGGTTCTGGCCGCCGCCCCCAAACCACGCCAGCGTCCCGGCCACAAGTTTCACTCCTGTCTGGCTCGCAAATCCCGCGCCCACCGGAGCTCCGACCACCCGACAATCAAGAAACATCAGGTTATAAATCTGGCTGTTCATCACATCAATTCCGGTGTTGCGGTATCCGCGCACAGTCACGTCCTGAAAAACGTGGAAATCATTGTTCAAATCACAGCTGGGAACGCTCGCATCATCGCCTACCCGAAGCGCCGAGGTAAGAGTACCTGCCGACCCGTCAATCGACACATCGGCAATGCTGTTGCGCGAGCCTCCAAAGGCCGCCGCCCAGTGAAGTGTGATCGTATCCCAATAGGACAAGGCCCGTATTCGAAGACCAATATCTGCTTTTGCCCCTGCAGTGAGATTGATGCCGATGCCGCGAATCTCCCCATGATAGACGCCCGCGAAATCAAGCACGGCGCCTTCAGTGCCGCTCCAAAAAATTTGGGATTTGCCGGAGCCTTCACCCACCAGATCAAACCCCGATGCACTCTTACCGACCAACAACGTGTCACTGACTACATAGTTTCCCTCGGGAACGAGTAGCAGTCCATTGGTCCACCCGTTAAGTTGCAGGTCCTGCAGCGCCAGTTGGAATGCGTGAGTATCGTCGGTAACCCCATCGCCCTTTGCATTGTAGGGTGCTTGGCGCACGTCAACTACGCCACCAACAACGCCTGTTTCACTGTCGCGCGTCTTTCGGTTCGTGATCCGACCGACGAAGAGCGCCTGAGAATTACTTAAATTGCGTAATCGGGCTAGTTGCCGGTCCAACTCCGTGGAGTCACCCGCCGGCGGTGTCGTGGTGGTCGAGTCGTATTGCCCAGCCACCAATTCACTGACCGGCCACCCCCAATAGTGGTTTTCGCAGCTCAACGTCGGCTGTTGCCCGGAAAACAAGCCCGCACTGGTCGTCGCTTGGGCAGTCGAGAAACCGAAAATCCGATTATACTGGAACTCAAATCCATCTCCGGCCGCCGCCCCGGTTCGCAAAATACTGAAGCCGTTCGGTGAGTCCGGATAATTGTTAAAGTTATTTCGGTTGATCCGAATATTCCCTGGACCGTCGATGGTGATGAAATCAGGGTGGGGCGAATTGGCGAAGCGGTTGTTGTCCAGTCCGAGATTGAAACGCGTGCCAGCCGGCGCTGAAGCCCGCATCATTGTTCCGACTCCCTCTTCGTTAGTCAGGTTGATTTCGATCGGTCCAGTCGGGGCCGTAACCACAAACCCGGTTTGAACATTGCAGACGCCGCCGTTTAACCAATAGAGCGAGCCACCCTGTAAATCGAGACCGGCATTTGCATCGTGACCAGCCGCGAGCAGATTGTAGAAAAGCAGATCCAGCGCAGCCGGTGATCGGACAACGACCCCCTTGTCAGTGAAATTGCGAATGTTACAATTTATAAACGTATGCCGGTCATTCTCCAGTTCCCCATTCTCGGGACGACCGATCTGCAGACCGACGGAAAGTTCCCTCTCAGTTGAACCGATGCCGATATTCCGGAAAATATTGGCGGTAGATTGACCCGGTTGGCTCGGGTCGTTGGTCAGTAATATTCCCGTTTGCAGCGGATACTCGCTACCAGCGCTGATGGCGAAATCGGAGAATTCCGAAAAGGACACATTGGTGATGGCAAGAGCAGGATCAGTCAAATTGCCGCGCCATAGTAAATTGGTGGCACCGCCACCGCCCACCATCCGAAAATAGCGGCTATTGGTCACCCGCAAAGTCGAGGACAGGAGATAGGTGCCGGGCGGCACGAGGAGTATTTTTGCCGTCCCTTGACTGGAAGCACTCGCCGCTGCGATGGCGGACTGTAGCGCGACCGTGTCATCCGTGACGCCATCGCCCTTCGCGTTAAACGGGGCGTCTTTGGCGTTCAATACAGCACCCCCTGCCATCTGCGCCGCCCAAACCTGTCGGTCATCATCGGCACGAATGGTCAGACTTAAGAGTAGCAGTAGAAATGTGAGAGAAAAAACGCGAATCTTCATGAATACCAATGCGGAAAAGTGTCCGTGTCGCCAAACTCGACGGTCGGGATAGTTTACTTCAGGCGAAAGAACCGCCTGAAAGGTCTATCGGTGTAAAAAGCCAGGAATGAAGTGCGGTCCGACTTTAGCCGGGAAATCCTTCATCCGCTGATGGTAGCCACTTTTACTCGTTCCGCATGGCATTTATGCCCTTTTAACCAAGAAGACAGCGGTGCCTCTCACCGCTACAAACGTTGGATAACACGAAATAAGATCGAATCAGTTTTCATGTCGGTGAAGGGTAATAACGATTATTGTCCAACGCATTCGCGCAAAACCGGAAGACCGATCTAAACCTGGAACAAGATCATTACTTCCAACGAACTTCCGTTCCCCTCAATAACGCACCCACTCCGCTACATCCTGCCGACGGAGGGTGACAACAATCCAGATCAATACCGGGATCACAAAACTTGCGCCCATCTGCGTGATCAAGGTTTCCTCCAATCCTCCAGCTATCCGCTTCAGCAATGGACCGAGTGTTATCAGAGCAAGTTCGGCCGAGCTATTCCAGAGATAGACCGCGACGGAAAAGAGAATGAACGCATGGATCGCAAGCAGTCCCAGCACGAGCGCACCACCGCGACGGCGCCATGACAACGGCGTGGCGACAATCAGCGCAACAATCAGCGCAGTAGGTATCCAGCCGACGCCGCGAGTGTCGAGTTCGAGATAATGCACCGGGCCCACACCGTTCCGGTCCAATTGCTCACGGTTGCCCAGCGCGATGCGAGTATCGAGCGGATGGTGCAATTCCGGCGGCACCCGTTCAAAATTGACGATTCGCCGGTCGTTTTCCCGCGAGAAGGTCAACTGCCCGAGAACGCGAAAGTAGCGGCCATAAATATCGTTGAACCCCGGCCACGGCGCAATCAAGAGCGCGTACATCGCAGCGAACCGCCAAACAAATCCATAGACGGCCTTACGCGACTGCATGCAATTCCGGTTGGGTCGGGCGCTTCGTCCAGTTGATCCATTTAATCCATAGAAGAATCGCGATGACAATGAACGTCGCGGGCCAGATCTCCAGATGCGCCGGGGCAAAAAAGCGCGGATAGCAAATGCCAATAAAATAGAGGCTCACAATGCGGACGAGATTCAGCGCCTGCAACAATGCGGCTCCCGCCACCACTCCGAGCAACTTGCGACCGAGAGGAGCCGGAAATGAAATCAACGCCGCGCAAAAAAACCAGGAGGGCTCGATCGCATCGCAACCCCGGCGGACGGAAATGGCAAAGCGTGCAGAGCGAATGGTAATTTCGGAAACGTGGCTGTCCTGACCCAGCCAATTCAAAATTGCATTCGCGATCCCCGCGTTGGCCGTAAGATAAGCGTAGAGCAGGCGGTCGCAAAAGGGCGTCAACACCACGACGTAGAATAAAATCATCAGGCCAGCGAATCGAAGCCCGAAGCGCCACACCGGTCCCACGTTCGCGGACCACGAAAGCCACCGCGACCTGACCCCACCGTTGGCGGGAACTCCTCGCTGAGGTACGCGGCCGGGCACGATCGGCGATCTCACCCGGTGGGTTTTCGCGTTCGCGGGCCGTTTTCCATTGGCGCGGTGATCGGTCATGGAGCCGAGCCAGCAGATTGACCCTTGCGATTGAGAAAAAATGTTCCGGCGCCGAATATTACTGCTCCGAACGCGACGGTCAGGCCCTTCGACAGGAGTGGGACATCCGTCGATTCTTCCGGCTCCACTGGCGGAACTATTCCGTCGATCCAGCTGGTGCGGACGGAAACCCGAGTGGTGTAAAATGCGCTGGGCACCGGCGAAGATCCTTTCACCAAATTCCAGTTTGCACTGCCTCCGGAATAGAGTCCACGCGCGTCGAATATCGCCGCGTTGAAACCCGCGCCCGTGTTAGTCGTATTAAATGGACCGTCCACCACCGCCGCGACGCCCGCTAGTTTCCAAACCCCACCGTCGTCGATAAATATTGGGCCACTCGAATCGCCGATTGCCAGATGGGCTTCATTAATTCCTCCGGAAGCATCGAAAGTCGCGTGGAGCAAAGCGCCCCAGTATGATCCACCATTGATCACCGAACCCACGGTATTCTGACCCCACCGCAGCCTTCCGTCGCCCGCTCCCCACTGCCAGCCGCGGAGAGTGTGGGTAGTCTCGTCCATCACCTCCGCCCCACGGGTCAAGCCGCGACCAAAGACCACAAACGACGTGCCCACTTCCGCACTGGCGCGGTACAGGGGCGCCCACGAGGGGAAAGTCCCGCTGACTTCGCATATCCGCAGGTCGCTCACCGTATCGTCAAAGAATGCCGTGGTCGTGTAATTGACCCCACCCAGTGCAAACACATCCCCCACGTTTCCACCCACGTGGCGGGCAGTCAGAAAATGGTGCGGTCCAATCGGTGTGCCCTGAAAGCCCGCCCATGAACCGACCCACTGCCATCCGCTATTCGCCAGCGAACCAATCGGCGCCGTAGTATTGAAGTCCGGATCGGCGGTAGAATAAAAGATGACTGCTGGCGCCGAAACAACCAAGACCGCAAAAATCCCCAGACAAATAACCCGAAATAAATTACGCATACGCACCCTTCGCCTAAAAGGGCCGACCGCATGGTTACACCGTTTATGAAAGCTCGCGTTCACGCAGTGGAAACAAACTCGAGCGGGGAAAAATCGGCTCGAAATTGCGAATACGAACCGGACGTTTTGGCCATTGAGGTCTTTGGAAGAAGGCGGAACCAGTCGCTGGCGCAGAACCAAGCTTAGCTCGCAATCTCTCGACTGAAAATCCGTTGGGCTCTCTTTCTTGGTGCCGTGGTTGTGGTCGCATGAACCAATCAGAAGACCATAAATTTTCCCTAGCAAGAGAGGCTAGGTAAAATTCAGGTTTCAATCGCGCAACGATTCCCTGCTCTCGTTCAGATTGCTATGTTTCAATTGCAAAGAATGCACGCAGGCGGTTCATCACCCAATGGAGGCCGCAGAAAAAGTATCACCGAAATGGTCTCAATGATTTGTTCACTCGAAAGTCACCGTGGCGCTCTTTTCACGAACCAATCGAGCGGATAATTGGAAGAGATGCCGATACATTTCTTCAGTCCATTTCAAATCGTTCGAGCGAATCGGAAAAACGGAAATTCAGCGAGGGAAGGAACAAGAATGGCGCGCTCCCTCGCGAGCAGCGGACACTTGATCTCAGCGATCAAATATCTTGAGGTAGCGAATCCGGGAATTTCCCGCGAGGAAGCCAAAGCAATCGTCAATTCCTTCGGTTACCCACGAGCACAACGCTGGCCCGAAGACGATGGGCTGCCGGTTCGCTGTCTGTAGATTTTTTCGGCTTTCATCGAATAATCTATTCATCGCGAATTGAATTTAAAAATCTGGTTCGCGGCAGCAACCGCTTCACGGGTAGAGCAAAAGAGTGGGAAGCGAAGCCGATCCGATGGCCTACTATTCCCATTCCTTCCACCCAGATCCTTTCCCCCAGTTTTCTTCGCACTATGGATCTTGATCAGCAGCAAAATTAATACCCCTGGTTCAAATAGGCCATCTCGAGTTCTGGAAATAGCTCCCAAATTTTTCTACACCTCTTTTTCTACACTTTATTCCGAAAACGGGCTATTTCGGGAAACAAAGGGAAACGTCAAGAAGTCGATTTCCCCTCTGAAAACGCACGCCGGACAAAAATTGAAACAACCGGAAAAATCGCGGTTTAGAATTCTGAGACCTGCGTGTCTACCAATTCCACCACCCGGGCAAAAAACTGAATGGCCATCGATACTCGCCAGCACGAGCGGCGCAAGAGTTTTGTTAGGCACGCTTAATCTCTTTCACCCAATGAATTTCGTCGTCACCGAGCTTCATTTTCCAGGCGGAAGGTATTCCCGGAAGTCGGGAAGCTCCTTCTCGCGCCGGCCACTGCGGTCCCGGATGAAAAAGGGCTCTTCGGCCAGAAGCCCGGTGTCCTCGTCTCCCTCTTCCTCGTCGTCGGTTTCAAGACCTTCGATTTCGTAAACTTCTCCTTCCTCGAAATACTGGGAAACTCGTCGCGGCGCGGGATCGAGGAGCAACGCTGGATTGGCGAGTTCGCCTTTCGTCTTCACCTGCACGAAATGACAGGGGAAGTGGCCGTCGGTGTACTGCTTGATGAAATCACTCATCCACTTATTGGCGACGCCCTCGCGTTTCGTCAGGAAAACCACGTCGGCAAAATGGATACACGCGGCAAACCATGGTTTCAACACGGGATGTTTTTCCGCAAACTGGCAGTCGACCGTCACAAAAATCCGCGCGAGTTCGGCATTTTGCTGAACCAACCATGGCTTTAACGCTTCAACCTGGTCGATCGGGCTGACGCGGGAATCGGCGATAAAAAAAATCGTGGTGCCTTCGATGCCTTCAATTGCCGGCAGTTCGGAAGGCGTCCACTCCCACCGCTGAATCCTCGTATTCGGCAACGCCGCAATTGCTTCGTCGACGGGAGCGGTGGCCTCGCTGGTCGCGAGCAACACGACCGACTTATCCTGCTCGCCAAAACCGTTCTCAATGAGATCACATACAATCCCGCGCCGTCCGGAGTGGGGCGTTCCAATGATGAAATAGACGGAGGTCATTTGCAGACGAAGATCGTCAAGAGCGTCGGGAAAGCAACTGTCAGTCGCAGAGCGCGACGGACGAATCCAATCCTCCGACGGTAAAGATTAAAACTTAAACGCCTGGTTCTGCGCGTGGTGCCGCATCCAATGGTCGATCAGCACCAGCGCCGCCATCGCTTCGACGATCACCACCGCGCGCGGCACCACACAGGGATCGTGACGCCCGCGCGCCAAGAGCTCGGTTTCGGCTCCCGACACGTCGACGGTTTTTTGCGATTGGAGAATCGTTGCCGTGGGTTTGAACGCGACGCGGAAAACAATTTCCTCGCCGTTGCTGATGCCGCCCTGCACTCCACCAGAATTATTGGTGGCGGTTCTGATTCGGCTGGCTTCACGCAAAAAAGCATCGTTGTGCTGCGATCCCTTGAGCAACGTGCCGGCAAATCCGCTGCCGATTTCAAAACCTTTCGTCGCCGGCAGGGATAGCATCGCCTTGGCCAAGTCCGCTTCGAGGCGGTCAAAAACCGGTTCGCCCAAACCGACGGGCACATTACGACAGCGACATTCAATGATTCCGCCCACCGAATCGCCCGTGCTGCGCGCTTGCTTGATGCGTTCGATCATGCGGGCGGCCGTGTTGCCGTCCGGACAACGAACCGCCGACGCCTCCACCTCGGCCAGACTGGGAAAATGGGAAACCGGTGGCGCGATGAGGTCGTGAATTTGCGTAACGTACGCGCGCACTTCCACGTTACCCGCCAGACGGAGAATTTTTCGCGCAATGGCGCCAGCGGCAACGCGTCCAATCGTTTCCCGCGCGGAGGAACGTCCGCCGCCCCGGTGATCGCGGTGACCGTATTTCGCCTGATAAGTGTAGTCTGCGTGGGAAGGGCGGAATTTCTCCCGCATTTCATCGTACGCGCCCGGACGCTGGTCGCTGCTGCGCACCGCGAGCGAGATGGGCACACCGGTGGTCATTCCCTCAAAGACGCCCGAAAGAATTTCGACCTGATCGGCCTCCTTGCGCGGCGTGGTGATGTCGCTCTGGCCCGGACGGCGGCGGTCGAGGTCGCATTGAATCTCCTCAATGGTCAGCGGCAGACGCGGCGGGCAGCCGTCGACGACCACGCCAACGGCCGGCCCGTGGCTTTCGCCCCAGGTGGTAATTCGAAAAAGTTCGCCGAATGAATTTGGCACAGGTCTGAAATGTTAAGCGTGTGCGGCTTGCAAGCAAGCCCTAGCAGCCTGCGGAGTTTGGGAATGCGATTTTCTAATCAAGGTCGTAATTTAGTCGGCAGTCGCGGTCGGCGCCGAAGACTTTTGGCAATCGAGTTACCGGGAAGCGCAACGGAGCGGATTTGCTCAGCTGGCGTGCTCAAGGTGATCCTTCCGGTACCCACTCCTGCAAACCCCTTCAGCACCTGCCCAAACAAAAGCCCGAGAAGCTGCCAAAAAAATAGGAGCAGAGGGATGTCCCGCTGCTCCTATTGAAAAATGCCCCAAGTAAGCCCAATTTCATTTCCCGAAATTTTCGGGAAATGATTTCGGCTTAGCTTCAGCCTATGAATTATTGCTTATTGAGTTTCCACTGCTGCTGAGGACCCGCGTTGTCGGTC
>JBEPTW010000034.1:0-28642 GCA_041691855.1 Verrucomicrobiota bacterium | reverse complement strand
TCAAGGCCGGGTTCGGTCCGACATAAGTCAGGTCGATCGAACCGGCGAAAATCGCCTCCATCGCACTCGGACCGGCGTTGAAGGCAAACCATTGAATCGTGACGTCAGGACCAAGCCGTTGCTCAAACCATCCGTGCTTTTCGCGCGTAGTCTCGCTGCCAATCACGCCTTGGGCGTGCGTGACATTCGGAAAATATCCCACGCGCAAGGTGACGTGTTCCGCCCGAACGAGCGGGAAAATGGATACAAACAGGATGAAGGCGGAAACAAATCTCATTTGGAAAATTGATGACAACTACAAACCAGGCAGTTCGTCGAAGGTGTCCGGAGTTTCAGTTATATGGCGTAGTCACCCAACAGTTGGTGAATCACGCCTTCAGTGGGATTGTTGGTTGAATTTCTTGCCCGCGTCTGAAGGCGTTTGCCTTTTGCCGATGCCGTTTCGACCGGCGTGCTGTAAGGCAACGGACGGCCGCTACTGATGAGCTTGCGAGTCGTGACTTCGACCACGTCCGCGAGCGTGTAGCGGTCGAGAATGGCGGCGATCGCGTTGCGCACATCGAGCATCAGCATGCGCAGCCCGCAGTGGTCCGGGTCCGGACAATTGCAGGGCTCGTAAGCTGACTGACTCACGCAGCCAATCGGAGCCAACGGCCCGTCAATCAATCGCACAATCTGTCCCACGGGGATCTGACTGGCGGGTTTGGCGAGACGATACCCGCCATGCTTGCCCCGTTCACTTTCTACAAAACCGCCCTCCCGCAATTGCTGCATGATCTGCTCAAGAAACTTAACCGGGAGATCTTCCGCCGTCGCCAATTCCGTGACGCGCACCAACGAACGATTCACCTTGGCCGCTATGCCTAGGTTGATCATCGAACGAAGAGCGTATTCGCCACGTTTGGAGAGCTTCATAATGGATACTCAAATAATCTACATTGGTTTAGTATGAATAAAGCAAGTGCTTTTTCTGCCACTCTATCAACTAGGTGCCACCAGCCATTTCTCCTCGAGGTTTTCGCCCTGGGTCGAACCAATGAGCCTAACGGTTCTTCAAGAAGCGCCTGACCGCATCGTGATTGGCGGTCATCATCATGATGGCGATGCCACCTTCCAATTTGAACACCGCGCGCGTATCCCGCCCGGTCCGAAACTCACAATAGTTTTCCTTCAAACGTCGGATGCCCAGACCACTGTGCAAATGCGGTTTGCCAAATGCCTCGGCCAGCTGAGCCATGGCTTGTTCAACTCGCACGAAGCGATCCTCCGACTGTCATGACCAGACCCCTTCAGTCGCCCCATTCCACTTTTTTGCGAGGATCGGGCATCGAGCAAATCCTTCACGGTGCCCGGGGTGATCGCGATACGTGTTCGAGCCGTGGATAAGTTCCAAGCAGTTGGAGAGCACTGCTCCACGGCTCGATTTATCGTCGAGCCGTGAGGCGGGACGAGCCCCGACTTGCCAAACTTCTTTTCTGCACCTTAACTCCGTCATGAAACTTTTGGCCGTTTTGTTCGCCTCTTGTCTTTGCTCAGCCGTCCCAGTCCGTGCCTCGGTTGAAGTTCCCAAACTGTTTTCAAGCCACATGGTCCTGCAGCGTGATCTGCCCATCCACCTTTGGGGACAGGCCGACCCGGACGAACCAGTCAAGGTAGCGCTGGGTGATTCGAATGCGTCGGTGACGGCGAACAGCATCGGTCGTTGGAGCGTCTATCTCGCCGCGCAGCCAGCGGGTGGGCCATACACGCTCTCCTTCACTGCCAGCAATACACTCGTGTTTGATGACATCATGATCGGAGATCTTTGGGTGGCTTCGGGCCAATCCAATATGGAGCTCCCCTTGCAGGGATACGACCCCGCGACGCAGGTCGAAGGCGGTTCCGCAGAGATCGGCCGTGCCGGCAACTATCCGCAGATTCGGTTGTTCCTGATTAAGCACGACAGCTCCGACTATCCCCTTCACGACTTCAAAGCCGTGGATGGATGGTCACGATGCAGTCCCGCTTCGGCGGCAGAGTTTTCCGCTGTCGCCTATTTTTTCGCGCTGGCGCTCCAGCCGAAGGAAAACGTTGCCATCGGCCTAATCGACGCGACCTGGGGCGGCACTCCGGCCGAGGCCTGGACCAGTCTCGACACGTTGGGAAACAATGCAGATCTGAGATCTGTCTTCAGCACCCGGGCGGCTTGGACGGATGATGTCGTCACCGCGCAGCTGACGAGGCGAGCCGACGCCAAGGCCCGAGCGGACGGTAAAACGCCACCCCACCGCCCTTCCCGCCCCGATCCAATCTCGTCGCGTCCGGCTAGTCTCTACAATGCCTTGATTGCGCCGTTGACGCCGCTGCGCATCCGCGGAGTTGTCTGGTATCAGGGTGAAACGAACTCACCGCCTCTCACCGCCCCAACCTATCGCCGGCTTTTCCCCGCGATGATTCAAGACTGGCGTACCCATTGGGGTCAGTCCGATTTGCCATTTCTATTTGTTCAACTCTCTGCGTACGGCGGAAGCCCGGCAGATGCCTGGGGCGAGCTCCGCGATGCTCAACGGCGCGCCCTCTATCTGGCCAACACCGGCATGGCGGTCACCATCGACATTGGTAACGAGCACAATGTTCATCCCGCCAATAAAAAATCGGTTGGAGAACGGCTCGCGTTGCTCGCCCGGCAGGTCGCCTATAAAGAGAATATCGTCTCATCCGGTCCAATGTTTCGTCTCGCCTATCCCGACGGCAATAAAATGCACGTCTGGTTCGATAACTCCACCGGCCTGAAATCGGAGGGAGCGCCGGGAGCCTTCGAAGTGGCCGGCGAGGATGGGATATTCGTGCCTGCCTCTGCGAAAATCGAAGGCGAAACCGTCACCGCCTCCAGCGCCACCGTGCCTGAACCACGTTACGTGCGCTATGGATGGGCTAACTACCCACCAGCCGACCATCCGGCGAATCTCTTCAATAGCCTCGGCCTTCCCGCGGCCACATTCACCTCATACCCTGGGGCAATGAAAAACGGGGCCGATGGGTTTCCCCAAGAATAGCCAACGAAGGGCAGTTGCAGTCGCTTAAAGTTTGGCGCTTTCTCGTTGCGCTGACATCGAACCCCAATTTAACCCCCAACAATATGCTGTTTCGGACCGCCCCCTGTTCTGAATCCTCCCGCGGAGTTCGCGGCTCGCTCGTTCCTTCCCATGCAATGTTGCCGATTCTGCTGCTGCAACTCGCCGCGCTAACGTTGGTGAGCGGCGGTTTAATACCGGCAGCTTTCGCAGCTCCGGTTGTTTCTGCGGAGAGTCGCGCCGGGATATTACGTCCGCCGGCCGTGCCACTGGTCGCCTGTGACCCCTATTTCAGCATCTGGTCGCCGGCGGATAGGTTGACCGATGCCGACACGGTGCACTGGACGGGCAAGCCGCATCGTCTTTCAAGCCAAGTCCAAATTGATGGGAAGATCTTTCGCGTGATGGGAAAAGATCCGTCGACGGTCCCAGCGTTGCACCAGAACAAGCTTGCGGTGTTGCCAACTAGGACGGTCTACGAATTCGAGGGCGAAGGGGTAAAACTCGAGCTGACCTTTCTCACCGCCCTGTTGCCGGAGGATATTGATCTGCTCTCGCGGCCCGTGACGTACCTCACGTATGTTTTCTCCGCCACCGACGGGAAAACCCACGATGTCGGCATCGAGTTTGATGCGAACGGTGAGATCGCGGTCAATGAACGCTCACAGAAGGTCGTCGGTTCCGTGACGCGGGTGGACAACCTGGCTGCGCTCCGGATCGGTTCGGAGGATCAGCCCATCTTGGTCAAGAAAGGCGATGATTTGCGGATTGATTGGGGCTATCTTTATGTCGCCGCAGATTCCAGCCTATCGACCAGCTTCCTGACGACCGGTCGGAAATTACGAGAACCTTTCGACACCATGAAGAGCGAGGAGGCCAAGTCGGGAATCGATCAAGCAGTCGCAGCTGATAGCGCCTTCGCGAACCTGATATTTGCGACCGTTCACGTTGGGCCGCTTCCAATCTCTCGCATGCTGATGCTCGCCTATGACGACGAATTTTCGATCCAATATATGCACCAAAATCTGCGACCCTACTGGCGTCGCCATGGCTGGGAGGCCGCCGATCTGCTGAAGGCCGCAGCCAAGGATTATGAATCGCTGCAGAAGCGCTGCGGTAAATTTGATGATGAGTTGATGGCCGACCTCGCCCGTTTGGGCGGCGAAAAATACGCCCAGATTGGCGCGCTCGCCTATCGCCAGTGTTTCGCCGCCGGTAAATTCGTGGCCGACGACCAAGGACAGCCGCTGCAATTCTGCAAAGAGAACAATTCCGGCGGTTTTATCAGCACCTCGGATGTTTTCTATCCGATGTCGCCTCAATTCCTGCTCTTCGGGCCGTCGCTCGCTAAATCATTTCTGGTTCCGTTTATGAATTATGCCGCGAGCGAGCGGTGGAAGTTTCCGTTCGCGCCGCACGATCTCGGCAACTACCCGCAGGCCAATGGCCAAGCCTACGGCGACGGTGAGCGAGGCTTGCGCAACCAGATGCCGGTGGAGGAGAGTGGAAACCTCCTTATTCTCATGGCGGCGGTGGCAAAGATGGAGGGCAACGCGGAGTTTGCCGGGAAGTATTGGCCTCAGCTTGAGAAGTGGGCCGACTACCTAAAAGAAAAGGGCTTCGATCCCGAGAACCAGCTTTGCACGGACGATTTCGCCGGGCACTTGGCGCACAATGTCAACCTGAGTGCCAAAGCAATCTGCGGGCTGGGTTCCTTTTCCATCCTCTGCAAAATGCGTGGAGATGAGGCCAAGGCATCGGAGTATATGGAACTCGCCCGGAATTTCGCCCAACGCTGGGTGAAGGAAGCCGACGACGGCGACCATTACCGCCTCGCCTTTGATCGACCCGGGACTTGGAGCCAGAAATATAATCTGATTTGGGATCGGATTCTCGGGCTGAATCTTTTCCCCGCAGCGGTGGCAAGCAAGGAGCTGGCTTTCTATCGGAAAATACAAAAACAATACGGCCTTCCGCTCGATAGCCGGAAGGATTACACCAAGCTCGATTGGATTACTTGGACGGCGACGCTCACGCAGAACCGCTCCGACTTCGAAGCATTGATCAACCCGATCTTCGATTTCCTAAATGAAACGCCCCAGCGCGCTCCGATGACGGACTGGTATTGGACGACCGACGCAACCAAAGTGGCGTTCACCGGCCGTCCGGTGGTGGGAGGAGTATTTGCGCAATTACTCTACGACCAGCCAACGTGGAGAAAATATGCGAAGCGCGATCAAACCAAAGCGGCCAATTGGGCACCCATGCCAAAGCAACCCAGTCGCGCTGACCCGTAAAGTGAATGGCGTGTTGTAACCTAAAATCAAATCGGCCCCTTCCTGTGTCTGCCCAATCACCATGCATAAGCTCCTGCTAATCCTCCTGCCGCTAAGTTTCTGGCTTCCGGTATCGTCGGCGAAAGTCGTGCCCGCTTTTTCCGTTGAGTCGTTCGGCAAGCTTCCCGATGGGCGCGAGGCCAAGATCTACACGCTCACCAACGAGGACGGCGCTTTCGTCAAGATCACCAACTATGGCGGGATTATTACTTCCATTATGGTTCCCGATGTCGCCGGCAAACTTGGCGATGTTTGTTTGGGTTACAGCACGGTTGGCGAGTACGTCACGAACAAGAGTCCGTATTTCGGAGCTCTGATCGGACGGTACGGTAACCGGATTGCCAAAGGCCGTTTCAAACTCGATGGAGTGAACTACACTTTAGCGGTCAACAATGGGCCTAACGCCCTCCACGGCGGCTTGATTGGATTTGATAAGGTCATCTGGAACGCGAGTCCCGTGATGAGTTCCGACGGCAATCCTACGCTCACGCTGACTTATACGAGCGAGAATGGGGAAGAAGGTTATCCCGGGACCCTCAAGGTTCAGGCCATTTATTCCTGGCTGCCTCAAAACGTGTTAAGATTGGCGTTCACCGCTACCACTGACAAGGACACCCCCATCAACCTGACCAACCATTGTTACTTCAACTTAGCGGGAGCCGGAAACGGAAATATCCTCGAGCATGAGGTGATGATAAATTCCAAGCTATTCGTTCCGGTCGACGAGACCCTGATCCCGTCAGGCAAGATCGAGCCGGTTGCGGGCAGCCCGTTTGATTTCTCCCAGTTCAAGCCGATTGGCCGGGATATCGCCGCCGAAAACGAACAACTCAAGCACGGCAATGGCTACGATCACTGCTTCATTATCGATAAGCCAATGGGGCAGTTGGGCGTGATGGCTAAGATCCTTGAGCCGACCACCCGTCGTACTCTGACCATCTCCTCCACTGAGCCAGGCTTGCAATTCTACTCGGGCAATTTTCTCGACGGGAGCAATGTCGGAAAAGGTGGCAGGCCTTACATTTTCCGCGGCGCCTTCGCCATGGAACCGGAGCATTATCCAGACTCGCCTAACCAGCCCGGTTTCCCCTCCACCATTCTGAAGCCAGGGCAAAACTATACCCACCTCATGTCGTTTAGTTTCGGCGTGCAGAAGTAGTTCAAACAAGGCCCATATTTAAATCGTTCAAAAGGATCGCGGTTTCGACCGTGAAACGTTTGCGCGAATCACGCGATGCGAGCTTGGAAATCGCGAGTTCGGCCGAACCAGTTAAGTCGCTCCAGCTTAACCCGGAGTTGGACACAGAGTACGCCGAGGTAAGCATCGCGCGCACAGAGCAAGCCGCAGGAAATCACCCAATTGCACCGTCACCCCGGCAGGTAAATTTAAATTCTCGGATCTACTTACAACCAGTGTTGCTCCCTCCTCTCCTGTTGAACTCTGTGCGCTCTGTGACGAGATTGAGCTGCGGAACTTAGGATAACCTCATGTCGGGACAATGCCCGGCGCAATTTCGCAGGCAGGCATTCATCGAGCCTCAACACGCATGTGAGGCTCAGTCTTCAGCGACTGCCAGAACATACATTGTCGATCAAGCAATAGAGGAAACAACCAAGCCTGACCTTTTTTCAGCTCTGAGGAATTTTTGCGGCCTCCGACGTACTTGGATCGCCCTGATTCGTTTTGACCTCACCTATATCGCTTCTCTTGGGTCGACAAAGCTAGCTTCGCCTTTCTTGGCCAATGGCAACTTGCTCAATAATTCAGGCACCAATCTTCTGAGATCAACAATATCGTTAGTGGCACATCGTAAAACAACCACGGTGATTTCATAAGACGACAGGTGCTGCTGCTTCGGCAGATTTTTATCCACCGTGAGAAAAACATCAAATTTCGCAGCCACTGCCCGCCTGAGCAGATTGCCGTTTTTCAAACCGCTCCAGCTTAATTCTGGAACTGTAATAACCTCATGTCCGGACAATTCCCGGCGCAATTTCGCCGGCAGGCATTCATCGAGCAAAATACGCATGACGCTCAGTCTTCCGCGACCGCCAGCACCTGCGCTTTCGCCTCAGCGAGCAACCGATGAACCTGCTCGGCCGTGACGGTTGGAAAATCCTCCAGAAAATCGGCCAGAGGATGTCCACCATCGAGATAGTCGAACAACGTCATCACCAGCACGCGCGTGCCGGCAAAACAAGGCGCACCACTCATGATGTCGGGATCAATGGCGATGACGCTAGGCTTCATACCATCAGCCTAGCCCACCGCCCATTCCTCGCAAGATTCGATTGAACCGATGGACTGTTATATTAATTTCCGCAGCCAGACCCGCTTTGACCGTCCCTCGCTGGTCCCCTGACCGATGACTCTCGGGCGTGTTCTGGAAACTGGTTATCGGCGCAGTGGCTGCGGCGATTTCCTATTCAGTTCTCAGAGTAAATTCAGCGGATAGTGCTGATCGATGAACTTGTAATCCCGGTCATTCTCAAGAAGCGCAGCCCCATGCTGAATAACCGTCGCTGCGATTAAGCAATCGATGGAATTGCGAATCGTTGTACCTTTCCGCCGCAACTCGCGATAAATCGTCGCAGCCAGTTCAAACGTTGATCGATCATCCTCAAGGTAGACTAGCCCCTCAAACAGGCGTTTCGTAGAGACGAGTTCTTTCTCGTTCCTAATTCCCTGAAGGACCTCCGCCAGGACAAATCCGCAGCAGCAGATATCCTCCCTGCTTTGAATCGCTTCCTCCAAGCTTGCCACTTTTTCTGAATTCGCACCTCGGAAGAAGTCGATCCACACGGTCGTATCAACGAGCACCTTCACGTCGTACGAGTGCGGCGCATTCCATCCAGGTCGCCAGTCCAGTGGATTTTACCTTTGAGGGTCATCAGCTCCACCTGCTTTTCACGCCGCACCAATTCACGCAAGGCATGGTCCACCAGTGCTCTTCTGGTTTTCATTCCGGTCGATTTCAAACCCTCGCGCACCAACTTTTCATCCAAGACGATGTTTGTCCGTTTCATAGCATACACATACCACGTCCATTTCAGGTGTATGCAAGTTGATTTTTCCAACCCAACCCCAGCGTTCAGTGATGAGCAAAAACGGCTGCGCTGCCCCAAATCAATATCGGCAGCCTGACCCTTTTTGACCCTCCCTCCGTCAACGTAAAGCGACCGCTGGCCGCGAGCATCACAAATCGATTAATCTCTTCCATGGGTGTTACTTTCTTCCAGGGCCTAGCCTGAAAGTGTAACCCATGTCCTGACACTAAGTGTTACCTATGTCTTGAATCCGTACCGACCGCCAGCATCTGCGCTTTCGCCTCAGCGAGCAATTGATGAGCCTGTGCGGCGGTGACGGTTGGAAAATCCTCCAGAAAATCGGCCAGAGGATGTCCGCCGTCGAGATAATCGAACAATGTCATCACCAGCACGCGCGTGCCGGCAAAACAGGGCGCGCCACTCATGATCTCGGGATCAATGGCGATGACGCTAGGCTTCATCCCGTCACCCTGGCCCACCGCATATTTCTCGCAAGATTTGATTAAACCGACGGACTGCCCGCCCGAATCAAATTTTGCAGCCGACGCCGTTTTGACTTTGGCACATCAATTTCCGCAGCATGACCCTTTTTCACACCTCAGCGAAATATTTTCGCGATAACGCAACCAATAAGGTACAAAATTGATCCGATCACGATCTGAACGAGCGCCGCGTAAATTATTAATCCCATCGATTTGAATCCCTCACTCTGAATTATCTTTGCGATCTGATTTGCCCGAATCAAAGCCCAAGCAACGCCAAGCGTAAGGAAGGACCACAGCATAGCCATTGGCCATGGGTAATGCCGGTAGCCTAACACGATCAAAAGAATTACGCCAACAGGGGTGAGGATAGCGCTAATGGGATTCATGTGACTCAAAATTCGACGTGAATCCAACAAGGCTGGTAGGACAGTCGCGACACAATTCCTGTACGGTCGTTCAAACCAGCGGAAATCCATCTCTCCGCTTGGAAATAAACCATTCCGCACTATGCGCAACTATCCTCTGGTTCCATGACAAAACCTCCCGGTTACTTATGTCATAGTATCCCGAATCGTCCACGCCATCGTGCGTCAGAAGCAAGAGCATATGTGGCGAGAGAGGAAGCCACGCTTCGCAAAAACGGTTGGCTAGTCCTGCAAATCCCACTGAAGACGAAATGACTGCGGGTCGGTCGGAACTAAGAAACGATTCGCCCTTAGGGGCACACAGTATCCGGTGAGTCATGCGGTCCAATTCGGGCAACAACACGACCAAGGATGAATGAGTGAGGTGCGCCAACGCATTCCGCTCAAATAGCCGCGTATCAGGGACCGACCGATCCATTACTTCGGCCGATTCGCGCTCGATTCGTGCTCTTGCAGCAATGCCTTGCTGCAATAATTTACGAGATGAAGGAACCCTAACCAGCAGAGAGGCAAAAAACATATTTATTGCATCGGCCTGATCACGATTCGGCGGTTGGCGATTAGGTAATTCATTCCGCAAAGCTCGCGCTAAAACACTTTCGATTCGCGATAAAATATTTTCTACGGCCGGATTGTACACACCACCGGTGGATTCAAGAGTATTCCCCTTTTCAATTCCAAAGATGTTTTCAGCTGGATGATGGTGATGAAAATTGCGCCCATCACGTGTGATCTTCCAAACATAGGGTGTGCGATTTGGAGCAACGCTCGCAGGATCGATCCACTCCTTTAAATAAAACTCAGGAATAAAATGGTGCAGCGACATCTGGAGGAAATATTGGGGATCACTAAATAAAAAGGCGCTCCTACCAAAGGAGCGCCTTGAAGTTGTTGACGGACCTCGCCGCGCCGTAGCTCCGGGAGGAGCGAAGGCGGGTTAGTAGTCCATTCCGCCCATGCCGCCGCCGCCGTGGCCACCGCCGCCGGCAGGAGCTGCCGACTTCTCTGGAAGATCGGTGATCATGCACTCGGTGGTGAGCAACAAACCGGCAATCGACGCTGCGTTTTGCAGCGCGGTGCGGGTGACCTTCGTCGGGTCAACCACGCCGGCCTTCACGAGGTCTTCGTATTTGTCGGTCGCGACGTTGTAACCCATGTTACCCTTCGACTCGAGGACGGTCTTGACGACCACACCGGCGTCAACGCCAGCGTTGGCGCAGAGCATGCGGATCGGGTGCTCGATCGCACGACGAACGATCTGCGCGCCGAAAGCCTCGTCGCCTTCGAGCTTGAGGGCATCGATGGCTTTGACGGTGCGGAGAAGAGCGACGCCGCCGCCGGCGACGATACCCTCTTCCACGGCAGCACGGGTGGCGTGCAGCGCGTCTTCCACGCGGGCCTTCTTTTCCTTCATTTCAACTTCGGTGGAAGCACCGACGTTGATGACGGCGATACCGCCCGCGAGCTTGGCGAGGCGCTCCTGGAGCTTCTCGCGATCATAGTCGGAAGTGGTTTCGTCGATCTGCCGACGGAGCTGCTTGACGCGGCCCTGGATGTCGGAGGACTTACCGGAACCTTCGACGATCGTGGTGTTTTCCTTGTCCACCACGATGCGCTTGGCCTTGCCGAGATCGGCGAGGGTGATGCTCTCCAGCTTGAGGCCGAGGTCTTCGGTGATGCATTTGCCACCGGTGAGGACCGCGATGTCTTCAAGCATGGCCTTGCGGCGATCGCCAAAGCCAGGGGCCTTGACGGCGCACACGTTGAGCGTGCCACGAATCTTGTTCACCACGAGAGCCGCGAGGGCTTCGCCTTCGACTTCTTCAGCGATGATGAGGAGGGGCTTGCCGCTCTTGGCGACAGTCTGCAACAGCGGGAGCATTTCCTGCAGGTTGCTGATCTTCTTCTCGTGGATGAGAACGTGAGCGTCTTCGAGGACGACTTCCTGGCTGTCGGCGTTAGTCACGAAGTACGGCGACAGGTAACCCTTGTCGAACTGCATGCCTTCAACGACGTCGAGCGTGGTCTCGATGGACTTCGCTTCTTCAACCGTGATCGTGCCGTCCTTGCCGACCTTGTCCATGGCGTCCGCAATGATGTCACCGATGGTGGCATCCCAATTGGCGGAAACGGTGGCAACCTGACGGATTTCTTCGCGGTCATTGACCTTCTTGGAAACACGGGCGAGTTCGTTGACTGCGGCTTCAACAGCCTTGTCGATACCGCGTTTCAGATAAACCGGGTTGGCGCCAGCAGTGACGTTCTTCAGACCTTCGCGATAGATGCCTTCGGCGAGAACGGTCGCGGTCGTGGTGCCGTCACCAGCGCTGTCGCTGGTCTTCGAGGCGACTTCCTTGACCATCTGAGCACCCATGTTCTCGTACGGATCGGGAAGCTCGACTTCCTTGGCGACGGTCACGCCGTCCTTAGTGACGGTGGGTGAACCAAATTTCTTGTCGATGACGACATTGCGACCCTTGGGTCCGAGGGTGACTTTGACTGCGCGGGAGAGAATCTCGACACCGCGGAGAACTTTCTGACGAGCTGCCTCGTCGAACAGGAGTTGTTTAGCTGCCATAATGAGTAATTAGTTGATAGTTGAGTGTTGAGAGTGCGTCGGCTCAGGCGATGACGCCGAGGATGTCGTCTTCGCGAACGAGGGTATATTTCTCGTTCTCGATTTTGACTTCGGTGCCGCCGTATTTGGAGATGAGAACCTTGTCGCCGACCTTCACTTCGAAAGCCGTGACTTTGCCGTTTTCATCCTTCTTGCCGGTGCCGAGGGCGATGACCTTGGCCTCCTGTGGTTTTTCTTTGGCGCTGTCCGGGATGATGATCCCGCCGCGAACTTGTTCTTTTTCCTCGATGTGCTGCACGAGCACGCGATCACCGATGGGTTTGATATTTACTTTAGCCATAATTTTTGTGGTTGGGGGTTTCAAAATTAGATGAGTAGACAATGAAGAACCCGCTCCTTTAAAGGGAACGGGTTCGCGTGAAAACTTATTTCTTTTCCTCGTCGACGATTTCGACGTCGGCATCGACGACCTTGCCGTCCTGAGCGGAGGATTTCTTCGCCGCTTTGGGCTCGGAGGATGCACCGGCACTGCCAGCATCGTCTGCGCCCGGAGCGCCACCTTCCGGAGCGGCACCGGCTGCACCTGCGGCTTGCGCCTGCTGGTATAACTCGGCGCCAATCTTCGAAAGATTTTCGAGCGCCGTCTTCATCCGCGCCGTGTCGTTGCTTTCGAGATCCTTCTTCGCCTCGGCAATCGCCGTCTCGAACTTGGTCTTCAAGTCACCGGAGATTTTATCGCCGGCGTCCTTGAGCGTTTTTTCGAGTTGGTAGATCGTGGTATCGAGTTGGTTCTTCGCCTCGACTCCTTCCTTGCGCTTCGCGTCTTCCGTGGCGTTGAGCTCAGCTTCCTTGGTCATTTTCTCGACCTCTTCCTTGGAGAGACCGGACGACCCTTGAATGGTGATTTTTTGCTCCTTACCGGTGCCAAGATCCTTCGCGGAAACGTGGAGGATGCCGTTCGCATCAATGTCGAAGGTGACTTCGATCTGCGGCGTGCCGCGCGGAGCCGGCGGAATCCCATCGAGCTTGAAAGTGCCGAGATTCTTGTTGTCCCGAGCCATCGGACGCTCGCCTTGAAGGACGACGATTTCGACGCCGGGTTGATTGTCGCTGTAAGTGGAAAACGTCTGCGTTTTCTTCGTCGGAATCGTGGTGTTGCGTGGAATCATCGCTGTGGCGATGTCGCCCGCGGTCATGATGCCGAGCGTCAGCGGACTGACGTCGAGCAGGAGCACGTCGCGCACATCGCCTTTCAACACGCCGCCTTGAATGGCCGCGCCGATGGCGACGACTTCATCAGGATTGACGCCTTGATGCGGCGGTTTGCCACCGAGGTTTTTAGCGATGTCGACCACCTTCGGCATGCGGGTCATGCCGCCGACAAGCACGAGTTCGTCGATCTTGTCGGAAGACAGGCCGGAATCTTTGAGACAGTTCTTAAATGGCTGAATGCAACGCTCGAAGAGGGAATCGCAAATCTGCTCCATCTTTGCACGAGTCAGCTGCACATTGAGGTGCTTCGGACCGGATGCATCAGCTGTAATAAACGGAAGATTGATATCGTAAGTGGTCGCCGAAGAGAGCGCGATCTTGGCTTTTTCCGCTTCTTCCTTAAGCCGCTGCAACGCCATCGGATCTTTGCGGAGATCGATGCCGCTTTCTTTTTTGAAAGTCTCAACGAGCCAGCCGATGATCGTGTCATCCCAATTATCGCCACCGAGGTGGGTGTCGCCATTGGTGGCCTTCACCTCGAAGACACCATCACCTATTTCGAGGATCGATACGTCGAACGTGCCGCCACCCAAATCGAACACGGCAATTTTCTCGTCTTTCTTTTTATCGAGACCGTAAGCCAGTGAAGCAGCCGTCGGTTCGTTGATAATACGGAGAACTTCGAGACCCGCGATCTTGCCGGCGTCTTTCGTGGCCTGACGCTGCGCGTCATTAAAGTAAGCGGGAACAGTGATCACCGCTTGGGTGATTTTTTCACCGAGGTAAGCCTCAGCGTCGGCCTTCAGTTTCCCGAGAACAAAGGCCGCAATCTGCTGCGGCGCGAATTGCTCAGGCTTGTCTCCGACGAGGACCTCAATGTAAGCGTCGCCATTTTTTCCGGCGACCACCTTGTAGGGAAGATTCTTTGCTTCTTCACTCACTTCGGTGAATTTGCGCCCGATCAGACGCTTCGCCGAGAATACGGTATTTTTCGGATTGGTGACGGCCTGCCGCTTCGCGGCTTGGCCAACCACTCGCTCGCCGGTTTTAGTGAATGCAACAACGGATGGAGTCGTGCGTGCACCCTCAGCGTTGGGGATGACCACAGGCTCGCTACCCTCCATGACGGACATGCAAGAGTTCGTTGTGCCCAAATCGATGCCTAGAATTCTGCTCATAGCGCATGCTTAGCAATGCTCGTGCCCTACGGCTATTTGATTATCTATCCGCTTATCATCTGATATTTACAAAAGTGGCGAGCGAGCTGGCGCGCCATTGCGCTATTGATTTCGAGCCACGTTGGCGCAGCGCCGCCATCGGACATGTCACAGTGAGACACGAAGCTCGCGTTGATAAACCTCGTTCTCCAAATATCCTTTTCAAAATGGAAACGCTCCACGTGCCTGAAACCGTTCCAGTGATGACTTTGCCCAACACGGTTTTCTTTCCCCAAGCATTGTTACCTCTCCATATATTTGAGCCGAGGTATCGGAAAATGCTCCGCGACGTGCTCGCCAGCGATCGGATTTTTGCGGTGGCGCACCTGGACGCGAAGCAATCGAAAGGTGACGAATCCGCCGAACCTTTGCATCACATCGCTTCGGTGGGAATCATCCGTGCGTGTCAAAAAGATGAAAACGATACGTCGAATCTCCTGCTCCAAGGACTCTGCCGCGTCGAAATCAAAAAGATCGTTCGCGAAGACCCTTATCGCGTGATCGCAGTGAAGCCGATTGCGACCATCGCCGGAACTCATCACGCCGAATTGGAGGTATTGCGATTGGAGGTCATGAAATTGCTGAACTTGCGGCGGCGTTTAGGGACACCGGTGCCGAAGGGCATGACTCAATTTCTTGAAAGCATCGACGATATCGACGCGTTTGCCGACATCGCCGCCTTCAATCTTTGCGAAGACAACAAGTTGAAACAGCAACTCCTCGAAACGCTCGAAACCCGTCGCCGCCTGCAGCTGTTCGCTTCGTCACTTCGCTTTGAAATCGAAACCCAACGACTCCGTCGCAAACTCCAAGGGCGGCTGCCCGATGACCGGGTCATGGACAACTGAGCTCCACTCAGATTTTCCAAAGGCCACTCTCTCGCCGCCCTTCTTCGCTAAACCAGCCGGCGTTAAATAGGTCTCAGCTCTCCGAGGAGAAATGCGCCGCCTGCGAGCGAGTAATTTTTCAAGGCTGCCCCAGTCGAACTCAGGGAGGTTGGCAATCATCGGGTCGGTCGCGCGGGAGGCTGCCGCATTTGACGCGCATGATTCGGCTCGCGGTCAAATTTGTCGCCAACGCTTGACCGCCACCGCGGTGAGAGTTGAGATGCCTTTAATCGGATATCAGATTCCCCTCGGTATAGATTAGGTGCTAGCCGAATCCCCCCCCTGTAACCACCGTTTACTGACCACAATAATGTTTACTCTTCATTCTCTGTACCTGCGAGCTCTCGCCAACGTTGCCTCAAATGATCGTCCCACCATGCGGAATCAACTGACTCCGAAACCGTCGGACGCATTGCACTCGCTGCGAGCTCGAGGGTTTTCACGTGTGGCACGCATTCTCAATTATCTTTCTTTTCCAATTGGAATCACGAGCCTTCTTCTAGTCGCGGGCTGTAGTACGCAATCAACCGAAAACACCCAAAAACAGTCTTCGTCATTCGAGGCTCCCTCTCCGGAAATGGTGGATGTCAGCCACGGCCCCGGGATTCCATTTGGCGGTATTGGAACCGGTTTTTCGGTATTCGGTAAGTACGGTTTTGTGGATGTTTTTTTTGACGGCCGTAAATTGGATAGTCACGATTGGCAAATTGACCGCGCTCCAAAGGGCGCACCGACGTATGCCTTCGAGCTATCCGAGGGGGATAAAAACATCGTGCTTCAGGAAACGCCGGTGACTTGGCTGCCAAAGGCAATGCCGGTAGACAAGGTGCGAGCATACGCCGACCTGCCAAAAGGACATTTCGTTTTTGAAAAGAAAGACGCCTATCTCGGCATGGTCATGACCGGATTTTCACCCATGGTGCCGCACGATCTGGCCGAATCCACCATCCCGGTGCAGGTCTTCGATATTACGTTGGAAAACAAAGAGGCCAAGAGCCGTTCGTTTAAACTTTCGCTGCTGGATCGTGACGCACTCGAGGTGCGAGACGGCAAAGCGGTGGCGGTGAGCCCAAAGGGCGAGACCGCGTTTGCGTGTGAAGACGGAAATGCTACCGCCACTGGTGTTAGCAAATCACTGGAACTCGCCCCCGGAGAGAGGAAGACAATCCGTTTCTATATTGCGTGGCACTATCCTGAAGTAAAAACCACTTCGTCGGCTGCGACCGCAACCTACAAGCGTTTTTATACAAAACGCTTTCGCAACGCGACAACCATCATTGATCTCGCAAAGCAATCGGCAGACAAATGGTCCAGCGCGATCGATCAATGGCATGCTTCCTTTGCTGTTCCGCCCGAGTTTAAGCGGCTTTGGTTTTCGTCACTCTGCTCGGTATCAACTTCGACGATACTCACTGACGATGGATACTTTTTTGAACAAGAAGTGCCGCATGGCTGGGTCAATACGATGGATGTATCAGTCTACCACAACTGGCTGTACATGATTAATTGGCCGGAAATTGAGCGAATGGATATGAATCAATATTATGGCAGCATCGCCCTGACCGGTGAAAAGGCCGGATTCGTGTGGCACTCGCTGTGGAATGACAGTTCGGACTACGCCGAGGAACCTACTTTTATCGGTCGGGTATATCGAGATTCCCTTTGGTTCAACGATCCCGACTGGATGGCGAAAGGTTTTAAGCTCGCCGATTTAGCCGCGAATCATGTCTATCGCACGGACAATTACCGCTATCTTTTGCACAATCCCGTGGGGAATCAGTCGTACGATATCTGGAAGATGCCTGGCGTAAACGCCTATGTGAACGTGATGTGGGTGTACGGCCTCCACAGTCTCGATTCAATGTCCAAAGCGCTCAACCAAAGTTGCACTGTTGGGGATCTGCCCGCGCAGGATTTGCTGGTGAAGGCCCGCCAAAGTCTCGACGAAACCCTTTGGAATCCGGCCGGGTATTGGAACACCTTTTTTGTCCCCACGACCCGACCCGAGGATGCCGCTGCCCTTAACCGCACGGACGGACAGGACACCTTCTCCGACCAGCTTTTCGGCAAATGGCTTTCATTGATCGACCCGCAGGCCGAAAGCGTGCTGCCGGCGGACAAGGTCCACGCAGCGTTGACGATGATTTACACAAACAATCTGGTGGACGATCCGGCGAAAGAATTTCGCGGCTGGGCCAACGGCATGCGGCCGGGACGGCAGCCAGAAATGACGGCCGGTTATCACTCCCGCACCTGCTGGTTCGGTGCCCAGGAAGCGTTGGCTTCCTTGCTGGCGGATGCCGGCGAGGAGACAAAATCGTTGGATGTATTCAATTCATTAGAATCAAGCCTGCACAATAATCATTTGTTCGTCGGTGAATGGAATAAATCGGTCGGACCCGACGGGCTGAGCCGCATCCTGCCTGAAGAACCGAATAAAGACACGCCACGATTCCCGCCTTATCCGCGCTATAAATCCAGTTGGGAATATCTCCGTGCAATTCTCGGCCTCAAAATGGACGCGCAGAATTTTTACCTGAATCCGTTTAAGACGATTAGCTTTTCGCTGCACGACGTGCAACTCGGTGGAACTCACTTCACCATCATCGTCGAGGCCGGTTGGAATAAAGTTCTGATTGATGGCAAACCCCAAAGCGGCGCGGTGCAAGTGCCGCGAAACGTGTCCGCAGTTCGTCTTGAATTCATCAAGTGATTTTAAACCACCCGTCGCTTCTTAAATAGAACCCGTCCGTTTACTCCCGAAGAAAACGGTGCCATTGAGCAACGTAATTGGATTTCATTTCCAAACCCACGCGACCGTTTTGCATCACGTGAAATGTGACACCAACGTGACACCAAGTCGTAAAAAACTGGAGCCGCTTGTCGGACTCGAACCTATTCCGGGCGGTTTTCAGGGGAATTCACGCAACTCAGGCAAATGCAGTGAAATACGTTTAACTCACTGATTCCTAATAAAAAATAAACCTGAAGCGAAAGGAACGTGCGTGAACCGAATGGAAACGAATAGAATCAATTCTGGCAGGAATTGTCAGGAGGACCCGGCGGGGGGGCCGCGAGAAAATGGGCAGGGGGGCCGTGAAGTTAACCCGTTGGACCGAGAGTAATTTTTCACTAAAAGGGTTTACGCTAAGACGCACCCCAACTCTTAGGAAACCCCGACGCTTTCGCGCGAACTAGCGCACCTGACGAATTGGAAAAACATTTTCCAACGTGACGGCAAATAAATGGCTGTCATCGTCAATACCGCCTGTTCCGCCGGCGCTCCGCTCCATTCAAGTCGAATCCGCCGCCGAGTCAGATGAGAGCACGCTCACCCGTGTTCGGCGTTAGGGCTTGCGGGCGAATGGGTCCGCAGGCCCTGGCGTACTTCGACGCCTACTTGTTGAGTGTGCCTAGAGATTCGATCAGCGCCGAAAATCCACAGGCGCTCAAAAAATCGCGCAACGAAAAGGCGAGATCTGCGGGAAATATGGATCATGAGTAAATGATGAATTTCAACTCCTGCTAGGCGAAATCGAAGTTGGCTTCGTTATTCCAATTCCAAAGTGACACTTACGCCGAAGTGATCGGTTAGTTTTCCTTTAAGTGGCTTTGGTGCATCTGGCCATCGCTCGGTCGTGGTGAGCCGCCAACGCGATTTGATCAGGCCGCAGATATGGTCGATGCACGCATACGGCGGCGACTCGCGACGAATAGGATCACGGTCGCCCGCGGTGAGCGCTTCGAGTCCGTTCTCCGTCAATGCACCTTCAAGCGAAGCTCGGGCGACCTTTGAGCCGTAGTAGCGCGGAGGCTTGGCTACGAGATCCTGATTGAAATCACCCAAAACAAAAAGCTCGTCATCGGGATACGCGCGCCGCAACGCCTTCCAATCTAATTTCTGAAGATTCACCGCTTCGACAAAAGCCGCTCTGCCCTTCGGAAACCCGTGCCAAGGATCAGCTAGCCATGGGAGCACGGCCCCAAAGACCAAAAATGCTGCTTGGCCTTTCGGGAATACTCGCGCCGCCGTTGTTCGGTGCTCGTCGCTAGTCGAGATCCGCTCCAACCGGTGTTTTGAACAAATCGTGACCCAACGTTCCCCGACTAGGTTATCGCCTTCATCCCGTCCCTCCTTCGACTTGGCTGAGAACTTGTAGCCCGGATCAAAAGCATCGTGCGTTTCCGTGAGCACCAACACATCCGCCGCAACGAATTCCGTCCAGATCAGAGCCGCTGTCCGACTGCTTGGCTTAGACGCATGGTCAAGATTCCAGGTCGCGAGTTTCAAATGTCCCAAAGGGTTAAACTTTTGTGATCCGACTCTGCCACTATCAAGCGCCCTGGGAATACGTGCTCTGACCCTCGTCCTGGTAGTTTTCGTAAACGTGCTCAAACAGCGTGGAGCACTTTTGATGGTACAGTTCGGGCGAGAAGGACCGTGGCAACCCGTTATCTAGCACATCTTCGATGGCTAGCTTGAGTTGCGAGCGTGCCGTGGATTTCTGCCGCCAGTTGAGGACTAGCAGTTGCCTCACGCGCGCCAACAGCTCGCGCGCCACCTTCTTCACCTCACCCCGTTCCTCCGTGCTAAGCTCGGGGGCTGGGCGCGTCAGGATGTCGAGAATCGCCTGTTCCTCTTCGGTCATGTTCGCGCGGACATGGCGTTGCTGCTCGTCGCTCATGGTGCTCGTTAGCTTCACCAGCTCCTCGAATAACTCCTCAATGCTTCTGCTGCCGGCATTATAGGATTCGATCAACTCCTCAAATTTGTCCGCGAAATCGGCCCGTGTCTTATTGAGACGAATCATCTTTCCAAGCTGCGCGCGAATCGCCGCCTTCAAGACTTCGATGTCCGTGTTCTTGTGCGCGGACTCCTTAAATTTCGCGGCCAATGCGCCAAAATCAATCTTCGACAGGTCCATCACTGGGGCTGCCGTTTCCCGCACCCGCACACCTTCGATTGACGCATCAAGCAGCGCGCCGATTCCGCCCATCACTTCCGAAATATCCGTCGGGTTGGGATTGAGCTTGGCGCGAATCGCATCAGCGATGGCCGTGAGACATGCCACCCGGCTCGAAAACTCCAGCGCTGCCGGATCGGGCTTCACCGCACCGTAAAGCGTATTCACGAGGCGCTCGTGACCGAGAAACTCACGACGCAGCGGACCCGGTGAAATGAGTGCATTCACCGCGTCATCCAACAACTGCAATCGCTCTAGGCTTCCCGCAACGAGTTGCTCGATGGCCGCGAGGACGACCTGCCGCTTACCACAGAACTTGGTCGCATCGTCCATCGCCTTCCGCAAATCCGCCACGAGCTGCATCTTATCCTTCACCGGAGTCTTTCCGCCCTTCCCTGCTCCGTAAATGGCGAGTGCCTTTTCGAGCGAGGCAAAGACGTTCGCGTAATCGACGATCATGCCACTGTGCTTGCCGGGGAAAACGCGATTCGCCCGTGCGATGGTCTGCATCAGCGTGTGATTCCGCATCGGTTTATCGAGATACACCGTGGAACAGCTCGGCGCGTCGAATCCCGTCAGCCACATCGCGCACACGAACACCAACCGCAGCGGGTCCGCGCTGTCCTTGAATTTCTCGTCCAGCCCCGGGACGGAATCGTGTATCCGCTGACGATGCGGTACGATGTCGAGCCCGAGTTTCTTCATCTGCTCGATCTCGTTCTGAGCCGGCGAAACAATCAGTGCCATGTCGGTTGTCAGTAATACTTCCAAGCGGGCCAGCAGCTCGGCTTTCCTATCCAGCGCGAGATCATACCCGCCAAGTTCCTTCCGTACCTTGGCCATTTCCTCAGCCCAATGCTTGCGCACCTTGTCGTGCATCTTCAGGGCCGTGGCCTTGTCGATCGACACCACCATCGCCTTGCCGACAAAACCCCGTCCGAGGAAATGCCTCACGATGTCATGCGCCACGGTCTCCAGTCGGTCATCCCGGGTGAGGATATGGTATTGCTTGCTCAACTCCCGTTCGAGCTTCGCTTCCTGCTCCGGGTCGAGTTCCGCTTCTTCGATCAGCTTGTAGATGTCCTCATTCAGGTCCGGATTGACCAACTCCAATTCCGGCGTCCGGTTCTCATAAAAAAGCGGAACCGTCGCGCCGTCCTCCACCGATTGCTGAAAGTCGTAGATGGAAACGTAGTCTCCAAAAACTTCCTTGGTCCGCTCCTCGCCCGAAATGAGCGGCGTGCCGGTAAACGCGAGGAATAGTGCCCTGGGCAACGCCGCGCGCATATTCAGCGCGAGCGTATCGTACTGGCTGCGATGGGCCTCGTCCGTCAGCACGATCACATCCGGCCGGTCGCAGAGCATTTCCGGCGTTTGAAATTTATGCACCAAGGTGAACACGTAGCGGTGATTCCCCCTGAGTAGTTCCCGCAGATGCGCGCCGCTGGCGGCATGGCATTCATCGCCCTCGGCCTCGCTAACGGCACCGCATGCTTTAAATGTCTTGGCGATTTGGGTATCCAATTCCACCCGGTCGGTTGCAATCACAAACGTCCAATTGCCCGACACCTTCCGCAGCACCTTCTGGGCGAAGAACACCATCGAAAAGCTTTTACCGCTACCCTGCGTCTGCCAGAATACGCCGCCGCGTCCATGGCCCTCTTTGCGAGCGGTCAACATCGAGACGATGGCATTGTTCACGCCGAGAAATTGATGATTCTGCCCGATGATCTTCACCAATCCCGCCTTGTGGGCCGAGAACAGCGTGAAGTTTTCTACCAGGTCCAGGAGGCGCCCCTTGTCACATGTTCCGCGAATCATCACCTCCAGCGACACCCGACGCGGTTCGTTTTCACTCTCGATGCGTTTCCATTCGAAGAACCGCTCCCAATCCGCCGTGAGCGAGCCGACGCGGCTTTCCGTGCCATTCGATGCGATGAGCAGGGCGTTGAACGCAAATAGCGCTGGGATGCCGTTCTGAGGATGCTTGTAGCTCGTCAGATTCTCGTCGAACGCCGCGCGCGCGGGCACACCGGGCTTCTTCAACTCGATGACCACCAGCGGCAATCCGTTCACGAATCCCACCAAATCCGGGCGGCACGTGTAGAGCGCACCGGTAACGCTGAACTGACTGACCAGCAGGAAATCATTGGTCGCCGGATTCTCCCAATCCATGACTCGCAATCGCTCCGTCTTCTGCCCTCCGCGCACCTTGTCCGGCAGGGAAACTTTGATGCCCTCCTTCAGCAGCAGATAAACTTCGCGATTTGCTGCGGCGAGACCCATGGCCGAACGATCACGGACCAACTCATCCACCGCGGCGGCAATAGCCTCTGGCGGCATTGTTGCATTAAGCCGTTCCAGCGCCGTACGCAATCGAGACACCAGCACCACCTCCCCGCTGGCCTCGCGCTGCAATGTACCACCCGCACCGAAAATCTCTTCCATCGCCGCCACCGTTTGCCAGCCAAGCTCCGCGAACAACCCGATGGCGGGCTGCTCGACGAGTTGGTCTTCGGTGTAGGCGTGGGGACTCATCGTTAGTCAGCCAGCACTACGCCCAAGACGGTACATATTCCGCAAACTTTCTGGATTTATTTTGTGAGTCGGCGTTCTTGATTAATTTTTGGTCAATTGAATCCTGAATCAGCACTGAAACCATCGAGCGTTGCTTTTCCGGCATTTTCAACCGTTCACGAAGACTGGTATTCGTCATCGCGCTATCTGAATAATATTTTAAGACCGCATGCTGATAGCACGCCTCCAACCGTTCGCGGGCTGACATCTGCGCAAACGTACGTGGCGAATACAGCGTGATCTTGAAATGGTTCGGCCCGGCTTGAAAATCTATGGGGGGCAATCCGTAAAGCTCGACCTGTAAACCCGCCTTCAGCAGCCCCGAGCCCCGCTCTTCGCAAATCTTGTAGCGACGAAAGGCGCGGGCTAATTGTTCGTTGCGGGACTCTGGTTGCGTGCCGATCAGCCGGTCGAGCCGCTTCGATGGCAGCAGACCGCCGGGATTGGAGACTTCTATGCGGTCATCAAATATTTCGATCAGCGGCCCGGCACCCGTGATGGAAAAGTCCTGGTGGATGAGCGCGTTGGCGATGATTTCGCGCAGCGCAATTTCCGGGTAAACAGTCCGCTTTTCTCTCAACGCCTGCTCAATAACCTCGCTCTGTGGGAGCAACAACATGACGTACTGCATCAGTCCCTGAAAGCTGACGGCATAACCTCTCGTTCCTTCCTGCTCCTGCTTGGTCTTCGCTTTGTTCAGGCCATCATAGACCACCACCCGCACCGCCTTGCGACTGAGGTCAGGAAAATCGGCGAGCTTCCTCGCCGCAGCGATTGCCCCGAGATTGGTCACGTAACCACCACCAGCGGGTTCGCGGACGATAAATCGTTCACTCGCCATCCAGGTCAGCGTCTCTTCATGCGTCGTTGTGACTGGACGCTCCAACATCGTGAAAATCGATTCGACGTTCAGCTTTGCGATCAGCTCTGCGTCCTGTTGCAACGTCGAGGCGTGAAGTTCCTCCCAGTGCGGCGTGCGGCTGTTTAACATCAGGGTGCCAATTTCCTGCCGCGAAGCCTTCCGCGTCGTGCCGCCAGAACGAATGAACGCATCCTCCAGCCCTTTGCCCCTGATATGGACCGGCTTCACGGCCGACTCCGGCACATGGACAAATAACAGCCGGCCCCCCGCGTACTCCTCCATGGCGTGGTCAAGTGCTACAGGCGGTTCCAACCCCTGCCGTCCCAAATTGGCGAGTTGATTGACCGTCGTCTCGACGAATTTCTCATCCAAGCCTGAAGGTGTGCCGGCCGAATCTATGCCAAACACCAAATAGCCACCACCCGGCTGGTTGGCGAAAGCGGACAGATGCTCGGTGAGCCGTTTTTTATCTGGCGACAACACGGCTTTCCAGTCGAGTTCGTTTAGCTCGTGCTTCGGCGGCTCAAGGCTCGCTTTTAGTAACTCCAACGCTTTGGACATCCAGGCTTTCATTGGGACGTTTTCTACTCAAATAAGAAAACACTTGAAATCAAATACTTACAGAAACCGCCGTCCAACCACTCAAATAAAAATCGAAGAAAACCCGAAGGCGCGACCCCCGCAGACAATCCGATAGCCGGCTGCTCGACAAGTTGGTCTTCGGTGTAGGCGTGGGGCATCGAGTATCCAGGTTAGTCGTTCCCGTAATCTTCCCCAAATTCGCGTTCTCGGACTTCGGTCTCCTCGAACTCATTAGGCAATTCGCAAGCCGCAATTTCTTTTGCGCCATAAAGGCGTAAGGAACACTCGGCGCAGATGAATTCTTCCGCCGTGTAAGTTCGGTCGATCCGTTCAGTCGGAACTTCGTTGTGCCATTCGCCATCCTCGTCTTGAAACGCACTTCCGTCTTCTTCGACTGAAACCTCCTCGTGCCAGAAGGAGCCGCCCAAGTACCCGCTTGAGGTGCAAGCGGGACAGGCGGTTCGGTTGTGGGAATCATACTGCTGAAACACTCTGGGAAAATCTCCAAGCAACCGATTCTTCGAATTTTCGATAATGGCGGCCCGGCGGCTCGGGTCTCTATGAGCGGACAAAAAATCCTCGTGGCAGCGATGAATTCGATGCTTCACTGACCAAATCAACGCTTCTTCCGCGTCCGCGATAATCTTCGCCGGAGTATCCATATTTTCTACTCCCAGCCAGGAGTTCAGCGATTCGTCTTGCATACGCAAAATAGCATCGACGGCACCCCAATACTCCCGTTCCCAAGTCTCCGGTGCCAAACCGGAGAATGGAGATTCGCCAGAATGGAGTTCGGCATTTCTTCTGAGTGCCATCTGTTCGCAGAACTTCTGGTGTCGAGAGTCAAACGACTTTTCGAGGTGACTTAACCGCTCGAAGAGTGTCTTTGCCGTGATAGTCTTGATGTCGGGCGACAACTGACGGTCACACGCAGCGAAAAGCGATTGGTAATGTGTTGGGTCGGCAACGAGTGCCGGGTGCACTTTCGCCAGAGCCGACTTACCGAGTAGCTCCAACGCCAGCGATGCCCAGAGTTGATATTCTTCGGTCTCGTTCCCAGCTTGTGCGCGCAAGCCGCGCCGGATGTAAACCTGAGACTTTGCGTAGAGGGCATCGCGCGACAGGGCGGGATTTGTAGTTGAATTCATCGTATCGAGATTCTGAAGAGTTTTCGGTTCGAATCGGGACGTTCGGTTAACCCGCGCCCATGCAGGATACGCCAGTTGTCCATGATGAGCACCGTGCCAGAATCCCATTGAACGTGATCAACGTAGTCCGGCCAATTGTGACGCGACAAAACATCAAGGGCCTCCACGCCATCTGGTGTGGTCGCCGTCATGCAGCCGGGGTCAAAGCGCACGAACGGGCGCGCCTGCGCGAGGATCGTAGAGAAAAACGAATTTCGTCCGTTGGTCACGCGAAACGGTGCGCTGTGAAGCAATGAGACTTCGTTTTTACTCAGTGGAATTTTTCGCGCGTCCATCAGGAGTGTGGGACGACTGCCGCTGCCGGGCGAAGCACACGCCAGCATCACGTAACGGCAAGGCGTCAACCAATGAGCGGTGTCGATGTGCAGGGGAAACTCTCCGAGAGCATGCAGCTTGCTGAGGGATCGCGGCTTTGCTGCGTCGGCCATCGTAGGCAAAAGCGTATCGCACAGACTGCCGCAGGAACGCGTTAGTGCTGGCGTTCCGAGGCTAGCGGCGAGAGCGAGCAATCGCTCAGGCAAATCTGATTCACGAGGCACCGACACTTTGAACGAAACCCAGCCGCGAGTTCCCAGGCTAGCCAAATCGACCGCGGGCTGCTCGACGGGTTGGTTTTCAGTAAAGGCGTGTGAGCTCATCTTTGCTGGTAGCGCCAACGTCCAGCGATGACACTGAGTTGGCCTGCCGTCAGTGGGTCATTCCGCCATCCGGCGTCGAAATCAATGTCGTGCGACCTCGGGAGTTGGTTTTGCTCAAGCGACCGCACGAGTATTCGTGATGGAAGCATAGCGGCTTGCCCCACGAAAATTGCCTCTTGCCGCCGCAAACCTGAGAGCATCTTGGTCAATCCGGCCATTGAGTCCGGAAGAATTGAACGGACATGTTCGCGGTCTGCATCGTTCGTAATGCGAAGCACAATCCAACTATTGCACTGCGAAAGAACAGTCGCTTCAACCTCACTTGGCCTCTGTGAGACCAGAAGCAGACCAAGCCCATATTTGCGGCCTTCCTTCGCTATTCGTCGCACTGCTTCTTGAGCGGCTTCATATTGTGCTGCGCCGACATTTGGCACGTAGCGATGGGCCTCTTCGCAGACCAACAGGACCGGACTAGCCTCTCGTTCGGCTGGGGTTTGCCAGACTTTTAGAAGGAAAAGTGTTCGAGCAATAGCGGCGCTTGCAGTCCCGGCGACTTCATTTGGCACTCCTGACAAGTCCACGATGCGTAGCGGTTGCGCGCCGCCGAGTAGCTGTCCGAGAACGGCTGTCAGGGGGTCGCTCAAGCCATCCCACGGTTTCATCATGAATTGAACGCGCCCATCCTTGAGCAGTGAATCCACCTTTCGCAGGACCTTGTTGTAATCTTCGTGGTCTTTCTTGTTACTGTTGTTTGGTCGTTGAGCGTTCACCGCGCCCACAAAACCTATATCGTAGCCTGCACCGTTCAGCTTTCCGAACTCATCTAGGCCCGTTGGGTCACCAAGGAGATAGGGGACAGGTGCATCAACCGTTAGTTTCGAGACGTCGAGTTCTTGGATCTTTTCTGCACCCGCTCGTCGAGCAGCCAGCAATGCGTTCTTCACTATATTGGACTGCGAAGTCGCAGCGTATTCCGTTTTGCCAATGAACAGAGCAATCGTCTCGTCCAAATTGAGCATCCAGTACGGCAGCGACAAAGTGCCTTCATCAGTCGAGAGCCTTTTATGGTTCTGGAAAGCATCTCCGTACTCGTTGTGCGGATCGAGGATGATAATTGTTGGCTGCCATTTGGGATGTTGAGCGGTTGCTCCGCGTTCGAGGATGCTGTGTAGTAGCGCTGCAACTGTCCCTGATTTTCCTGCGCCCGTTGAACCGAGGATTGCCGTGTGCTTACCGAGCAGCTCGTTCATTTCGGCGTAACAAGGCGTCCCTCCTGACCCAACATGCTCCCCGAGGCGGACCGTCTTTCCTTTCCCTTGGCCGTAAATGTGGCGGAGTTCGGCCTTTGGCGTCAGGTAAACCGTCTGCTGCGGGAGGGGGTATGTCGCGACTCCGCGTTCAAACTTCAATGTCCACTTCGGCGGGGTCGCCGTGGAATCCAGAACCCATTCGCCTTCGCCGAAGAGGTCAGCCTCGACGATTCGCTCGTCACCGGAAGCTTGTGATGTGATTCCTCGCTCCGCCTCATATTCCGCCTTCATACGAAGCCGACCAACGAAAGCGAAAATCAGTCGGCGACCGAAGTGAATTTTGACGATAGAGCCGAACTGGCCAATCGGATAAGTCTCGCCTGCGTAAACGCGTGAAAGTTCAGACAGTTTTGGCTCCAACTCGGCAACGATATGTGAACCGTCAACTTCGATGATCTTGCCGATAGCAAGATTGTCGATTGTGTCGTTCGGGTTGCGTAGTTCTGTGCTCATCGTTCACCTCCAAGTAGCCGCGCGACGTTTTCAAATTTCCACCACGGCAGGTCCGCAGCCGCTACGTCAACGGTGTCGCCGTGCCAGAAGCCGCGTTTGCCGTAAATCAGGACTTGTTCGCGAACCGCGACATCGTCGTGCCAATTCTTCAGCGGCCCGTCCAAGGTTTCGTCTGACCAAAAGACCACCATCGTGAGATCTCTGGATTCTCGCAGAGCACGGTCCAGTTCGATGTTGATGTGCGAGTCTCCAAATTTGTAGCCTCAAATTGCGAGGACACGTTGAGATCCGCCCGTTGGACGGAGGACATTGCGCGCCAGGGATGCCAGTTGCGCGTAAGGGTCGAGTTGTGTTTCGCGATACTTCGTCGAGGCCGGCCAAATCACAATGCGCTGGTCCTTGGCCGCTGTGCCACTGATGGATTTCGGCACACGGCGAGGAAGCGTCTCGTTCGGAAACTGTGACCAATTGATTGAGCCATGAAGTTTCAGGACTCGCGCCGACAAACCATCTTGTGAAAAGGTTTTCTCGTTCCACCAACCCGTCACACCGCCGTCGAGTCCGTCGGCAAACAAAACTTTCTCCAAGGCGAGGGCATCTTCGATCAACGTGTCATAATTCAGCACCAGATAATCAACACGCTGGTTGCTCACGGACTTGCCAGGCCGAAGCGGGCGATGCACCGCTTTCGCAAATTTCCAGTGAGTTTCGATTGAGACGGGCGTGTCGATCACCTTGGCGATGGCCCGCTTGTTGAACCAAGCCGCTGGCGCGGCGCAGGTGGGTGGGAGTGGCATGGGGTGAGTC
>JBEPTW010000033.1:0-29383 GCA_041691855.1 Verrucomicrobiota bacterium | reverse complement strand
CTGGGAAATCCGCAGTATTTCGCCGGCGAGGGAGAAGCGGGGACCGCGGTTGACGGCGACGGGAACGTCTATGTGTGCGCTGGCCAGATTTTCGTGTACGACCGTACCGGAAAATCTCTCGGTGTAATTGAAGTTCCCGAGCGTCCGAGTGCACTGGCCTTTGGTGGGGTCGATCGCAAAACACTCTTTATCGCAGCGCGCAGTTCGCTTTACTCGATTCGTGTCGCGGCTCCTGGCCGGTAAGGGAAGGCTGCGCATAACCATTAATTGATGACTATCATTCGACGGATAATTTTCATGGGAATGTTCAACAGCGCTCTGCTGACTGTCGCGGCGTTGGCCGAAACAGCCGTTTCCTCCGAATCGCCTGCGCCGGTCGCGGAGGCGCCGTTGCAGCTTTCCAAGCTAACCGTCAATGGAGCGAGACTGACGGACTTTCCGCCAATCCCGAAAGCAGAACTGAGTGGCGGTGGCCTGGCGCCATCGGAACCGCCGGTCCGGATATTTTTCCCCGGCAAAGCTTACGCTGACGGAATACCGACCGGTTATGCCTCCGTGGCGGTGGAGCTGGATGTCCACGGCCACGTGGTTGATTATCTGCTCGCCGCGTATACGGAAAAATATTTTGGCGATGCCCTGCTACGTGAGGCGAAGGACACGAAGTACAGCCCGCTGGTTTTCAAGGGAGTGGCGGTTCCGTCTCGGTTTAATTTCGGCTACGAATTCCGCCAGGAGCTGACGGTCCCGATGAGCAGCATGACCGCCTTCAGAAACCGGTTGTTGGAGGTGAGCGGCGGTCGGCCGCAATTTAAATACCAGCCGCTGATGAAGGAAGATTTGGATTCGCCCCTTGAATTTATCCGGCAGTCCGTTCCGGTTTACCCGGATGGTTTCACCCCGGCGGTGGAAAAGCCCGATTCTGTCATGGTTTCATTTTTTATCGACGAAGAAGGGCGGGTTCGGGCGCCGAATGTGGATTCGGCTTCATCGCCGCTCTTGATTCCAAACGCGATCAAGGCGGTGCATTACTGGCAATTCAAACCGCCGTTAAGGAAGGGGAAACCGGTGCTCGTGTTCACCGCTTTTGCGCTGAGTTTTAAGCGGGCTCGCGAATAGGTTGAAGTCTGATAGCCGAGTAATTGGGGAACTGAACGGAATGGATTTTCGGCTGGGAGGCTGAGCCGACGCCTGCGACCGAGCGGAGTCAGATGGGGAAAGTTGGAAGGTTGAGAGCCGGCCGTTTTAGTGCTCTCCTAGTCGCTACGCACAAAGTCTTGTGAGCGGTGGACTGGTGAGCAGACCACTTAATGGAATTTGTCACGCGCGATACTGCGCCGATAGGCTCGGGACATGCCCCTTTTCACGTCGTCAGGCCTAGCTCGCGCGTTGCCCCGCGTCCTGCTCCTTGGTCTGCTTGGTTTGGCCACGGGACCGGCCCGCGCGGCCGTCGAGCAGACGATTGTCTTTCAGTCTGGGACGGAGGGTTACCATACTTTTCGCATCCCAGCGATTCTGCGGAACCCAAATGGCGACCTGATGGCTTTTGCCGAGGGCCGTAAAGTCAGCCGCTCTGATACTGGCAACATCGATCTTCTGCTAAAACGCTCCCGCGACGGTGGGAAAAGCTGGGGTGCCATCCAGATGTTGTGGGACGATGGCGGCAATACTTGCGGCAATCCCTGCGCAGTCAGGGATGAAAAGACCGGAGTGATCTGGCTGCTGAGCACGCATAATCTTGGTAACGACAAGGAGGACACGATCACTCAGAGCACCGGTGACGGAGGACGGACTGTCTGGGTGCTGCATTCTGGGGATGATGGTGCGACTTGGACTAAGCCCGTGGAGATCACCTCGAGTACCAAAAAGCCGGATTGGAAATGGTATGCTACCGGCCCGGGCATCGGCATTCAGATAAAGCATGGCCCGCACGCCGACCGCCTCGTCATTCCGTGCGACAACAGTCATCCTGACGGGAAAACGGGTAAGACGATTCACGAGTCGCACGTGATCTATTCGGATGACCACGGTGCGACATGGCAACTCGGCGGCAGCGCCGGTCCGGACATGAATGAATGCCAAGTGGCCGAGCTGTTCGATGGGCGAGGCACTCTTTTACTGGACATGCGTTCGCTACGTGGACTGGGCCAGCGCGGCGAGAGCCAAAGCACGGATGGCGGTGCGACGTGGACGGAACCAGTCAACGTGCCGACATTGGTTGAACCGGTTTGTCAGGCCAGCATTCTGCGCTGGGAAAATGCCGGAGCGAAGGCGCCGGGCTGGCTGCTGTTTTCCAATCCAGCTGATCCGATCCGGACCAAACGCCGCAACCTCACCGTTCGTGCCAGTGCCGACGATGGTGCAACCTGGTCCCGATCACTGGTGCTGCGGAAAGAAGTTGCCGCTTATTCCTGCCTCGTGGCGCTAAGCGACACTGCGGCCGGCTGCCTCTACGAGCTAAGCGACCAGCGCCCGTATGAGCAGATTGTTTTTGCCCGCTTCACCGCGACCGATCTCGCGACTCCCTGAAAATTTCCCATGCAAACCAGATTCCGCGGCCTGATCGCCGCTCCCTTCACTCCTTTTCATCCTGATTTGTCGGTCAATCTCGACGTCATTCCCGCGTACGCGCGCCTGCTGCGAAACAACGGCGTATCCGCCGCCTTCGTTTGCGGCACGACGGGAGAGGGCCTCTCGTTGAACCAAACGGAGCGCATGCAGGTGGCCGAGGCGTGGATGAAAGTCGCAGATGATAAATTGCGCGTGATCGTGCATGTCGGTCACAACTGCGTGAGCGATGGGCAGGAACTCACGCGGCACGCCGCCAAAATCGGCGCAGCGGCGGTCGCGGCTTTTGCCCCGTCCTTTTTCCGTCCGCGCGACAATCACGAGTTGGCGAACTGGTGTGCAGCCTTGGCCGGCGCCAGCCCGGGCATCCCGTTTTATTATTACAACATTCCTTCGATGACGGGCGTTAACTTCAAGGTGGCCCCGTTTTTGACGTTGGCCGCGAGCCAGATTCCTTCCTTTGCGGGAGTGAAGTATACCCATGAAGATCTCGACGATTACGAGGCATGCGTGAAGTTCGAGGGTGGTCGCTACGATATTTTGTTTGGTCGCGACGAACTGCTTATGGAGGGTTGGGCGCGTCACGCGCTTGGCGCTGTGGGCAGCACCTATAATTATACCGCACCCCTTTTCACGCAGCTGCTTGAGAAGCTCGGCGCGGGAAAGAACGCGGAAGCCAGGGCTCTCCAGGACAAGGCCATCAAGATGATTGGGATCTGCGCCAGCAACGGTGCGACCCACCAGGCGGCGACCAAGTCGATGATGGCATGGCATGGCGTCGATTGTGGGCCAATGCGTCTGCCGGTTAGCTCGATCACCCCGGCCCAATCGGCCAAGCTCCGCCGCGAGCTTGAGGCGATGGACTACTTCAGCACTGCCTGCCGACCGGTTTAGTTTTTCCGCTATGTCCGAGAAAAACCTCGCAGGTCGGGCCGCGTTTGTCACCGGAGCCGCCGATGGCATCGGGTATGCCATTGCGCAAATCTTGGCTGGCGCTGGCGCTCGCGTAGCCCTGACCGACATTAACGAAAACGGGGCGCAGGTCGCGACTGCGCGATTGCAGGCGACGGGAGCCGACGTGCTCGCGATCAAATGCGATGTGGCCGTGACCGCAGCGGTGGGTGTCGCGGTGGATGCGGCGGTGCGTGCGTTCGGGCGACTGGACATCGTGGTCAACAATGCGGCCGTGGCGATCTCCGGGGATCCGGCGAAGATGCCGGATGCGGATTGGGACCGCGTCATCAACACCAACCTTACGTCGGTCTTTCGCGTGATCCGCGCATCGCTGCCGCATCTGCGCCGCGCAGGCGGCGGGTCGATCATCAACATTGCGTCGACGCAAGCCCACCGGTCGTGGAAAAATTGGACCGCTTATGCGGCGGCCAAAGGCGGCATTCTTGCCCTGACGCGGCAGCTCGCCGGGCAGCTGGGTCCTGACAACATCCGCGTGAACAGCATTTCTCCCGGTGCGATCAACACACCGATGAACACCCGCCGCATCGCGGAGGAGGGCGAGCAGTTGCTCGCAAAATGGTCTGATATGCACGCGTTGTCGCGAATGGGAGAACCGCAGGAAGTGGCGGCGGTGGCGCTGCTGCTGGCCGGGGCCGGGGGCGCGTTCATCAGTGGAGCCGACATCCCGGTCGATGGCGGCCTTTGCGTGCTGCCGCGCTATCACGAAGAAAAAATATGAAAGCCGAAAACAAAACCGCCGCACCGGGTGCCCTCGCTGGCGTGAGAGTGCTGGATTTCACGCAATTGCTGCAGGGGCCTTACGCCACGCAGATGCTGGGCGATCTCGGGGCGGATATCATCAAGGTGGAAAAAGCCGGAAGCGGCGACCTGTACCGCTCGATGACCTTTTTCAACGCGTGGATTGCCGGCAAGGAGTCGCCGTGCTTTCTCGCTTGGAATCGCAACAAGCGTTCGCTCGCGCTTGACCTCAAGCAACCGCGCGGACGGGAAATTATCGAGCGGCTGGTCCGACAGTGCGACGTGGTGGTGGAGAATTTCCGTCCGGGCGTGATGCAGCGACTCGGCTTCAGTTATGCGGATTGCGCCAAACTCAATCCGCGCATCGTCTACTGTTCCGCTTCCGGGTGGGGCAGGGATGGTCCGTATGTCGATCGTCCCGGACAGGATTTGCTGGTGCAGGGACTGACGGGTGCGGCGTTCACCTCTGGCCGGGCGGACGCCGGGGCTGTGCCGATCGGGACCGCAATGTGCGACCAGCTCGGGGCGCTGCATATTGTGCAGGGTGTGCTGGCGGCGCTGTACTCCCGCGAACGCACGGGACAAGGGCAGGAAATCCATGTCAGCCTGCTCGCTTCCGCGCTCGCGTTTCAGGCGCAGGATTTTTTCACGATCCAGAATCTGCATCGCAAGTTCGAGCGTCCGCACTCGGGCATCGGGCATCCCGGCAACGGCGCGCCTTTCGGCATCTACCGCACCGCCGACGGCTACCTGACGATCGCGATGAATCCGTGGGACCGCATGGTCACCGCGCTCGGCGATCCGACGCTCGTCCGTTACGCGGACCCGCAGGTGCGCTTTGAACGGCGGGATGAGATTTTCGAGGAGATCCAGCGCATCCTTCTCAAACGCAGCACTGACGAATGGCTTGAGGTCATGCTGGAGCTTGATTTGTGGGTCGCCCGCGCCCAGCCACAAGATCAGGTGGAAAAGGATCCGCAGGTCAGGCAACAAAAGCTTTTCACCACTGTGCGGCATCCCACGGCGGGTGAGTTGAAAGTCACGAATGTGGCGCTGCAGATGAGCGGCACGCCGGCCACGATCCGCCGGCCGCCACCGCTGGTCGGTGAACATGGCCGTGAACTCCTGAGCGAAATGGGTTTCACCGAGGAAGAGATAAACCAAGCGGTCGCTGACGGCGTGGTGACGATCGAAGCAGTCCCCTTGCCGGCGGCATGAAGGCGCTATTACCACTGTCGGCGGCGCAACGATTCTATGACGGCCGTTTGGCCCCGGTACGGCTGAACCACCCCGAAGGCTTGGCGGTGGATGAGCGGGACGGGGCGCTGTGGTGTGGCGGTGAGCACGGTGAGTTGTACCGCATAGCGCCCGACGGCACGGTCTGCGAATTGCGCGCGCAGACGGGAGGCTACGCGCTGGGTTTGTGCCGGGCGCGTGATGGCCGGATGTTCATGTGCGATTGGGGGCACCGCTGCGTCGCGGTTTTCACGCCGGACGGAAAACCACAAGCGGAGTTGCGGGCGCGCGATGGCGTCGAGGAACTTATACTGCCGAATTATGGGGCGTTGTCGCCGGATGAGCGCCATCTGTATGTATCCGATACAAGGATGCTCGGCCCGGGCATCTGGCGGTTTGATTTGCAGACCAGCGGTGCGGAATTGTGGCTGAAGGAGGAGTGTCAGGCGGCCAACGGGCTGGCGTTGGCGCCGGATGGCACAGCCATCTTTTTGGTCGAGAGCAAAAGGCCGGGTGTCACCCGGATTCCGATTCGGCCCGATGGCTCCGCGGGCCGAAAGGAATCGTTTATCGAATTGCCCGGCGACGAGCCAGACGGTCTGGCGTTCGACCGGGCCGGCCGGCTCTACATTGCGGTGTGGCACCCGTCGCGTATTTACCGCTGGAGTGCTTCGCACGGCTTGGAACTCGTCATCGAGGATCCCGGACAGGACATCATGCACCATCCTACCAATCTCGCCTTTCGCGGACCGCAGGAACTTTTCACCGCCAATTTAGGCGGATGGCACCTGACCCGGATTGACCTTTCATCTCTCGACGCATGAGCACGGTCGCGCAATTTATTAACTCGTCGTGCACCCCAGCGGGCGTGTTGACGTTGACGTTCAACCGCCCTGATCAGCTCAATGCGATGAATCGCGTTCTGATGACGGAGATAATCGCGGCGCTGATGGCCGCGAGCGCGGATGCCACCGTGCGGGTGATCGTACTGACTGGAGCGGGCCGGGCTTTCATGGCCGGCGCGGATCTGAAGGAATACGCGCGGCAAACCCAGGCGGAATTCGATGCGTTTCAAATGCTGGGCCGCCAACTTTATGCCGCCATCGAAGATAATGCGAAACCCGTGATCGCCGCGATCAATGGGCATTGTTTCGGCGGAGGTCTGGAGATCGCGCTGGCCTGCGATCTTTTGTTCGCGGCAGAAGGGGCAAAATGTGGTCTCCCCGAAATTAGTCTGGCGTTGATCCCCGGCGGCGGCGGCACGTCCCGTCTCGCCCTCAGGGCGGGATTGAGCCGGGCACTTGACGTCGTGATGACCGGACGGACGGTTTTGGCGGAAGAACTCCAGTCTTGGGGCGTGGTAAATCAGGTTTTTCCCGGCGCGCAATTTTCTTCCCGGGTCGCGACCTACGCAGCGGATTTGGCGGCGAAGGAACCGGCTCCGCTGCAAATGCTGAAAAAAATCGCGCGACAAACCTTTCCGCCGCTCCCGCTGGCGTTGATCGCGGCGGAAGGCGAGGCGCTCGGTCGCTTCTATGCGTCGGCGGCGGGACGAGCCAAGATCGAGGAATTTTTGGCGCGCAGCGAAGCCCGGGCAAAGGAGCGGATCGGAAAAAAATGATCCAGCTGCGTGGCATCACTTGGAATCACACGCGAGGCTTCACTCCACTGGTGGCCTGCGCGCAGCGTTTCAGCGAGTTGCATCCGGAGGTGGACATTACCTGGACCCGCCGGTCGTTGCTCGAATTCGGCGAGACGCCGGTGGAAGAACTGGCCAACCGGTTCGATCTACTGGTGATCGACCATCCGTTCATCGGATATGCCGCGCGGAAGGAAATTTTCCGTCCGCTTGAAGAGATTCTGCTGGCGGACACCGTGGCGGACTGGGCGCAGACAACGGTCGGCGCTTCGGGCGCGAGCTATTGCTACGCGGGTAAAACTTGGGCGGCGCCGATCGATGCAGCGTGTCCGGTGGCGTTATGGCGTCCAGACTTGCTCGACCGATTAAGGGTTGAACCACCGCGCAACTGGGCGGGCTTGCTGAGGTTGGCGGCGCGCGGTGGAGTGCTCATTCCGGGCATGCACACGGATGCTATTCATCACTTCTACATGCTGTGCCTCGCACTTGGCGCGGAACCCGGGGCGGAAGAGGAGGAGTTTGTCTCGGAGACGATTTCGACCCAAGCACTGGGAGAACTGGCGCAGCTTTACGGCATGGTGCCCGAAGCATGCCAGCGGATGAATCCCATCGCGGTGCACGAGGCTCTCGCGAGTGGCGATGGTCCCGGAGCATATTGTCCGTTCGCCTTCGGTTACAGCAATTACAGTCGGCGCGGTTACGTAGCGCATCGCTTGCAGGCGGGTGTGCCGCCACACTGGCGCGAGGCTCCGATGCGGACCACGCTGGGCGGGACTGGTTTGGCCGTCGCCCGCGGCTGCAAGATGCCGGAATGGGCGGGAAAGTTCGCGGCGTTTGCGGCGTCACGGGAAGTACAGCGTGGGCTCTATTGGCAGGCCGGCGGGCAGCCGGCGCATCGAGACGCGTGGATTGATCCCGTCAACAATGCGGAGTCGAACCGTTATTTGTCCGCCACACTGCCGGCGGTGGAAGCCGCGTGGGTGCGGCCGCGGTTTCCCGGCTACCTGCATTTTCAGGATCATGCCGCGCCTGTGATTCATGCGGCGGTGTGCGGGCGGCAGTCCATTTCCACCGCGGTGGAACAGCTCAACCGCCTATGGCGCGAAGCACGTCGTCTGCGCTTAAGCCATGAAAACTAAAATTTTGCTGGGACAACCCAGCTGGCCTCTGGGTTCGGACTGCGTGAAACTCGCGGTCACTCAGTTGGGCGGATTTCTCGGACCGGTGGAATTTTCCGTGGGTCGGAAAACCATTTCGCCCTACTCGATTCCACCGTGGGCGGGAAAACCGGACGCACCAGCCGGCGCATTGGGGGCGCTGCGTGGGGATGTGTTTTGCGTTCCCTTCGGCGGGAATCAGCGGCCGTATCGCGGGGAACGGCATCCGCCGCACGGCGATCCGTTTCATGCCAAGTGGCGATTTGTATCGCACCGTCAGAATGGTGCCACTCGGCAGCTCACTTTGGATACGCGATTGCGCACGCGCGCTGGTCATGTCCGCAAGGAAGTGATCCTGCGCGATGGTGAAACGGTGGTTTACCAGCGCCACACCATCAGCGGTCTTTTGGGTCGCATGAGTTTTGGCTATCATGCCACGCTTGACTTTTCCCGCTTCGGATCGGGCCGGATCTCCACCAGCCGCATTCTTTTCGGGAAAACGCAAGCGGCGGATTTCGAGCGCGCGGCGCAGGGCGGTTACTGTTCACTCCGGCCCGACACGATATTTCGCCGACTGGACCGCGTGCCGCGCCGGGACGGCACGTTCGCCGACCTCACAACGTATCCGACGGAAGGCGGATATGAAAATCTGGTGCTGCTGGCGAATGATCCGCGCTCTGAGTTGGCGTGGACGGCGGCGACCTTTGCGCGAGACGGTTGGGTTTGGTTTTCACTTAAGCTGGCTCGTGAACTCACCTGCACTTTGCTTTGGCTGTCGAATGGCGGCCGGCATTATGCGCCGTGGAACGGAAGGCACCGGGCGCGGCTCGGATTGGAGGAGGTCACTTCGTTACCGGAGGGACTGGCGGAGGCGGCGGCACTCAATGATTTTTCCCGACGCGGCATTTCGGTGTGCCGGGAGTTTCGGAAATCGGATCACTGCCTGGTGCGCTCAGCTACCGGGATCTGTCCGGTGCCGCGAGATTTCGACCGCGTGAAAAGTATCCGGCTGAAGGCGGAAAAAATCCATTTGGTTGCGTATTCGGGGGCGACCGCGGTCACCACGTTCGATCCGGATTTTTTCGAGACTCCCGACGTCGAGCGGATTCGCGATAAATGATTTAAACCCGCGAAGGAACTCCTATTGTGACCCCCATGCTCAACTTACCCCAACGGTATTCGCTGGAAAAGCAGACGGCCCTCGTTTTGGAGGAGGAAATCAAGCGTGGAACCTGGAGCCAATGGCTGCCGGGCGAGCGTGGTCTTTGCGAAATGCTTCAGGTCAGCCGGCACACCTTGCGGGCGGCCCTCGGGCAATTACGGCGGAGTGGGGTTATCAGTTCCGCGCGCGGGGTCGGCAACCGCATCGTTCGCACGGTGGGAAAGGGTCGGGGCAAGCCTCTGGCCTCCCAGGATGTCGGGTTGCTGATCCCCACCTCGCTGGACGATTTGGTGCCGAATCACATTCTTTGGATCGATCAATTGCGCGCGATGTTGGGGGAGCGTGGGTGTCGATTGCACATGTTCCATGGCTGGAAATATGATCAACGCGATCCCAGCCGCGCGTTGCATCGGTTGCTGGCCCAGCACGCGCACAAGTGCTGGATCCTGCTGCTCGCGGGAGAGCCGGTCCAGCAGTGGTTCGTGAAGCAAAAGGTTCCCTGTGTTGTGGCCGGCACAATCTACGCCGGCATTGAGCTGCCCTATTGCGATCTCGATCACCGGGCCAGCTGCCGGCATGCGGCGGGTATCTTGTTGGGTCGCGGGCACCGCCGCGTGGCGCTGGTGATCCAAAAATCGCGCCGGGCCGGCGACTTGGAAAGCGAAGTGGGTTTCACCGAGGGCGTCCGTCGCTCGCCTTACAAAGATACCGAGGTGATGATCGCGTACCACGACGCAACGCCAGCGGGCATCATGGTCGCAGTGAAACGCTTGTTGCAGCGCAAACCGGCACCGACCGCGCTGCTGGTTACCAATATTTTTCACTATCTCACGGTGGTCAGCGGACTGGCCCAGATGGGCTGTCGCGTGCCAGACGATATTTCTGTGATTTCGCGGGACGGGGAACCATTTTATTCGTACCTGCTCCCCACGCCGTCGCATTACCGGATCGACCCGCGGCGTTTCGCAAAGGCGCTCATCGCCCCCGTGCTCCAGCTGCTGGAAGGTGGCGCCATTACCAAACAAGCGACGCACATCATGCCCGAGTTCAAATCCGGACAGTCCATCGCCCTGCTTCCCTGAGGAAAGGTCACTGGTCTTGTCGCCGAACCAGTTGATTGTGTTTTTCCCGGCACGGATTTTTCCCCTCCCTTGATTTTATTCCCCCATCCGCAGTGCCGACCGGTGGCCGATACTCCATTAAATGATAACTACACCGCCTCGTTTTTTTTGGCGCACCCGTTGTCTGATCGCCCTGATCACCGGCTGCACCGTTTGCTTTTCTATGGAACACACGAGTCTTGTTTGGAAACAACTTCCTTCCGTGCCCGATGCCGAAGGCTTTGCTTCGTCATTCGCCGGCGTCAGCCACGACGCGCTGCTCCTTGCGGGAGGCGCCAATTTTCCCGGGAAGCGTCCGTGGGAGGGAGGGACCAAGGTCTGGTACGACGAAGTTTTCGTACTGCCGGAACCGCAGGGCGCTTGGATCGAGGCGGGCAAATTGCCGCGGCCCATTGCCTACGGCGTTTCTCTCACTACGTCGGGCGGAATCGTCTGCGCGGGCGGAGGCGATGCCAAAGAACATTTCCGCAGTGCATTTCTGCTGAGTTGGGATGGTCGGCAATTGCACACGCAGAAACTGCCTGAGCTGCCGGCCTCGCTGGCTTTTAGCAGCGGTGTGGCCGTGGGCGATCGGGTTTATCTCGTGGGTGGATTGACCAAGCCTGACGCCACCACTGCGGCGGCTGTGTTCTGGATGCTGGATGTCACTCAACCTCAGAACGGATGGCGAGAGTTGCCTGCGTGCCCCGGAGCGGCCCGGATGCTTGCGCAGGTCGGCGCGGCGGCGGGGACGATTTATGTTTGCGGTGGAGTGGCCTTGCACCCGGGGCCGGACGGCAAGGCGTTGAGAACCTATCTGCGCGACGTCTACGCGTATGGTCCCGAAGGCGGGTGGCGCCGTCTGACGGACATGCCGCATGGCGTGGCGGCGGCACCGTCGCCCATGCCAGTGTCGCCGACGGGAGAATTGCTGGTGATTTCGGGAGATGATGGCTCACGGGCTCAGTTGATCGGCCCCAACCATCCCGGATTTTTACAGGAGATTCTGGTCTACAATCCGGCGACGGACAGCTGGAGCAAATCCGCCGATGCGCCTATTTCCCGCGCGACGGCACCGACCGCCTTCTGGCGGGACGCGTGGATCGTCGCCAGTGGTGAGCGCAAACCGGGCTATCGTTCACCGGAAGTGTGGTCGCTAACGATCAAACCATGAGCCCGCCGAACAATCAGACGAAAGATAATCGGGTCACGCGGATGGCGTGGGTGGTGGTGGGCCTCCTCTGGGTAATCGCCCTGCTCAATTATCTCGACCGGCTCATGATTACCACGATGCGCGACGCAGTGAAGGCCGACATCGTGATGACTGATGGACAATTCGGGCTGCTGACCTCGGTGTTTCTCTGGGTCTACGGAATTTTCAGCCCGTTCGGTGGCTATCTGGCGGACCGGTTTGGCCGGAGCCGTGTGATCATCGCCAGCTTGTTCATCTGGTCGGCGGTAACTTGGGCGACCGGGCACATGCACAGTTTCGAAGGCCTGCTCGTCGCCCGCGGCATCATGGGATTGAGCGAAGCGTGTTACATTCCGGCGGCGCTGGCATTGATCGCGGATTATCATCGCGGTTCGACGCGTTCGTTGGCGACGGGTCTGCACATGAGCGGCATCTACGCCGGCGCAGCACTCGGCGGAATTGGCGGGGAGATTGCGGAACACTACAGTTGGCGCACCAGTTTTACGTGGTTCGGCGTGGTGGGCGTGACTTATGCGGTTGTCGTGTGCTTTGTCCTCAGGGATGCGCCCGCAGTGACCGTTCCAGCGGCGTCGACACCTGAAAAGGCGCATCGGAGTCTGCCGACGACGCTCGCGGCACTGCTGCGCCAACCGGCCTTCGTGTTGTTGATCTTTTCCTTTGCGCTGGTGAGCGGCGCGAACTGGTCAATCTACGGATGGCTGCCGACCTACTTGGGGGAACACTTCAGTCTCGGCCTCGGGAGCGCCGGCATGACGGCAACCGGCTATGTGCAGATAGCCTCTTTTGCCGGTGTGATCATCGGTGGGATCTGGGCGGATCGGTGGAGCCGCACGCAACCGCGCGCAAGGTTATGGGTGCCCGCGATCGGATACTGCGTGGTCGGTCCGTGTCTGTTTTTCGGCATAACCGCCGATGTGCTGCCAGTGGCGGTGGCCGGGCTCGTCGTCTACGGTCTCGGTCGCGGATTTTATGATGCCAATTTGATGCCCATCGTCCGCTCGATCGCCGATGAGCGTTACAGCGCGACGGGCTACGGCTTGCTCAACTTCATCGGCTGCACCGTCGGCGGAGCCATGGTATATGTGGGCGGTTGGATGAAGGACACCCACATCGATCTCGCCTTGGTGTTTCAGTTTTCCGCTGCCGGTCTTTTTGCCACCGGACTCATTCTGTTTTTTTTGCGCCCGCGCCCGCAGGACTGAGTCAGCTTCACTCACGCCCCGGATGATGCCGACCGTTCGCCCGATTCGATTCCTCTGCCATGAATAAATCTATCCGTCCCCTGATCATCCTGTGCGCGCTGACCTTTCCGTTTTCGGTCCGCGCCGACGTCCGTCTCGCTTCATTGTTCCAAGACCACGCGGTGGTCCAGTGCGACCAAGCTCTTCCTGTCTGGGGCACGGCGGATCCCGGTGAAGCCGTGCGGGTCGAGTTTCGCGGACAAGCGGCAAGCACGACGACCGGGTCCGACGGAAAATGGATGGTCCGGTTGAAGCCCATGGCTGGCAGCGCGGAACCCGCCATACTCCGCGTGACCGGGAGAAACCAACTGACTATTTCCGATCTCCTCACTGGCGCGGTGTGGCTGGCGTCGGGCCAATCGAACATGGAGTTTCGGGTCGAACAGGGAGACAACGCGAAAACTGAGATCGCCTCCGCTCAGCACCCGATGATCCGTCAGTTCGACGTGCCCAATCTTGTGGCCAGTTCTCCGCAGACAAACACCGCGGGTCACTGGGAAATTTGCTCGCCGGCCACGGTGGCGAAGTTCTCGGCGGTGGCTTACTACTTCGCGCGCGACTGGCAACAGGCCACGGGCATGCCAGTGGGAATCATCAACAGCACGTGGGGTGGCACGCCGATCGAATCGTGGATGAGCGCCCAGACCCTGGACTCGAATCCTAATTTTCAATCCGCACTGGCGCGCTGGCAGAAAACCCTCGCGGAATATCCGGAGAAGAAAACCGAATATGACGGAGCCCTGAAGCAATGGGAAAAAGAGGACGCCACCGCACTCGGCTCCGCCGGGAAGGCCCAAACCGTTTTTCGTAAAGCGCACCCGAAGCCCCGCGCGCCCCGTGGCCCGGGCCATCACTGGACCCCTGCCGGTCTGTATAACGGCATGGTCGCGCCGCTGGTGCCTTATGCGCTCGCGGGAGCGATCTGGTATCAGGCAGAGAGCAACGCCGACTACCCAGCGGAATACACCGCGCTCTTTGACGCGATGATCCGTCAGTGGCGGCACGAATGGTGCCGCGACTTCCCGTTCTATTTTGTGCAGATCGCCAACTTTGACGGCACCGCAACCGATCGCGCCCCCGGCGAGTGGGCCTGGTTGCGTGACGCGCAGGCCCGCGCGCTGGCGCTGCCGAACACTGGTATGGCGGTGACCATCGACATCGGCACGCCGGGCAACATCCACCCAAAAAATAAACAGGACGTGGGCCGGCGTCTCGCGCTGATCGGCCGGCATGAACTGCTCGGCGAAAAAATCGAATTCTCCGGTCCCATCGTGTTGTCCGTGGTGCGTGAGGGCGCGAAGCTGCGCGTGAATTTTTCACATGCGACCGGGTTGACGGCGGGCGATGAACGTCCGCGTGCCTTCGAAATTGCGGGAGCCGACCACAAATTTTATCCGGCTCAGGCAGAGATCGAAGGGGAGAGCGTCGTGGTGTCGACGCCCGGCATTCCCGAACCCGCCGCTGTCCGGTACGCGTGGACCAATGCGCCCGACGCTCATTTGAAAAACGCCGCGGGGCTACCCGCCACACCCTTTCGCTCAGACGACTGGGCGGACTAAGTTCCGTTTCGTAAATGAAACCGCTCCTCGCTTCGGAAATTCACGGCAATTGGGCGACTTTGCTCTTGCCGCTGAACGCCGACGATTCGATCGACTACGGACTGCTTGGCGAAGAGATCGACTGTTTCATCGCGGCGCGCGTCAACGGCATCTACTCCAATGGGAGCGCGGGAGAATTCTACACCCAGACCGAGGACGAGTTTGACCGGATCAGCGAGCTCCTCGCCGAAAAATGCGAGGTTGCCCACGTGCCTTTTCAAATCGGCGTCAGTCACATGAGCCCGCAACTCTCGCGGGAACGTCTGCGTCGTTGCAAGGCGCTCCGGCCTTCTGCGTTTCAGATCGTGCTGCCCGACTGGTTCGTGCCATCGTGGCTCGAGATCATTGATTTTCTCACGGTGATGGCTGCGGAAGCCGATCCCATTCCGCTGATCCTCTACAACCCTCCTCACGCCAAACGCCGTCTCACGCCCGAGGACTGGCAGTTGATTGCGCGTGATGTTCCGGCTGTCGTGGGCCTCAAGGTGCCGGGAGGCGATGGCGCGTGGTATGAGGCGATGCAGCCGGTGATGAAAAAACTCTCGGTCTTCATTCCCGGGCATCAACTGGCCAGCGGCCTGGTCGGCGGCGCGCGTGGGGCGTATTCCAATGTCGCCTGCCTCAGCCCGGCGGGAGCGCAGCGTTGGTATGAACTCTGCCGGAATGATCCTGTCTCGGGAATGATGTGGGAGAAAAAAATTCAAGCCTTCTGGTTCGGTCGCGTGGCACCGTTGATTTCGACTCACGGTTTGTCCAATATGGCCGCAGATAAGGCGGTCGCGGTGGCCGCCGGCTGGCTGCCCGGACTCAGTCCGCGCCTTCGCTGGCCCTATCGCGCGGCCACGCCGGAAATGATTCAAACATTGGCTGATGCCGCCCGCTCCGAAGTGGATTTTTTATTTTCACCGTGAAGATTTTCGGCGGCGGAGCCTTCGGGGATTTCGCGCGTCAGTGGGGTGGTGAAAAGCGGGAAAACGCCAGCGGTCCGAAGTACAGACCAGTGGATCGGACGGACATTTCGCGCGTCCTCGGGAATTTCTCCCACCACCACCTCCTCCGGTCGCGAGCCGATCGACGGTTTTTTACCACCGGTTCCAGTGGTCTTGGGCCAATACCACCACTTCCCGTTCGCATGGGTGGATTTTGCGGCGGAACCTATCCCGCGTTTGGAACCCGCCAAACTTTTTAGCCGTTAAAATACGAACCATTCCCCTGCGATCAGGCGCTCGCCGCCTGATCGTCACCCAACACCACCCGGCTGTCGCTGACAGCCCCATCCCATGAGCCCATTACGTCTCGTTACCACGCGTCTGAGCCTTGTTGCCATGACGCGCGCCATCTTCGGATCCGCTCCGTTTATAGTTCTTTCACTTTCGGCTCTTCCGGCGATGCCGGCTCAGAGCGCTTCGGGAGTGGAGATTAACTTGCCGACATTTGAGGTCACCTCCAAAGGCGACCAAGGCTACCGGTCAACCAACACGGCCTCCATCACCCGGTTGGATGCCCCGGTGCGGGAGTTGCCGATCAGCGTTCAAATCATGAATCCCGAATTCATGAATGATGTCGGCGCCACGACCTTGTTTGATGTGGGCCGTTATTTTGTCGGTGGCAACAATCAGGGTGCCAGCACCAATCTTACGGCGTTCAATCTCCGCGGCTTCGCCGATGTCGTGCCGGACGATCAGCAGCGTGATGGCTTCCGTTTTTCGGGGCGCCCGAACCTTTACAATGTTGATCGCATCGAGATTATTCGCGGCCCGAATTCAGTGGTGCAGGGTGCCTCGGATGCGGGCGGTCAGGTTAATATCATCACGAAATCAGCCAACTATGGTCAGCAGTCCACCGCTTTGTCTTTCCGTACGGACTCCCAGAATGGCTACCGCGGAACGCTCGACAACAATGTGAGTGGCCAGCTTGGAGGTCACAACGTCGCGCTCCGGGTCAACTCGGTCTATGAGGATGGTCGGAGCTTCATCAAATTCACCCGGGACAATTACCGCGGTGTGGCTCTCGCGGGCAAAGGCGACCTCGACAAAAACACCACGGTGACCGCACGCTTTGAATATTTGAAAGAAGACCGCAACCCGTGGAACAGCATCCCCGACCGCTGGTCGGGCGGTCCCGGATTGACCGGCGGTTTCAGTCAGGGGCTCAACCGGTACGTGCCAAAGCTCTATAATTACGACGAAGGAAATGCGCTCGCCGGCCCGGATTCCATCGATCGGCGGAAGTCTTATTACTGGTTGGGTGAAGTCACCCATCGGTTCTCCGACAACCTCAACCTAAAACTTCAGGCGGAGACGAGCAGCGAAGACCAGGATCTGCAATGGCCGAACAACGGCAACCCCTCGCTTAGCTACGACGCGGCTACCGATAGGATTTATGTTCTGGAAAACTGGCAGTGGGCGCGCAGTGAGGACCGGCGATACAACTTGCGCGCGCTGCTCAACTACGCCCTCCATCTCAGCTGGTCCGATCAGAACTTTGTCGCCGGATATGCTTACCTTCACGATGAATTGAGGGGCGTGCGAGACCTGCTTTGGGACGCGGCCACCAACACCCAGACCAGCTACCGTGTGTACCTCAGGCCCGGCGAAATCACTGCCGCCACGGTCGGACTCAGCACGATTAACCGGTTTTGGAAGGCGCAGGCGCCGAATGGCGACGATGTCGGCAGCCCGAGTGCGTTTCTCAACAGCACCGGCAGTTATTTCGGCGGCAAACTCAAGACCGTGCTCGGCTATAGTTGGAACAGTACGAAACGCACCGACTTCATTTACACCGCGCCCGCGTCCGGATCTTTCCGAGATGGCTCGGCGGTGAAACCGGCACCGTCTTCCACCACACGGTTCAGCAAACAGGCGGGCATTCCGATGGTGTCAGCCGTTTACGCCCTGACGCCGACCGTCAATATCTACGCCAACTATTCGGAGTCCTTCAAACCGCAGACCGCGTACTTGCCAACTCTCAACCTGATCACCGGGGCCATTGGTTCCTCCCTCGATCCTGAGACCGGGCAGGGCTACGAGGGTGGTTTCAAGTTCGACCTGATAGAGAATAAGCTCTCCGGCTCCATCGGAGTCTATTCGATTAAGAAGCAGAACATCGCGGCGGTCATCGATACCAACCTCGTGCAGCAACTGCTTGGGCCTAACGTCAACCAGCGGTACTATACCCCGGGCGTAGAGCAGAGTTCCAAGGGTGTCGAAGTGGAGCTGTTTTATAATCCGACCCCGGCCCTGACCGTTTCCGCCAATTATGCCTATAACTCCTCCGATATTTCAAAGAATTCTGCGCAACCCTCCCAAGTGGGCTTGGAGGCAAACGTGCATTTCAAGCACATCGCGAATCTGGCGGCGAAATACACTTTCACTGGTGGCCTGCTTAAAGGCTGGTTCATCGGCGGCAACACGTTGATTCGCGGTCGGCAATTTCGCTATCAGGGTGCCGAGAGGGGCAGCAATCCCGGCTATATGATCTTTGGTCTTCTGGCTGGATATTCCGGGAAATGGGAGAAGACCGCTTATACGGTCCAGATGAACGTGGACAATATCTTCGACAAAACCTACCTACGCACGTACGCGCAAATCGGCGAGCCGCTCCAAGGTTCGATCTCCGCAACCATTAAATTCTGATTCGGATTTCACCACCTCTTTTTTTTGGTTTTGGGATCAGCGCCCCGACGGTTTCAACTGTCGGGGCGCTTTTGTTTGCGACCTTCCGGTAAGATTCAAACCCCCTCCGCGCCGGAGTTTCCTCGGGTAAGGTGGGCGGGGAAAGTTATCATCGCCTAACCATCGCGCAGCCACTTCCTGTCTGGAACTTTAGAGCGGATTTCGCCCGCGTATTGGCCCGGAAACCCCAACCTTCGACGTTGGTTTCGTTTCTTCACCTCATCATTGTCCGGTTGCCGTGTCAGGGAGAAATCGGAATCATACCGGTTCGTCGACCAGACCAGTGTTCCGTTCTGGTGTCCCGGTGGCGATTGATGACTGTTTTGCGTCAGTTCCCCCAGTTCCTTTTACCCCTACAGGAAGTTTCCCTCGGTCGGACACCTCAAACTTAATCCCTACGCCATGTATCCCAACGCCTGCCTGCCTACGATTCGATTGGACCGGTTTTTCCGGGCCATTTATTTGCTCCCCGCCGTTCTGCTTATTCTTGCGCTGTCGCTTTCACTTTCAGTGGAGGCAGCCGAAACCGCAAGCGGTGAAATCCAAGGACGTGTTTTCAACGCTACTAACGGTGCAGCTCTGCGCAACGCCATCGTGACCATCGATGGGTCCAAACAAGAAGTCTACACGGATGACTTGGGCGCCTATCACCTTTACGGGCTTCCGACCGGCACGGCAAAAATCAGTGTGTCTTACGTCGGACTTGATCCGCAGACGGCCTCGGTCACCGTCACGGGAACCGGCGCGGCGACGAAGGACTTTGACCTCGTCGTTGCCGGTGAAGGCGACAAGACCATTCAACTGCAGACGTTCACCGTGATCGCCGACAAGGAGATGAGTGCGCAATCGGTCGCCTTGAATGAACGCAAAAACGCCCCGAATATCACGAATGTAGTCGCCTACGACGAATTCGGTGATCGGGGTGATGAGGACATCGGCGAGTTTCTCCGATTTCTTCCCGGCGTCAGCATCGAGGACGGCGGTCAACTCGCCAGCACCATCACGCTGCGCGGCTTTCCCTCCCAATATACCAGCATCATGCTGGACGGTGCTCCGATCGCCGGTGCCCGCGGCAACAGCCGCACCCAATCCCTGCTCGATGTTACCATGGGAAATATGTCCCGCGCGGAAATTTCCAAGACGCCCACGCCGGACATGCCCGCCAGCGGACTGGGTGGCACCATCAATCTCGTGACCAAGAGCGGTCTCGAAACCAAAAAGGCCGTCTTTAACTATCAGGCCTATTTGATCACCGACGGCTACACCGGCCTGACGTTTAGTGGCGGCCCGCGCGGGTTGTCGAATGACCTAAGCCCGAAATTCCAGCGGCCATCTTTCAACTTCAATGCCCTCATTCCGCTGAGCAAAACCTTCGCCGTCAGCTTCAGCGGTTCCGAAACTTGGCGCCTCAAGCCGATGGAATACGGGGCGCACACCGACACGCAGGCCGACTGGAACATCACCAATGATTTCCAACGCGTCAGCGGCTACTTCAGTCTCGCCAATATCGTGAAGACTTGGTCGACGCAGGGCGGTTTCGGCTGGAAGCCGACCCCGAAGGATACGCTCACTTTTGCCGTCTCGCACCGCTATGTTTCGAATTACATCATGCGCAATGATCTTTCGGTGACTTACGGCGCCGGCGCCACGGGCGACCACACTTTCACCCAAAGCGCCGCGGCTAATGGCAGTGTGACGCAAGCCGCCGGAACCAATCAGGAAACCGGCAGCGACACCACCCACGCGACGCTCAAGTTCAGCCATGTGGAACGCGAATGGAAGATCGAGGCCAACGGGGCTTTCTCCCGCTCGGAGACTTTCCTCGATGATATCGACGACGGTTTCTTCCGCGGCACCACCACCACCACGGGCGCGGTGTTGAAGATTCGCGGTGAAGGCAATGGCGAGTCCGCCGCCAACATCCCGGTGCGCTACACCGCGGTGAATGCCGGTGGCACCCCCGTCGATATCTACAACCCCGCCGCTTACACCATCAGTGCCGCGACCAGCAACCAGAACCACCTCGTCTCCCAGACCGCCAGCGCCCATGTGGACTTCACGCGTGAGTTCGATGCCAAGCTGCCCTTCACATTTAAGACCGGTCTCTACTGGCACGAGCAGCATCGCAACCAGCGGGGCGGGCTCGCGACGTGGAGCTTCCAGCCCAACGGCCTGACGACGGCGGCGGCGCGCAACGCGGCCAACTTCGATATTTTTGATGATGAGTTCAACAGTCAGCCGACCGCTACGATCTTCGGGCATCCGATGAAATGGATCAGCCAGACCAAGTTCTACGACCTTTATAAACTCCATCCGGAGTGGTTCGTGCTGGATCAGGTCGCTAAATATACAGCGGATGTTAATGCTTCCCGTTCGCTGATCGAGACCGTCTCGGCCGCCTATGTCCGGGGTGATCTGAAGCTGATGGACAACCGGCTCCTGTTGGTCGGCGGAGTGCGGTTTGAAAAGACCAACGAAGACGGGACCGGCCCGAAGAACGATCCAAATGCGGCGTATAAAAAGAATGCCGATGGCAGCGTCTTCGACAGCAACTCCACCACCGCCGGCATCCAACCCGTCTACCTTCCGGAGGCCGCGACGGATCTACTGCGTCGCGCCCAACTTCGCCTCACCGAGCGCGGGACCCATGCGACCAGTTCCTATAGCAATTATTATCCCAGCCTGAACCTGACCTACAAGCTCACCGACAAGGTCTACGTTCGCGCGGCTTACTCGAAGTCCATCGGGCGGCCCGATTATGGCAGTCTGATTCCTCAGGCGGTCATCTCGGACACGGCCCAGACCATCACGGTCAACAATGCTGCCTTGAAGCCCCTGACGGCCGATAATTTTGACCTCTCCATCGAGTCCTACCAAGTCAAAGGTGGTTTCGGTTCCATCGGAGTGTTTCAAAAGAATATTAAGGATTTCATCGGTTCGGTGACTCAGGCGGCCACGCCGGAACTGCTGGCCACCTACGGCCTCCCGGCCGATCCGACACTGCTCGGCTACGACATCCTCACCAAGACGAACGCCGGTGATGCCAAAATCTCCGGCTTGGAATTCACCTACACGCAGTCGCTGCTGTTCCTGCCCCAATGGGCGCGTGGGTTCCAAGTGTTCCTCAACGGCACCAAGCTCAATTTGAAGGGCAGCAACACGGCCGACTTCACCGGCTTCGCAGACAAAAAACTCGCCGGTGGCATCAACTTCGTGCGTCCCCGCTACTACATCAAACTCAACTTCACCTACCAAGGTGATACGAAAGGCGCCGCCGTCGCCGCGAGCACGGCCAACGGCATTCCCGCCGGCACCTATGACTATCAAGGTGCTCGCTTCCGCGTCGGCCTGAACGTTCAATACAGCATTTCCAAGCATTACGTGTTGTTCGGCTCGATGACCGATATCAACGGCCCTGGTTTCCTGGTGATATCGCGTCGCTACGCCGACGGCACGGCCGACAATCTAAAGGACCGCCGCCGTCAGGATCTCGGCTCGATCATCAACATCGGCGTCAAAGGTACTTTCTGATTTCCATGCCTACGGTTTAGCCAAGCTAACGATCATCGCCGCGGATCAGGTGGTCCTCCGTCAAAGTTCAGGGCGACGTGCGAAACGAAGGTCGTGCGTCTTGTAGTCGAAGCGTTTCTCCAATCGCATACGTTGATTGGAGGCGTTGAGCGGTTTCGTTTCATCAACGTCGCGCGGCGCAACGATCGGCGTGGTGGAAACCTGATCCGTGTCCGACCGCAGCGAATCGACACGAGCGTGAATCGTGCGGAAGCGCCGGAGCCGTGACCGCGCTCGCTCGCGCGGGAAGCTCCGGCCGCAGCGGGCGTCGGGACCGTTTCGAGATGTTATCGGAGGAAGGGAGGGAGGCTTCCACGCGCGCCGTTCACTATTTTAGGCGGCAATATCTTGTGACCAACCAACCCTCTGGTCCATGAACCAAACCAGTGCATCCGAGTTGTGACGTTTACCAGGACCCGCATTTTTCCCGTTGGCGTGTTTCGGTTGATGTTGCGCCATTCCCATTACCCCACATCGGCCAATCCCCCGCCCGTTATGTCACTCCTTACCCTTCGTTCTCGCCTGCGGAATGCGGTTGTCTGCCCGCGCCTTCCCGTCGCCCTCGCCGCCGTCGTTGCGATGCTGGCCATCGCCGCGACTCCGTCGCTGCACGCCAGCCAGATTCACACGATCTACACCAACGCCGCGACCAACAATCATCTCTTCGATGGCGGACCCGCCAACGCTCATTCCTACCGGCTGCCATCAATCGTCCGGGCTCAAACCCATCCCAATACCCTTATCGCTTTCGCGGAGTGCCGCCAGACAGGCAATGAAGACTACGAAACCCACGGCAAAATTGTCTGCCGTATTTCGACGAACAACGGCACCTCGTGGGGTTCCGAGATCACCATCGCGGTGCGCGGCCTCGGCAGTTATGCCAACCCCACGGCGGTAACCGACACGGCCACCGGGCGGATCTGGCTCTTTTTTGACCACATCGTTTCGTGGGTCACTAATCCGCCCTACACGTGGCAACACGGGGACAAGATAGTAAACATCTGCTACAGCGACACCGAAGGTCAGACTTGGTCGACTCCGGTTGAGAGACCCGACTTGAGCCCTTCCTCTATTACTCAGGACTATGTTGGACCGAGCAATGGCATTCAGACCAGCCAATTCAAGGCTGGGAGGCTCATCATCCCGGCCTACCTGCGTAACTTCTACAGCGACGATCATGGTGTCACCTGGTCCACCCGCTGGCTACTGGATCCCGCCGCGTCTCCGCTCGATCCCACTTTCGGTTGGGGCACCGAGGCCAGCATTGTGGAATGCTATGACGGCGCTCTCTATCGCAACGACCGTGCCGCCAACGCGCCTTTCGCCGCCTCGCACACCCGTGTGATTACTTACGGGACCATTGATGCAAATGGTGTCAGCGACTTTGACAGCTACCAATCCGACCCGCATCTGCCGGATCCTCAGTCGGAGGGCTCCATTCTTCGCTATAACATGAGCAGTCCGGATCGGATCATTTTCCTGAACTCCGGCAACGGCGGCTCTCGCCGCTATATGACGGCGCGCATTTCCTACAATCAGGGTCTCACGTGGGGATACTCCCGCTCTCTGGTCGCATCACCCGGAACCGGCGGCTTGGGTGGCTACAGTGCAATGGCCAAAACCAATGACTTCTGTATCGGCGCGCTCATCGAGTTCAACGAAGACGTGAACAGCCCCACCAGCCATCGATCGATCGATTTCCACAAGTTCAACCTTGAGTGGATCCGCAACGGAGCGACGTTGGAACCGAAATACTGAGTGCTTGCAGACGCATTCACGAAATCTTCTGCAGGAGCTTCCCGCCCCGCGCGCAAGTCGAGCGGGGCGATGGCATCGATGAAGAAATGCACGAGGTGATCCGTTGCCACCGGCTCATGGAGATTCGGTGGCAACAATATCAGAGTAGCTTGATCCACCGTCACGAATCCTGCGGGCAGGCTCCGTTCGCCGCCCTTCCTTCCAGCAGAATATTCAACACCGGCCTAAATAAAAATCCGACCGGCTGCTCAGATCACGACGGGCCAGCATAATATTTTGGTTTCAGAACGCCGATGCAGGGCAGGTTCCGGTAACGTTCGTTGAAGTCCAGACCGTAGCCGACGACGAACTCGTCTGGGATATCAAAGCCAACGTAATCCGCCTCAAACGGCACCGCACGGCGGGCTTTTTTGTCGAGTAATACGCACGTTCTCACGGTCGCGGCGCCTTTGGCGTGGATCATGCCGGCGACGGCCGCGAGGGTCTTGCCCGTGTCGAGAATATCGTCGACGAGCAGGACGTTATGACCCCGCACATCGAGCTTCATTTGATCAACAATGCGGGGCTCGCCGACCGCCTTGGTCCCGGTGTGATAACTGGACGCTCGAAGGCAGTCCAAGCGGAGGGGAGTGCGCAGCGACCGCAAAAGATCGGCGGTGAAAATCAGCGCGCCATTGACGATCGCCACCACCATCATGTCTTTTTTGGCGTAGTCGCGGTTGAGTTCCTCGGCCAGAGTTCCAATCCGACGTTTAATTGCCAGAGGGGATACCAATACGTGATCCAAGTGCTTCAATTCGGGCGGGCCTTTCGGGGACGGCATGGGAAATGAAAGACGCGAAATTTCACGCAACGCAAACTGTTACAACCGCAGGGAAGGGGTTTATTTTTTTGACTTACCCAGGGAGCGCGGTTGCCTCGGCAAGGGCTTGTGCCTCCCAGATGATTTCCATTCAGGTCAAGCAACTGACGAAACAATTCGGTGATGTCGTGGCGCTTCATGGCCTCGATCTCACCATCAATCCCGGGGAACTTTTCTTTTTACTTGGTCCGAGCGGCTGCGGGAAAACCACTTTGCTGCGCAGTATTGCCGGTTTCTATATTCCGGAGAAGGGCACGATCCTGTTCGGGGACGAAGATGTCACCCGGCTCGAGCCGCACAAACGAAACACGGGAATGATGTTTCAAAGTTACGCGTTGTGGCCGCATATGACCGTCCGGGAAAACGTGGCTTTCGGTCTGGAGGAACGGAAAGTGCCGCGAGTGGAAATCAAGCAGCGCGTGGACGAAGCACTCGAATCGGTCCGCATGGATCAATACGCCGAGCGGAAACCCAATCAGCTTTCCGGCGGTCAACAACAGCGCGTTGCACTTGCGCGGGCGCTCGTCGTCCGGCCGCGATGTTTGTTGTTGGATGAACCGCTTTCAAATCTCGACGCCAAATTGCGCTTGGAAATGCGCACCGAGATCCGTCGGGTTTGCAAAGAGTTCAAGTTGACCACCGTCTACGTGACCCACGACCAAAAGGAGGCGCTCTCGATTGCCGATCGCATGGCGATTTTGGAAAGCGGGCACATTCTTCAGGTGGGCACACCGCGCGAAGTGTACAAACGGCCGAAGCGGAAAACTGTCGCAAATTTCATCGGCGAGACGGATTTCCTTCCCGGTAAGATCCTGAAGCGAACGGGTGACCAAGTGACAGTGGAAACAGCGGTCGGAAATTTCGATGGTGTCTTTGGCAATCCGAGTGATTCCCCCTCGGTCGGTTCGACAGTGACGGTTTCGATTCGTCCGGAATGCTGGGAGCTTCGCCACGATCCCGCAGAACGGAACACCGTGAAAGGTCGAATTGGTGAATCCATTTACCTTGGGGAAGTGGCCCAGTATGAATTTATCACGGACAACGGAACGCGGTTAAAAATTTTCGAGCGCAACCCGCGCTTTGTCGACGTGGCGGACCGTGGGCAACTCTTTGCGGCCGTTTTGCCGGAAGACGTGGTCGTGCTGACGGCCTGAACTTAATGGGTTTCCGGATGCATCTCATCCCATGATGAAACGCGCTATCCTCGTCTTTGCCTTGATCGCGGTGGTCGCGTTGCCATTCCTGCTGCGCCCCACGCATGTTTCGGTCGCGGATGCGGATGAGACGGTGGTGGTCGTTACGCCTCACAATGAGGCCATCCGCTATGAATATTCCCGTGGATTTGCCAAATGGTACAAAGCCAGGACGGGTAAAACCGTCGCGGTCGATTGGCGGGTATTGGGCGGTACCAGTGAAATCGCGCGATTTCTCGAAAGCGAATACATCACCGCATTTAGAAATTATTGGACGACTACGCTGCACAAACAGTGGAGCGCAGCGATTCAGTCCGGGTCGCAAAACGGCCATTTGCCCGCTGACGCGCCGGAAGCGGTAAAGGACGCGCGCTCGGCGTTTATGGCTTCGGATGTCGGCTGCGGAATCGATGTTTTTTTTGGCGGCGGCACTTATGATTTTGCGAAGCAGGCCAGTGCCGGACGATTTGTGGCGAGTGATCTTCCCACGCGTCATCCGGACTGGTTTACGGACGAGGCCATTCCGCAGGAGTACACGGGCGAGGAATACCGTGATAAACAAAACCGATGGTTCGGTTGTGTGTTGAGCTCCTTCGGCATCATCTACAATCGGGACGCCTTGAGTCATCTTGGAATCGAGGCCTCGCCGAAACAGTGGGACGATATCACGTCGTTTCGCTACTTTGGCGAAGTGGCGTTATGCGATCCGACCAAGAGCGGTTCGATTGCGGAGGCGTTTGAAAATGTGATCCAACAACAGATGCAGCGGCGTTTGCGGGAACTGCGTTCTGGAAAATCAGGCAATACTGCTGCTGCGCTCGAAAAAAATGCTGTGCGTGAAGGTTGGGATCAAGGTCTGCGAATTCTTCAACTGATCGGGGCGAACGCGCGATATTTCACGGATACGTCACAGAAGCCACCCATCGACGTGGCCGCCGGTAATTGCGCGGTCGGTATGTGTATCGATTTTTATGGCCGGACGCAGGTGGAGTCGTCGGCGCGGCGGAATAATTCCAATCGATTGGGCTACGTCGCGCCGGTGGGTGGAACGGTCTATTCGGTCGATCCGATTGGTTTGTTGCGTGGTGCTCCACACAAGGAAGTGGCGACGGCATTCATGGAGTTTGTGCTCTCGATGGACGGGCAGAAATTATGGAATTTCAAGGTAGGTACTCCCGGTGGACCGGATCGATATGCGTTGCGACGCATTCCGGTCCGGCGTGATTTTTATGCGCACCGCGAATGGGACGAGTTTCGGAGTGATCCCGATGCGCGGCCTTATGACGAGGCGGATCAACTCGTCTATCGGGAGGCGTGGACGGGCAGTCTTTTTCGTGAGATGGCCTTTATCATTCGGGTGATGTGTCAGGACACGCACGAGGATCTCACCGACGCGTGCCGTACGATTAATTTGTCGTCAGTTACCAGCGAAAATCGGAAAGCAGCGCTCGCGGTTTTGGAGGACATGACGACGGTGAGCTACGACCGCGCCGGAAAAGAGATCAAGCAGGCGCTCGGTTCAAAAAACAAAGTGGATGAGATCCGTCTCGCCAATGAATTGGCGGCCGGTTTCCGGAGAAATTATCGAAGAGCGGCCGAGATAGCGCTCGGTCAATCGCGTTGATTATTGGTTAGGCGATTCCATCGCTCCGTTTAGCTCATTTCCGCGATTGCGTTCACAAAACCCGGTTTGTCCGCAGCGCGAAAAAATGATGTCCCGGCGACAAAGGTGTCCGCACCTGCGGTGTGACATTCGCGCGCGGTTGGCAGGTCGATTCCGCCGTCTACTTCGAGGCGGAAATTGAGCTTTCGTTCCTTCCGCCACGAATCGATTTGCTGCAGCTTGGGCAGCATGTCCGCTCGGAAAGACTGTCCGCCAAATCCGGGTTGAACGGTCATGACGAGTACGAGATCGATTTCGCCCAGCAGCGATTCGATCGTCGACGCCGGAGTGCCGGGATTGAGCACAATGCCCGCTTTGCAACCCAGCGCTCGAATCCGCGCTAATGTTCCGCGGTGATCGTAGTCCGGTTCGATGTGGATGCTGATCTGGTCTGCACCCGCCTTGGCGAACGGTTCAATGTATCGGTGCGGTTCCGTCAGCATGAGGTGAGTGTCGAAAAATTGTTTTGAGCCCGCTCGACGGAGGGCGGCGAGAACTTCCGGACCAAACGAAAAATTTGGCACGAAATGTCCGTCCATAATATCCAGATGGAGCCAATTCGCGCCGGCGTGTGCGGTTGTGCGTGCGCTTTCGGCCAGCTGGCCGTGATCTCCAGCGAGAAGGGAAGGAGCTAGAATTGACGGGTTTGGCATAGTTTCAGACAATGAGATTGGGAAACGCTGATAGACAATCTCCAAGCTTCATCCATCAATCGCCAAGGGACATCCGTCCACCCTTTCGTGAATCTCAAACCGAATCTACCAGACGTCGAGAACCGCGTGCACGGTTTCGCTGGCGAGCTGTTCGGCCAGCAAAGGCATCGTTTCGTACTCTGCTGGAACGAGCCCGCTGTCGGTGAATACCCCGCGTTTTGCGCTTAAAACTCGATCGGTGAAATAAGTCTCCTTGGTTCGGTTGTCGGTAAGCGTCGCGTTGGCCTTGAGGGTCAGGTCGAAGCGCCGGGCCAGGCCGGTATCGTCAGCGCGGGAAACGGCGACCGCGCGGTCATAACCAATCAGAGTTATCCTCAGGACGGCGTCTGCTGATTCCGGCGAATCAACGAGGGTGACGCGACCGTCTTTGATAAAAGCTTCGCGCAGCTGCGTCGTAATCGCGACCTGAGCCTGCGGGATGACCGTTTTGGCAGTGACCGGCGCGATGAACAGTGTGGAGAATTTAACCTTGGCTCCGGTTCCCAACTGATAATTGGAGCACGAGGTGGCCACGCCCAGTAAAAGACCGGCGACTCCCAGCATCAGGACTGATTTAAGAACGGCCGATGCGGAATTCCTAAAAAATAAGCGGACGATCAACATGCTAAATTCGTTTTGATCGCGGAAGCGACCGATGGCGGAAAACCGCGTTTAGAATATCCAGAGACGCTTCTTCTTTTGCGGTTTGATCGGTTTCGCTTTTGGCGGAGGAAGCGCCGATTGCTGTTCGAGCTTCGCGTCGACAATGGCCAGTTTTGTACGGGCCTGTTTTGCGACATCGGAGTCAGGATAAACCGTGATTGCCTCGTTATAAAAGACCTTGGCCGCTTTGTAGTTGTGGCGATACTTGAAATAGTAATCCGCCATGACGATTTTGCTCTCGGCAAGAGTCTTTTTCATTTTCGCGAGACCCTTCTCCGCCGAGATCATGCCGGCGTCGCCCGGGAATAAAATCATATAGTCCTCGTAATAGGTAATCGCTTCCTTCGTGGACGCCTGATCGTACTGCGGGCCATCGACCAGGGAAGAATGGGTCTGCGCGATTTTTAAATAGGCGTCGGGCGTGAGAACGTTCCGGGGATATGTGTTGATCATGCGATCGAGCGCATCGATGGCCGCTTCGCTTTCGCCGATTTGTTTGTAACCCTTTGACGCGTTGATCAACGAAAGTGGGGCGTAATCGCTGTAGGGAGCGGTGTGGACAATCGTCTCAAAATATTCGAGTGCTTTCTCGCGATTGCGGAAGCCGGGAATCACGCCCCAAATCCTCGGACGTTTTCCTTCAAAGAGGTCGCTCGCGATCCGGTATTGTTCGCCGATTACCTG
>JBEPTW010000032.1:0-29605 GCA_041691855.1 Verrucomicrobiota bacterium | reverse complement strand
TCAGCTCGTTTCCTCGTTCCGAGTCTCTCCGCAGGCTGGGATCAGGTTGTCTGAGGCTGCTTGCCGTTGATGCCGAGCTGGGGCTCCGCGTTCCCAGGTTCTCGCGCGTAGCGGCAGGCGTCTCTGCCTGTCGGAATTGTTGGGTAAACAAAAAATCTGGAATACGCGGTGCCAACTCGCCGGCAGGAAAATCTGCAGCGGGGTCGCTACAACTCCAATTCAGTCACGGCATATTTTGCGACATTCCGCGTTGCAAACCTGATCAGACTCGAATTTCCAAAAAACAAAACCCCGCCGATTTTCATCGGCGGGGTTTGAAGAGCGGAACCTATATCCGGAAGATTAAGCGAGCAGATGTTGCCACTGGTCTTCGCGCGCGGAGCGGGCAGCTTTGAGCGCGCCGACGGCGACGAAGCGTTTGTAGTCCTGTCCGGCCAATCGGACTTTCGGGGCCTCAAAACCATCGGCCGTGAGTTTTTGCTGCAACACGGTATCGAAACCGCGGATGCAACTGCCGCCGCCGGTGACGACGATGTTTTGTAGCAGTTGCGCCACGGAATCCGAAGACGCACGACCAATCAAGGTGGTCAGCGCAGGATAGATTTTTTCCAACAACTGGTTGCAGGCGCGGCCAATGACTTCACCCAGATCAAGCGTGTGGCTCTTGCCGCCGATCAGCACTTTCACGTCGATCGGTTTGCGAATCGATCCGACGTACGAATGCTGTTCCTTGATCTGGCGGATCGTCGCGCGCGACAGGCCGTTGTTCGGATAAGTGCGCTGGAGTTCGTCCTCGATCAGTTTGTCGATGGAGTCACCGGCAAACGGCAGGCTGATCTGGTCGTCCGCAGTCGGGAAGAAACCTTGGATAAGACACAGATCGCTCGTCCCACCGCCGATGTCGATGAACAGCGAATTGGTGACCGGGTCAACGTAGGCAGACTGGCCGAGGCGGCTCTCATCGCGGAAACCCAACGCCGCAAGAAATGGCTCGGGAATGAGCAGCACGCGGTCAAATACGCCAGCCGCGCAATTGCGAATGTCTTCACGCGCGGGATCAGCGGCATTGGCCGGCACGCCAACGACAACGCGAATCTCCGCCAAACCGCTCGGGTCGATAATAGCCCGAAGACGTTTAATGAAGTCCTTGGCGGCGGCCGGATGCGCAATGACGCCGTCTTCCAAGGGCGCGATCACTTTGAGCTGCAAGCGATGAGCGAGCGCTTCTTCGCCAATCAGGATCGTGGCGTTGTTGGCGATGATGCCATCGACCAATCCTTCGCGTGCGTAGCCCACCACCGTCGGAATGATTTTGCTGACGGATACGTCCTTCGCGTCGGCGGAACCGGCCAGAACGCAGGACGCATTCGTACCCAAGTCAAAACCAACTAACACCCGTTTGCGTTCAGTCGCCTTGCGCATGAATGAAGTGTCTTCAACCCGGGCCGAAACGGCCGGACTTTCAATGCTGCTGGTACTAGTCTTCTTATCGATGGTCGTGGTAATCATATTATTTAGTGGAGTGGGTGATGGAATCAACTGCCGGCGGAGGAGGATAAGGGACGCCGTCCGACACGCTCGGACGCCAGCATGGCATCAAGCAGGTCGGCGATCATCGGGGACACTCCGTCGGCGGCAGCCACCTTCGGAATGGGAACCGACGAGTCGCGCGGACTGGCGGCGGCAGTCACACCCGAGCGGAGCGAGTGCGCTACTGCTACTGGTGGCGCGGAGTTCCCAAAGGATTTGACCAATTGCGGGATGAGTAGTTCGGATAAAACCACCGCATCCGCCACCCGTTTTTGCTCGGCAGCGAACATGGTCCGCAACTCGCTCTCAGGCAAAATCTCAGGGCCATGCGCCAGACGGAGATCGCGCAATGTATTGGCGAATTCGTTTTGTTCGACGTGCTGAGCCTCCGCGACGTTACCTTGCTCGCGAAGCAAACAGATCTGTCGAATACAACGGGTTAACCCAGCCACTGGGTTAGCTTCCGCCGGGTAAGGAGGAAAAGGTGAAGTCATCAAGACGATTTCCCGTACCGACCCAATCCCGCTCCTAATGTTCAGAAAAACTTTAGCCGGAGTCCTCCGGGAGCACTCTGCCAAGCATTAACCCCAGTAATAAAGTAATTTTCCCCTCAGCGGAGAAGGCTTTGCATCGCCGCATCGGACGAAGCGATGATGCTGGAAAGATTGTCCATAAAGAGATCCAAAATTTCCGGATCGAATTTGATCCCTCGCATCTGCCGCATCTCGCTCACGACTTTATCTTCCTCCCACGCCGGTTTATAAGTGCGGCGGGAAATGAGTGCATCGTAAACGTCCGCCACGGCGACAATGCGTGCATCGAGCGGAATGTGCGCACCACTCAAGCCGTGCGGATAACCGCTCCCGTCCCAGCATTCATGATGGGAGAGCGCAATGAGAGCGGCACAACGCATCACCGCCCATTCGCTGCCGTCGAGCATGCGGTGACCGATCACGGTATGCTGCTTGATCACGTCCATTTCGACCGAGGAAAGAGCGCCCGGCTTGTCCAACAAATCAATCGGCACGCCAATTTTTCCCACATCATGCAACGGCGTGGCATAATAAAGTTCGATTTGCCGCGCCGCCGACAACCCCATCAAACGGCCAATTTCGCAGGCGTAACGGGTCACGCGATCCAAATGACTGCCGATGGTCTTATCGTGCGCCTCGCAGGCGTAGCGAAGCCTCAGTGCCATTTCCACGCCGGGATCGTAAGGGAGTGCGGAATTCGAATTCATGACCGCTCCTCGTGTGGCTGAAGATCGGTGGATCGTCGCCTGAGTTCAAATCGGCGACTCTCCTTGTGCTTGTAAAGTTCCGCGTCAGCTGCGGCGGTCAACTCCTCCATGGAAAAAGGACCGTTCTTGTCGAAATAGGTCACGCCCGCGCTCGATTGAAGATTGAATCCCGAGGTGCCTTGAGTGTTCCGAGCATTCAACACGTTTTCCAACGCCTTGAGCGTTTCCCCGATCTGCCCGGTTTGCTGCTCGACGCCCATCGCGACAAACTCGTCGCCGCCCAATCGGACGAGCAGTGCGTCTTTTCGAAAAACCGCGCGCAGGGTTGCGGCAAATTCTTTCAAGGCATCATCGCCTTTCGCGTGGCCGAGTTGATCGTTGATCTGCTTGAAACGGTCCAAGTCGAAGAAGCAAAGATAGCCCCGTGATTCGCTGCGTTGCACGCGTTGCAGGACATCCGGATTGAGCGTGTTGAAACCGCGTCGGTTGTAGAGTCCGGTGAGTTCGTCGAGCACCGCGAGTTGGCGAATGGTCCGTTGCAAGCGATGACGCTCGATCGCATAAATGATCGCACGGTCCAGCGTCAGGTAATTAAAATCTCCCTTGAGCAAAAAATCCTGGGCGCTCATCTGTACGGCGCGCAAACCGACTTCATCGCTGCCGGTCGCCGTGAGCACGACGATCGGAACCTCGGGCGCGGCCTCCACGATGGCGGTGAGCGTGGCGAGATCGCGACTGTCGGGCAAATTCAGGTCGAGCAGGATAACATCAAAGTCTTCCGCCTTCAGTGCCGCGATCGAATCGGCGAGCCGCGCCTTGTGCGTGGACACGTACGTGTGCGTCGGCGATTTTTTCAACATCTGCTCCGTGATCTTGGCGATCAACAGCACGTCCTCGACTAACAGAACTTTGTAGGTCTGGTGAATCATGGCTACGGCGGCGGAGAGGAGTTACTTGGTGATAGTGGCGACTTTCACGGACGTCTCCGTGGCGGCATCGTGCACGATCCGGGGCGTCAGGAAGAAAACGAGTTCCGTGCGCTCGGAGGATTTGTATTCACCCGAAAACGCTTTGCCGAGGAACGGAATGTCGCCGAGGATGGGGATCTTGCGGTGCGTGGACGACGAGGAGTCCTGCACCAGCCCGCCCATAACGATGGTCGCGCCATCACGCACGCGGACGATGGAGGAGGCTTGGCGGATATCGATGACGGGAGCGTTGGTATCGCCGGTGGCCGACGAGGAAATTCGCACCAGCCGACTGACCGCCGGCGTCAGATCCAGCGTGATCAGGCCGTCGCTGGAGATTTGCGGGGTGATGGAAAGCACCGTGCCAACGGTGACTGTTTGAACCGTTTCCGTGACGGTCGTGACTGGAGGACTGCCTGGCGCAGTCGTGACTTGGCGGAGAAAAATGGGGAGATCCTGTCCAACCCGGACAACTGCTGGTTGATTATTGAGGGTGCGCAGCCGCGGCGTCGAAACGATCTTCAGGTTACCCTGTTGCTTGAGGGCATCGATGACCGCCGATAAATTTCCGCGCTGGTGGATAATCTCAATCCCAGGCGCACTGGGTGCCGGGCCATATACGGGATCCTGCACGATCAAGCCGCCAGCCGAGGACAACCCGAGATTACCCGGAATCGTGTTGAACGACGTGTTGAGATGATCGGCGAGGTAGGCCCAATTGACCCCGAGTTGGGTCGAATCGTTCAGCGCCACCTCATAGATTTCCACTTCGATATCCACTTGGCGAACCACGCTCGCGGTGACGCTGGTGATAAATTGCGCAATCGCCTCAACGTTCCGATGCGAATCGCGCACCATCACCGTCCCGGCCAGACTGTTAACGGTGAATTTGCCTTTATCAGAAATCATCGACTTCAGTTCGTCGTTGAGGTCGCCCCAAAAATTAATCGTCGAGGTATTGGTCAAGGTCATCGTCGAACCCTCGGAACCGCTGCTGCCGCTGGCGCCCGACGACCCACCACTGCTGCCGCTACTACCACTGCTGCCGCCACCGGAACTGATTTGCACGGCGTTCGAGCCCTGGCCGGAACGCGTAACGTGAATATAATCGATCTGAAAAAGACGCGTCTCGTGATTCTTCACCCGGATGAGCTGGCCTTCCTGGGAAAAATAATAGCCGTTCGCGTCGAGTAGTGCTCCCATGGCAAGATCGAGCGGCAGATCGTGGAAGTCTACCGTCACATTTCCTTCGATATCGAGATCGGGTACGATGTTCAGATGATTGGCCCGGGCAAACAGCACGAGCGCCTGCTTGATGGGAACCTCTACCGCACTGAAACTGAAAAGAGTGGATGGCACCGATGCGGGCACTCCTTGAATCGGCACAGCCGTCGGGAGCACAGCCGGCGCGACGGGCGCAACGGACGCGGCAACGGCCACCTCACCGACGGGGGCGACGGGAGCAACCGCCTCGGCCCAGGCGGGCAGGATCAGCCCTGTCATCAAGGCACAAAAAAAGAAAACAGAAAAATAAGCGGATCGGAAATTCATCGCATTCAAAGTGTGCTGGTGGCACGGGCAGATTTTCGCACCGGTGTGTTAAGGGTAAAATTCCCACCGACGCGCACGAAATCCCGGCCCTTCCAATGGGTGAGCCATACGCCGTCTTCATTCGCGGACTCGATTTTGAGTCGGCCAATCTCATCGCCCTTCTGAAAAATCCGGTCATTGATCAGCACGAGCGTCTTCCCGCCCTGCGACCAAATGGCGGAGAGGTGCACCGATTCCACGGCATCCGGAACTTCAACTTTATCGGCTGCCGGATCCACTTTGATGTGGATCGCGAATGGATCCTTTATCGGCGCCGGAAGCTGGAGATTGCGGACCACCTCAAATAAATTCGCCCGACTCGCTTCTTCCGGAGTTTGTTCGCTGTCGGCTCCCGCAGGGGCTGCGGCCGCCGTACCACCCAATCCGAATCGGGTACCACCGGAAAACGTCGCGCGCGCCACAAAGGCGAGCGCCACGACCGCCACGACGGCGACAAACCAGGGTTTATTGAGCAGTTTTCTCATCAAGATTGCGACCCACCAGACGAAGGTTCAGCTCCGCGGCGTACCGACCCTGCTCATCGGCACGAATGCTTAGACGGGTAAGGTCGATTCTCTTTTCCGATGAAGAAAACTCATCAAGCAGAGCAATTAAGGCCGAAAATGCGTCCGGATCACCCGGCACTGCGGTCAGTTTGGCCCGCACCACATAGAAATTGAGCGGACCAGCGGATTGCTTGGCCTCAGTCGAAAGGTCCGACGCCTGGAAATTTCCCTCCCAGTGCCGTTCGTTCGCCATCTTTTTGAAATCATCCAGCAGTGGCGGCAGATCCATCACCGTTTTCAAAATTTGTTTTCCTGCCTGCGCAGCCCGTGCGGACAGCTCCGCCGCCTGCTGGTCGGAAACGCCCACGCGCAAGGCATCGAGTTCCTTTTCCTGGTCCAACAACGCCCGTTGTGATGCACGCTCGGTCTGGATTGCCGGATCACGAATGAGGCTATTCCACGAGAGGAGAACCACGATCAGCACACACGGCAACAGAATCGGAATGGCTCGGCGGATACGGATTTTTTTCGGCGCATCGGGCCAGCCCGGCAATTCAGTCAGCATCTGCCAGCAATCGTGACCCAACTCGATGATCTTAGTTTTCAAGCAGGCCTCCTTCCACCGCGAATTTCTGAATTTCAGGCACCGGCAGATTTGGATTGCGCGACAAAGCGGCGACCGCGCGGGGCAGTTCATTGGAATGAACCCGGAGCGCGCTTCTGGCCAGAAGGCGCTGAAACGAAGCCACCACCTCGTGCGACGTTTCCTCGTCCGCTTCCACGACGCCTTCCAAGCGAAAGGTCCAGCCCGAGCCCTCCTCCCACTTTACCGTCAGTTCAGTGAGGCGTATCTGGTCGGGCAACACACTTGAGACATAGGCGGCAAATTTTCCCGGCACCGCCGGCAAACGTTCGTTATCGACTTGCTGAATGAAGACTCGTTCGCGTTCCACGGCTCGATTGCGTTCCATCAGGTGTTCACGCTCCTCGCCCATTTTCGATTCGCGAACCTGCAGTTGCACGTACTGTTGCTGCTCTTGACGCCAGCCCTTCCCGGCGAACCACGCGTCCACCGAAAGCAACCCCAGTCCAACCCAAGCCGCAACGAGAACGCTCCGTCGAATCGAACGCTGCCGGCTCTTGCGGCGAAGATGACCCGCGACGAGATTGATTGGCTGACGCGGCGCAAGTTTCGCCGCTGACTGCAGCCATTCCACCGGCGAGGTTGGCAAGACCGTGATTTGACGTCCCGCACCGCACTTCGCATTCACCTGTGCTGTCGCATGGTTGTCCTGTCCGAGCAGCCACACCCGGTCCACGGTGCTGCCAAATTGCTGATTCGCGTAAAGTAAAGAGCGGTTGATTTCGACGCCAATCCGGCCCGGATCAGCACTCCACGTGGCTAGAATATTGCGTGCGAAAAGGAGTTCTTCGCCCACTTTTGCCACCATGACGACCGTGGCGCCGCCCGCTTCGACGGCCACCAATACCGAACGACCTTTGGCAATCGGGAAACGATCCAGTTCGCGCTGAACCGGCACTACCAGCGGAAGTATCCGGGTCAGATCCAGGCGCCGCTCGATCAGGAGGCGACTAATGGCCTCGTAGAAACTCTTGGGCAGCATGTGCAGGATAAACGAGCGCTCTTTTTTTGCGGTGCCGGTGGGCTGGCTGACCCAGAGCACCGGGGCGTTTTCCTTTTCATACCGCTGAACTCGGCCACCCAAAAAGTTTTTCGCCAACGCATCGGAAAATGGCGGCGTCGCCTCGATCTGGTGGACGAACTGTTCGTTTTCCAACAGGAGGAATGCTTCCGTGCCCGCAAATTTTAATTCCTCGAGGCCGGCGTCGATCGCCGCTTCGAACTCTGGCATGGTCTTGATCAGTTCGGGAGCGGACCAACTTTCCACGATCTTCGTGCGACGAAACACCGCGAGATGAAATGAACCGTGCAACCAACCGATGCCGAGAATATCGCCATTGTCACGACCGATGGCGCGCCGGATGACGGGTTTGGAAGCGGGCGGCACGACCGGCATCGCAGCGGTAAGATCTGGCTCGGCAGTGGTCATTGCGCGCTCCATAAACTGGGACTGACATACGTGAACGTCTTGCCGCTGTCGCTGACCACGTAACTGAAAAGCAGCGTTGGCAAAGGCGATTTAAAAAATGCCAATTTGTCCCCGGACATGAGGGGGGGCAATTTCGGTGCTGTAATAGTGTCAAGCGACTTGGAGGGGGCCAAAGTATAGCTGGTTGGCAGTGCGCCGCTGGCCCAAGTCACCGTACATGAAACCGTGTCGGTCAGGCTGCTGTTATTTAAAGACCACGCATACGAAGTCAGGCTCGTGCGATACACCGACGCAAAACTCACCCGCTCAATCACGAGGTATTCAATGTTGTCGACCACGGGAGGAGGTCCGGCTCCCCAGTTATTCCAGCCTGCCCCAACCGGCACGGTATTCACCGGCGTATCCCAAACGCTCTGAAAGCTGTTAAACACCTGCGTTTCTGTCGGAAGATTTATGCCCGCGCGCATCGACGAAATCAGCATCGCGCGCTGATTCGCTGCATCGAGCACATAGATTCGTTTTCCGAACCGCTTGTTAGTCAAAATATCATTCACGTTCAGCGAAGAATACTTGGCCAGCTGAGCGGGCCAGACAGGAGGTGTCGGAGCAATCGTGTAAGTGGGGGTTACGGCATTGTCTCGAAGGTAAAGGGCCATTTCTCCTCCCAGCGCATGGAGATTATCTACTTCAGCCTTCACCGCTGTGCGCTCGATGGAATGCAGGAGATTCGGGGCGATGATCGCCGCCAGAATCGCCATGATCGCCATCACGCCAATCATTTCGATCAGGGAGAATCCAGCCTGCGTGCGGCCCCGGAAATTTGTCGCGCGGTAAATATTCATTTGGCATCCCAGAGTTGAAGGATGGGCAGGATGACGGAGAGCGCGACGATTCCGACGACGGCGATCAGCGAGATCATCATCACCGGATCGAAGATCCCGAAGACAATTTTGATGCGACGCGGGATGATTTTGTTGTAGTAGTCGGAAACGCTTTGCAGGGCAAAATCCAGCGTGCCGGAACTCTCGCCCGTCGAAATCATCGTCACCAAAGTCTGGGGAAACACGTCGTGCGCGGAGAGGCACTTGCTGAACGGTGTGCCCTCGAGGATGCCGCGACGCACGTCGTCCAGCGCGATCTCAATCGCCCGGTTGCCCACCACCTTCCGGCAGATTTCCAGCCCGCGCACCAACGGAATCCCCGCTTTGTAGAGCATCGCGAGATTATGAGTGAATCGCGACAGCGCGAACATCGCGATCAGCGGCCCAAAGATCGGAAGATTCATCAATCCGCGGTCGAAAGCGCAAGCCGCAGCGTCGGAACGAAGCACCATTTTCACCAGCATCGGCACGCCGAAAATCAGTGCGATGAGAAGCGGCCAGAAATGAATCAAGCCGTTGCTGATCGCCATGACGATGCGGGTGAGCATCGGCACCTTGAGATTCAAGTCGGTCAACAAACCGACAAACTTGGGCACCACGAAAGTAAACAGCATCAAAACGAGCGACATCGAAGCCCCGATCACCATCAGCGGATAAATCAACGCCTGCCGCACATCGCCGATCAACTGATCGAGCCATTCGTAATACTCACTGAGGCTTTCGAAAACCTCCGGCATGCGGCCGCTGACTTCGCCCGCTTGAACGATGGCCGTGATTTCCAGTGAAAAGACCTTGGGAAATTCCGCCATCGCCTGATGCAATGGCACGCCTGCGGAAACTTTTTCGCGCAGAGTGGCAAGCACCCTTCCAAATTTTGTCTCCGCGAAATCGTCCGCCAGACGTCCCAGCGCATTCGGCATGGTGATACCCGCGCGCAAGAGCAGCGACATTTGCACAAAATAATTAATCAGCTCACCCCGTTTGATCGTCAGACGGCTTCCCTTCACCAACGCGGAGCCCGCTCCTTCCTTCGCCTCAAGCAGCCAGATACCGGCATTGCGCAAACGGATCTCGACCGTGGCGAGACTGTCCGCTTCCAGCGAACCGGTCACGGCCTTACCCGCGGAATCATAGGCGCGATATTGAAACATGCTCATGGTCATCAGTGGGCAAATGCCACCCGGAAAACTTCCTCCAGCGAGGTGTCGCCGATGAACGCGCGACGCAGTCCGTCGTCGAACAACAACGGCATTTTCTTCTCGCGGGCGATGGCCTTGAGTTTCTCGACGTTGCCGTCGTGCAGCACCGACGTGTAATCATCGTCGATCACGAGCATTTCAAAAATTGCGACACGGCCCTTGTAGCCTTTGTCGCGGCATTTTGGACAGCCCTTTGGTTTCCACAACGTCGGTTCCACGTCGGTCGGCAGCGGCAGGTTGAAAGATCGAAAATGCTCCGCCGGGGCGGCGATCGGTTCTTTGCAATGCGGGCAGAGCCGCCGCACCAACCGCTGCGCCACGACCACGTGCAAGGTCGCAGGCAACAGAAATGGCTCCACTCCCATGTCGATCAGCCGCGGAATCGCGCTGAACGAATCGTTGGTGTGCAACGAACTGAAAACCAAATGACCGGTCAGCGCCGCGCGCACCATGAGCTGCGCGGTTTCTTTGTCGCGGGTTTCACCGACCAGCAAAACGTCAGGGTCCTGCCGCAGCAGCGTGCGCAGTCCGGCGCTAAACGTAAGGCCGATTTTTTCCTGCACCTGAGTCTGTCGAATCTGCGGCAGGCGATACTCGATCGGATCCTCCAGCGTGAAGACCGCGCGTTCGTTGCGGTTAACGCTGTTGAGCGCCGTATAAAGCGTCGTTGTCTTGCCGGAACCCGTCGGGCCAGTCACCAAGACAATCCCGTGCGGACGCGTCACGGCGCGGGCGAGTTCGTCCTGATCCGTCTTGCGCATGCCGAGCTGCTGAAGATCCAGCAGCAAATTACTGCCGTCCAAAATACGCATGACGACGCTTTCGCCGTAATTCGTCGGCAGACACGATACGCGAAGATTCAGTTCGAGCCGGCCCAGCGTAAAATTGAAACGTCCATCCTGCGGCAGGCGGGTTTCGGAAACGTCGAGATTCGCCATGACCTTGACGCGTGCGGTAAATGGCTCCTGCAGATCCTTTGGCACGAGCATGAACGGCTGCAATACGCCATCGATGCGCATGCGGATGCGCAGGGATTTGTCGTCCGGTTCAAAGTGAATGTCGCTCGCCGATTTTTTTACCGCAGCAGCCACGATCTGCTCGATGGCCCGGATCATCGGCGCGGTGTTTTCCTCGCCGGTTTTCCGCACGCTGATTTTCATCAACTCATCGATCGTCTCGTCGATCGAGCCTTCGCGGTGATTGACGGCCGAGAGTTTTTCCAGGATGTCCGGCCGTGGGGCACTGAGCACTTCCACGCGAAGCCGGGTCATCTGCTCGACCCGGTCGATCGCCATCACATTGAACGGGTCCGCCATCACCAAGGTCACGGTATCCTCGGTGCGTTTGCAGGCGATCAAGCCGGCTTCCTTGCAAAAATCGTACGGCACGAGCCGGATCACGTCGGGCGCAATCTCCAACGTGGATACGTCCACCGTGGGGGTTTGAGCGTCCTGCGCGAGAAACGAAGCGATATCCTGCTCGTTGGCGAACCCGAGATCCTGCAACACCGTGCCGATCAGTTTGCCCGTGCGCTTTTGTTCGCGCAGCGCGAGCTCGAGCTGGTGACTGGTGATCAGCCCGGACTCAAGCAACCGGTCGCCGAGGCGTTTCGGCGCTGGTGCATTTTTAACGGTGACCATAAGAAAGCGGGCGCAGGCTCAGCCCGCAGCCCGCTGGTAACGGAATAAATTACGTGGGATAAAAACTGATTATTGATGAACCAGGTAGATGTAGACCGTGGTCGTACCGGCGGCGTTAGGGGCGATGTAGGTGACTTTGCCGGCGGTGTCACCGAGTGCGGAACCGACCGGCTGGGTCATCGCATCGCCATCGAGTTTTTGGCTGAGGTCCCGAGCATCATTCAAGGTCACACCTGGGATGACGGCAGAGACAACGCGGGCAGCCGCAGGTAGCGCGGTGCTGCCGTCCAAAAAGTAGTTGGTGCCAGTCGTTCCGGGAACTGCCGCGATGACTGAGGTGAGACAGATGATGCGCGATTGCGTATTTTGATTCACGCCGCCGGCGGACACCCAAGTACCGTTATTATTATTCCAGGTCGCACCGGCAAGGGGAGGATTGCTTGGCTGTGTGCCAATTTTCACGAGAAAACGCGTGTCGAGGAAACCAGCGGTGGAAAGGAGATCATCGATACGCGAGTTCGCGCCGGTAAGCGGAATCGTGCCGTATTTACCGGCGAAATCAGTGACCGCGGTCTTCATCGACGTAGTGGAACCGATGGCGCTCGTCACACGGGACGAAGCGATGGTGGCAAAAACTTTGGGCACGATGACGACGGCGAGGATCGCGATGATCGCGAGCACGCCGATCATCTCTACAAGGCTGAAGCCTGATTGACGGGCGAGGGAATGGGGACGATGGACGATTTTCATAAGGGAATAACGTTGGTAAGTGTTAATCCAATCGGCTTCCCCCTTGCGGTCTTTAGCAGAAAAGCGGCTCCTCTTCGCCAAAAACCACCGCCCTTCCTCTGCCAAACCCTTTCACTATTTGCGGTTTGCAAAATGCAATCACGCTGCCGCGTTCCGGCAGTGTTACCATTCCTTCAAAAAGCGTCCCGGAAAATATGAAGGAAGAGTAAAAATATCTACCGGCCAAGTCCGCTATTTCCCAATCCCGATATCATCCAGAAACGGCTGCTGTGAACGCGGCCGTCCGAGAAATTTCTCCACCGACTCACCGACATCCCGCGTGTTGCCCACGCCATAAACTTCATCGCGCAGACGCCGCCCCACTTTCTCATCCAAGAAACCACCCGGCGCCTTCCGAAACTCACTCGCCATGTCCATGGCCATGACTTTCGACCACAGGTAACCATAATAACCGGCGTCATAGCCCGCGAGATGCCCGATATACGCGACCCACGCGGTGTTCGCCGGAGGAGGAATTGTCACCTCGCCGGTTACTTTATTGGTGAGTTGCGCGACGTCCGTCAGCCACGCTTCATCGGGCGACAACACGTGCAGTTTAAGATCGAGCATCCCGATCGCGAGCTGGCGACGGTAATAATATCCGTCGGTCGCGTGCCGGGCGGCAATGAGTGCCTGGATCGTTTCGGCCGGGATTTTTTTGGTCTTGTCGCGATAATCGGCCGCAAACGTATCGAGCACGTTTTTATCCCACACCCAGTTCTCCAACATTTGCGAGGGCGCCTCGACGAAATCCTGCGGGACATTAAACGCACCTTGGGAAGCATAACGCGAACGGCCGAGCAGCATGTGCATCACGTGCCCGAATTCGTGGAATAACGTTTCGACATCGCTGTGCTTGAGCAACGACGGCTTGTCCGCAGCGGGTGCGGGAAAATTGCAGAGCAAGGCGGCGATCGGCAGCTCGTAGTGTCCGTTCGCCATGACGTGCCCCGACTTTTGCGAGAAACAAGCGAAGTGATTGAACTTTCCCTCGCGCGGAAACATATCGAGATAGAACGCGCCCATCGGCACCGCCGTCGCGCTGTCTTGCACGACGTAAAGCTGAACGCCAGGAGCCCACGAGTAAGGCGGTGTCACCTCGGTAAATTTCAGCCCGAAGATTTTTTGGTAAATCGCAAACATCCCGTCGAGCGTCGCCTGATAAGGAAAATAAACCCGCAAAGCCTCGGTATCGACGGCGTAGCGTTCCTTCTTCAACTGGTTTTGATAATACGGCACATCCGCCAAATCCACTTTCGCATCGGCGTGGCCGGTGTCCTTCGCTTTCATCTCATTCAATACTTTCATCTCCGCGTCGAATTTCGGTTGCAGCCCGGCGACGAGATTCTGCTCAAATTTGAGCGCCGTCGCACCGGTCTGCGCCATGCGGGTTTCCGTCTGATAGTCGGCCCAGTTCGCGTAACCGAGGCGATGCGCGATGTCCGCCCGCAACACCACCAACTTCGCCAGCACCGGGATGTTTTTATCCATCGCGAGGCTCTTGCGCGCCACGGCCATTTTCTGCCGGGTGGCTTCATGGCGCGCGTTTTCCAAGATCGCGTCGCGATGCCACGTGATGTTCGCGTAGGCGCGGTACGTTCCATCCGGTTGCTTCACGCCGAAACTTTCCAGAAAACTGGCCGGTACGCCGTCGAGTTCCGCGAGCGTGAAATCGAGCGGTGCTCGCGCTTCGTTGATATTAACGGAGAACTGCGTGTTCAACTCCGCGAGGTCCTTGCGCAAGCGCTCGACCTCTGCTTTTTCCGCCGGCGGCAGACTCAAGCCCGCACGCCGGTAGCTCCGCATCTGGAAATCAAGCAGCCGTTGTTGTTGCGCATCGAGCGCGGGCTTCGTATCAGCGAACGCCTTGAGCACGCGATAGAGGTCTTCGCGATAATCGATGCCCACGCCCCACGACTCCAGTTTGACCGTGGCTTCGTTGGCCGCGTCGCGGAGCGCCTTGTCGATCGCCGACTCCGCAACTGTATCGAACATCTCACCGACAGAGTTCACCCGCGCCCCGACTGAATCGTACGTCGCGAAAGTACTCGCGAAGGTGGCCTTCGCTGGATCTTGCGCCGCAATCTTCGCGAATTCGTTCTCGGCACCCTTGAGCACTGCATTCACCTGTTCACCTACTTCGTTCGGCGACTTCGGATAATCGGGTAACGATAGTGCGAGGTTGGCCTGGAGCGCCGCCTGTTGAAAATCCGCAAGTTTGTCCGGTGCGGTCCCAAACGCCGGGATGAGAAACGATGAGGCGACCAACAGAACGGGAATCAAAAATAATTTTTTCATGCGCGGATCGGTTAAATTTCCACGATTACACACGTTAAAGTCCCCGAAGCAAACGCGTTTGACCGACCGTCTCGCCGAATGCGCTGCCGGCTCGTCTCTGCCGACGATCAGGCGCTGCTTCGTATCCGCGCCTGCAGAATTTTCGCGCGATAGTCACGATGGGATGGATCGACCGGCCGCTGTTAACACGGGGCACGAAGCCGCAGAGAAATTGTCGCGATCGGCCCGCACGTCGCGGCACTGCGCACCGACGACCGCCTAACGTTTGATTCGAGGACTTCATATGGCGTTTGCGCGGGTTGCCACGACGACAAGGTCAACCTCTCCGAAAGTCGTCACATCGTCGGCGTTGCGCGGGTTGCACTATCTGCAAACCCTCCCCCGATGCAGGGTGGATGAACGGGAACACCATTCTCTTCGCCATTCTCGCGCGACTTGCTGAGCGCCCGCAGGCCATCCATGTCACCGCGGACGAGCGCCTCTTTCTTGGCGCGAGACCAACGCTTGAGTTGGGCTTCGCGGGCACGAGCCTCTGCAAATGTGGTACAGGCTTCGACCCGGAGCATCGCAACTGGCCGATCGAATTGGGTGGTTCGGCAAGCTTGCCCCGATCGATGGTCGTCAAGGCGTTGCGGCAAATCCATCGAAGCCCCGATATAAATAATGCCAGAACCAAGCCGGAGAAAATAAACGACCGGCATACCCTTCGGCGCTACCACAACTATTTGGCTTACTTCCGTTATTAACGGATTCATCGCTTTCCTGGACATCGGCCACGGGAACTACCGCGAGTTAAATGAAACACACATGCCGCCAGCCCTTCGACGCGCTTTGCTTGCTCAGGGCCATTCGCCACGCAAGAGCCCTCGAAAATCCTGAGTATTCGCACGTGCCGGCCGCAGGCCATGAGCAAGCTGGCTCGGCCAGCGCGTCGAATGGCTGCCCGAGCTGGCGAGGAATACGAACTTTATTGACGCAAATGTGCCGGCCGCTGCGAAAACGGCTGTCTGGCACTTTGATGTTTCCGGCCGCTGGCGCGAACTTGCCAACCAACGGAATTGGACGGGGCAATGTTTGCGTCTTTGCGTCAAAGCAGGAACGTGGCGGCGGCGCATCGCTGGGCAACGCATCGAACTGGTCTGCGAAAAAAATCGTCGAAGGTAGCCGCTCCCGGTCCCACGGCGAGGCCACAGGCCTACCGTATTTACGATAGATGCCCGAGCCGACACCGCTCCCGCAGGCCGCGCGGTCGCTGAACCAACGCGCGACCTGACGCGCTCCCGACGGCCGGTACCGATTTTCAAGCGGGGTTGGTGTCTTATTCCACTTTGCTTATTTGCGGCTCGGATCGAGCGCGGAACTGGGGGCGGATTCACGGTCGGTTGGGGGCGATTTCTGTAAGGTTTGGTGCACGTTTTTCCGGGCTCGGCGAACCTCCCGATTTCGGGAGGGTATTGCATCTGTGGCAAAAATGTGGGCTAGAACGTGGTCCGTTGCCGGCTGATCGGAGCCGACGACGTCCACATAACAGACCGATCAACTACACTGATTACGGTAGGCATGGACCGTTGTAGGAATCACCGGGTCGGACTGGAATCGGGCAATGATACAACCCATCAGCGGCCAAGGAATTCGATCAGCGCTTCACACCCACAATCTTCGCCGGATCAAATTCTAAGTTGCGACTGCCGGGAGTTGGATTGACGAAGGATTCCAACGTGAAGAACAAGCCGCCAGTTTTTAGGTTGATTGTGAACCGAGCGAAGCGGCCATCGGGAAGCCGGGCAAAGAACTGGCGTTCAAAACCGTTGCGCCAGTGTTCCGCATTTTGCGCCATAGTGGTTTCAAACTCTGAGGAATAACCGTCCGCAGGAGCCTCAAAATCGAACTCCCCTGTGCGCTGAATCACGCCGCCGCCCGGCACAGTCACACGCGCTCGCCAACCATACGGCCCTTGCGCTCCGTAAGTCGGATTATCACTCCAGACTTCAACCTGAACCGACCCATTGCCGCCGCGATTCTGTGCGCCGGTGGCAAGATCGACTTCAACGGGAGTGCCTTCTTCAACGACACGAACACTCTTTGTCTCAAGATGGACCAGCGGCACCGTCTCGCCCATTTTGCGCAGCACGAAGATCGCTGGAGCACCGTGTGTCGGAATGGTGCCATCGTCATCATTCTTCACTCCACCATACGAGAAGCCGCGGCGAGATTCTGCGGTGGGATAGTAGCCGGGCTTAGAGATAAACACAGCGAGCCTCGCCCCTTGGATGCCCGCAATCGAAAAGAAACCCTGAGCGTCAGTGACTCGCTGATACTTGGTGCTATTACCCCAAGGCTTGTCGGCTGCATCTAGCTCTACGGTGACTCCTTCGACAGGGTTCCCTTTTTCATCGACCACTTTGCCGTAAAAGGAAATGGGAGTACTGAACGCCTTACGGTATATCTCCATTTCAGCGGCTTCGTTCTTTTTCCGGCTCTCTCTGCCCGGTGCCCCATTCGGTGCAACCGGAAGCAATCTGCCCTGCGCGTCCTTTGCCGGACCCGTGCCGTTTCCAACATTCTGCTGCACCTGCGCAGTCTGTTTTGGAGCAGGTGCACTGGACGCTGGCTGATGCCCGGGCAACAGGAGCCACACGAGGGCTGCCGCCAAAATAAGAAGCGTAGTTAGAAAAATTTTGCGAGCGTTCATGGCGATATCTGTAGTTCAATCAGCAAGCGCGCATAAAACGGTGCGGTATCTTGGATATCTCTTTCCCATTCCGCGCTATGCTGGCTACCGAAATTCCACGTATCAAGGGGCACGGCTGAGCTGATCGATCCAGCCGTCCTGCCATCGGCCCCGGCCGTTTTTGTGAGCGACTGTGTCGCGTAAGACATCGATTCGTGCGGATCGATTAAATAGCGACCAAAGGTCGAAAGAAAGTTGATTGAAAGTCGGCTACCAGGGCTTGCTGACGGCGTGTAGGCGTAACCCGTGAGTCCAAAAAAGCCCACGGAATCTCCAGTGTATCGTTCTGGCTTGAGTTTGCCGTTGTTGAACTCCCATCCGCCGACCGTTGCTGAGTCCTGTGGAAGGTAGAAGCTGACGGCGTTTGTATTCAAGTTTCTAAATTGCCCGATGTAAGCGAGTGCCTTCGTGCTTGGATCGAGATCGTCATTGGGCGTTGTGTAATTCCACGCAGATTGTCGCAAGCTCGGACTTTGATCGTAGCACATCGCGGGAACCGCTGCGTTGAGGAGCGCGTAGTTTGAAACAGACATACCCTTCTGCAGCGCCGATCCGGCAACGATGTTGCCCATGCTATGTGCAACAAGGTTGCGCGTATAGCCGGTCGGAAGCTGATTGACGTATTGCCTCAGACTCTCGCCGCTTTTCCACGCCCGGTATTCGCTGTCATTGTAGTGGGCTCGAACCGCGTCGAGAATGTCGACGCCCGTTTCGCTATAGAGCGTCGGCCAACGAAACGTTGCGAAACGTCCTTTGTAGCCCAGGTGCCATAGCCGCTTGAACATAGTTTCTGCGAACATCGTAGCGCGGTCCGGCGACTGATTCCAACCGTGGACGAAGACGATGTAGGTCTTGTGTTGCAGGTCTTCGTTCGGATCGGGCCGGAAGGCAGAGCCGAGATCGTTGGTCGTCCATCCCATATTAGGATGAGGGATGTTGTTGTTGTCAGGCCCGGTGGAATCGGACGGGAAGGGAATCGTGCAATCGATCCCGTTCGCCGCTGTTGTGTCGTCAGCCGTGGCTTTCGTTCGCTGATACATCGACTTGATGTTCATCAGATCGAACCAAACGCCCGGCCCTTCGCCGATTTGGTTGCCGTCTTTGTCGAGCAGAACGACGGTAAGCTGTCCTGTGCCGATGCCCGCACCCTCAAAGAGCAAATGCAGGCTCGGATTGGCTTGAGTCAGGCTGGACCAATAACCAGACGGGAAAATAAAAGTGCCACTCGTATCGACGGTCGGTTTTCCATTCGCATCAATGATCGCGTTGTTGAAGCCGCCCGCGAGCTGAGTCTGTGCGGGCGTGTTGTCCTTTAGATAACTATCCGATCCGTTTGTATCCGCTGCCAAATACACGTTGATCGCCGGAGTGCCCGTGTAGCCGTCCTGCCATTTCAGGCCGATCTGGATCGAAGGGTTCGGCCCGGTGATCATGTCTTGGAGTCCGGACAGATTTATCCACAGCCGGGCGAAGTCCTCCAAGTTCCGTTGCGAGACAATTTTGTGTTTGGTATAGTCCGCAGTTACGACCGGGACCGTATCCGATTCGAGCGGAATGTTTGGGCCAAGCAATAGCTCGGTGTCATCGTCATCATTGAGCCAAAAGCGAAAGGGCTTATCGGACAACGTGGTGTCGGAGGCGCCTGCGGTTATGTTGCCGTCGCGATCGGCGTCCACTTCGAGTGCGGCCTGATAGGGCACTACGGTAGAAAGTCCGTCCGCAGCGGTTGACAGGGGAAAGGAGGGGCTCTGCGTGCCGTTAATTACCCATTCGCGCGCTACGTACTGCGAGACCTGTGAGTTAATCGGAGTAAAAACTTCGAGCCAACGGATCGTTCCGGTTAACCCCAGAGGAACCGTGATGCTATATTGATCCGTAATCGTCGTCTGGCCATAAATTTGTTCCGCGAACGGAAGTCCTGGCCCAGAAGTGACATTTGTCACTATCGTCGGCTGCACTGGATCAGATAGGTTATAGCTGACCGTCTCACCATAGGGTCCTGGAGAGACGTAATCCATACTCGTTGGAGTGAACAGAGCTCCAACACTGAATGCGTAGTTTACCAAGTCATCCTGGCGGATCCACAAATAGTCTGTCGCATTAGGTAAGTCTACTTCTAGATCTCCTCCTGGACTGCTGGTTATATAGGATTCATGCCAGGTTTGATTTCCCGTATAGGTATAAACTGAAGAATTGTATTCGATAGGCGAATAGGACTGATTGTAGACGATCTTGTTATAAAAAATAAGGGAATTCTGACCGGTAATATCCCGATCAAAACCCGGAAGACCGGGACCGACTATCGTGGTATTTGTCGTGTAGGTATTATTCCACTGCGCCAACGCATCGATTCCGGATGCTGCGCTGAGAGGATCGGTCCCCGAAGCAACTTCCTGACCATCCGACAATCCATCCCCGTCCGTGTCAGGGTTGTTGGGATCGGTTCCGTGCGAATATTCCTGAAGAATGGTCAAGCCGTCACCGTCGGGGTCGGCACTGGGATCGACTCCAATATGACCGAAATATTTCGTTTCCCACGCATCCGCCAAACCATTGTTGTCCGAATCGCCGGGAACGAGACCACCGCCGTTTCCACCAAAGGTCGTCGTGCCGAAAGTCACCTGCGCGCCGGCCACCTGTACCGTGATCGCACTGGAAATACCCGGAGCGAACGGCTGTTGGTAATAGACTTGGGCATTACCATTTGCGTCGGTCCTGAGATTGAGCGTCGTTAAGAGATTCGAGGTCCCGTTATTATTCACGGCCAGCCAGCCGCCTCCGATCTGCACCGAGATAGTGACCGGGGCGTTTACCACAGGCGCCGTGCCCGCGGCGTTCGTAACCGAGACCACCAAAGGCAGGTCATTGAATAGACCCGCAACGCCATATTGATCGTTCCCGCTACCAATGACGAGTGTTGGCGTGGCACCGTTAAAATAATCCGTAGGGTCGGTTCCACCTTGCAGCTCCTGCAGATTCGTCAACCCGTCGCCATCGGGATCGGTGTTGGGATCAACCCCGATCTGTCCAAAATACTGGATCTCCCAAGCATCAGGCAGGCCATTGTTATCAGTATCGAAAGCGCCTCCGGCCGACCTCACCTGTGGATCCGTGCCCAGGATGTATTCCTGAATATTGGTCAATCCGTCATGATCGGGATCGAGGTTGCGGTCATCGATGGTCGAATCCAACCCGTGAGCAACTTCCCAAGCATCCGCCATCCCGTCATTGTCCAGGTCGGTGAAAAGCGGATTTCCGGTAGTCACTTGAATATGGTCGATCCAACCGGGCTGGCTTGTGCCATTGCTGAAATAGAAATAACGGAGTGGGTTATAGCCGAGCTCCAAATCGGCCGCGACCATGTGCCCGTCGACGTACAGGTCCCAATAGTTCTCGGTGTAATTCTGCCAAAGCGTGTACCGATGCCAGTCGGTCGTCTGATCTGCCGCTAAAGGCACTTTGACCCCCGTCGAATTATACGAGTAACCGTCTCCGCCGGTCGCAGCGGAAAATATCTCAGCCGATGTTCCGTTATCACCCGACTGAAACGTGAGAATAACACCGCCAAGATTAAAGCTGGGATTGTTGTTGAGATCGTCGCCAACCGAGAGCTTGGCATAAAAATCAACAAAAACGGTGCCGCTGCCCACCTCGGACGAAATCGGATTATAGCGGTAACTTCCGGCCTCCAACTTAAGTACGTTCCCACCGGACGGCGCGTCGGACCGGCTTTCGATCGTGGCGGCTTGAGACGAAGGCAACCAACCGTGCTGCGAGGCAAGTGACCCCGTCACGTAGCCATCGCTGGTTTCGAAATCAGCGCTGAACAGAGGTGGGAACGGCGCGGTAACCGCAATGGAAACAGGGAGCGAAAGGGTCGACGCACCCGCCGTATCCGTCGCCTTGGCCGTGACCAAGTAACTACCCGGCGCAATCGCGGACCAACTATAATTGTAAGGCGCAGCCAAGCTTTCGCCCAATTTGCTCCCATTGGCGAAAAATTCCACCTTCGCAATCCCACCATCAGAATCGGATGCATTGGCGACAAGGACCACTCCACTCACCCCTGTCACGATCGCGTTGTCCAGAGGAGCGGTCAGCGCGACCGACGGCGGTTGATTGGGACCGCCTCCCGAAGCAACAAATACCAGCTGGATTGAAGCCGCGCCGGCTTGCACGGCGACACTGCCATTCGTGGACTGGCCGGTCGGTGTGCGATAATAAACCTCGGCCACACCATTGGAAGCTGTCCGCAACGAGATCGAATTCATCACTGTTGCCGCGTCCTCCGCACTCGCCGCGAGCTGGCTCGTTCCTGCGTTGATCGAAAACGTTACGGGCGCATTGGACAGAGCTTGTCCGGAGCTGTCGTTGACACGAATCTGCAGCAGGCCCGCCACACCGGGCTGCCCGCCACCACCACTAAGCACCGTGACGATCGGCGTCTTACCATTATAGAAATCGGCTGGGTCGGTACCGGCCTGAAATTCCTGCAGATTGCTCAAGCCGTCGCCATCCGGGTCCAGCCCAGCGTCGTCAGCAGAGAGCGGGTTGAGACCATGCTGCTGCTCCCAGCCATCGGGAATGCCATCACCGTCCGTGTCAGCCACCAATGGATTTGTGCCGAGGGCTCGCTCCTGACCGTCGGTGAGGCCGTCGTTGTCGGTGTCAGGATTCTGCGGATCGGTACCGAGAAGATATTCCTGAATATTCGTCAGTCCGTCGTGATCGGGGTCCGCATTACGATCGTTAACCGCGGGATCGAGGCCATGCAACACTTCCCACGTATCGTCCATGCCGTCGTGATCTGCGTCGGTGAAAAGTGGACAATCCGGCCCGGCATAAAGTTCGTCGATGCCACTGGCAACCGAGGGGTGCCCGCGAAACGAAAGGCCGCTCAGGTAGGTGGCGGTAGCGGAACGGAATTTCAAATCAATAGCAACCAGCCGCCCATTGAGATACAGATCCCAAGTCTTCGTGACGTAGTCGAGCCGGACACTCAGCCGTAACCACGCGCTCGCGGCGTGATTGGAATCGACATCAATCGGCGAAGCGATCGCTTGCCACGTTCCCGCCCCCGCACCGTCACCGTTCAAGGCCATAAAGTGGCCCGTAAGCGACGTGTCATTCAATCCCGAAGCACTATCGAAGACAAAAGCGATGCGGGCATTATCGAGGTCGAACAATGAGCCGGTGTCAGTATCGATCCCGGCCACTGGTTTGGCAAAGAGATCGACATAAACCTGCGACGGATTGGTCGCACCTGCGCCGATTTCCTGATCCGCGAGTGCGGCAACCGCGCCAGCTCCGAGCGATACACTTTGATCACCGTGGGCGGAATCCGCCGAAGTGACCACCGCAGTCCCGCTGGCAACCGTCCAACCCAATTGATCCTGCAACGAACCGGCCGTATAACCGTCGGCCACCTCAAAACTCGCGAGGTAAGGCAAGCCGGCGAGCACCCGGAACGAAACCGAAGCAGAATCGCCGGTGGCGTTGCGATTATCTGTCGCCCGGGCGAACAGCGCATGTAATCCCACGCCGCTAAGATTCACGGGAAGCGTGAAGATGTCGGGTGGCGTGGAGGGTGCGAGAGTCTCGCCGAGTTTAAGCGTGCCGTCGAAAAACTCGACTTTGGCCACCGTCCCGTCCGGATCGGTCGCCGCGGCCGAAAGGGTGATATTTGCCGGAGTCGTGAGGCTGGTTCCCGAGACCGGCGAAGTTAGGATCACTTGGGGCGGAATATTGGGCACGGCACCCGTCATCACTGCGAGAACGGCACTCAGTCCCGAGACGTTTCCTGCGGCATCCTTCGCCTTGACGCGCATTTGGTAATTGGTGAGGGCAGAAAGTCCGACAAGCTTGTAGAATGGATCGACCGTCGCACCGATCACGACGTTGTTTTTCAAAACATCGTAACCGATGACGCCTACGTTGTCAGTGGAAGCAGTCCACATCAGGGTGAAAGAATCGTTGGCAACTGCATCCGCGCTTAGGTTCTTGGGCACGCTCGGTTTAATTACGTCAGCGACGGTAGTGACGACAAGCGGCGCACTTTCGGGCGAAACGCGTCCCTCGTGGTCACGTGCGGCCACCGCAAAACGGTAAGACATGAGTGGCGTCAAACCGACGAAGGCATAGGAGAGCTTTGTCGTTGAACCTACCAGCATGTCGTTGCTGTAAATATCATAACCGGCGATGCCACCGGTACCATCAGTCGCGGCAGCCCATTTCAGAGTTAACGAGGCCGCTTTTAAATTCGTCACCGTTAATCCAGTTGGAATCGAGGGAGGATTGGCCAGGGTGCGAACAGCGAGCACAGCACTTGCAGCAGAAAGATTACCCGCCGCGTCCACCGCACGAACCGCAATGTGGTTAATCGTATCCGGAACCAGCCCGTTGATGACGGCGATCGTATTCGAAGACGACGCGACCAAGACGTTGGAGAGATAGAGATTGTAGCCAACAACACCAATGTCGTCGGTTGAAGCGGTCCAACTGAGAGTGAAGGACGTAGTGGTTATCGCTGAAACCGTGAAGCCGGTCGGCCGTATGGGCGGAGTTGTATCGGGTGCCGTGGTCACTACCAGTCCAGGACTCGGATCGGAGGAATTACCGGCATTGTCGTGGGCAACCACACTCATCCCGTAGGAAGTGGTGGGCAAAAGTCCGGTAACTCCAAAAGTCCGCCCGGAAGAGGAACCAACCATCACGCCGTCCCGGTAGATATCGTAGCCGGCAATTCCACCCGTCGCTCCGGAAGACGCAGCCCATTTCAGGGTAAACGATGTGGCCTTGAGGTTCGCGGTCGCCAGCGACGAGGGCGCGGTTAACGCCGCTGTCGCGGTTGATCCCCAAAGCAGACCGAGCGCAATGCATAGCACGCGGCGCAAATTCACAATTACGTTGGTCATTGGTTGCAATCCCCCACTGATCGGCCCGAGACGTGGGTGGGTACGGGCGGAAAGAAGGCGAATGGTTCCGCTGTCGTCAAGCCGGGATGGCGATTGCCCAGCAGGATACCTCAAATATCATCAGTGCTCCCGTCCACGACGCACTTGCCATGAGGGGACGCTTCTCTTTTCCTAGGCCAGCCATTCAGCCATCATCTCGGGCTGCGTCGCTTGGCCGGAATCGCAGCCACCCCTTTCAGTGATCAACGCCGTGCTATTGATTCCCTGATTCAGCGATGGAAGGACGGTAAATTGCCATCGGCAGAGGCTCACGAAAAACTTTGACGGTTTTTCCTGCTCGCGGCGTGGCGTTGTCCGAAATCGACCGAACTGGCGGGCAAATACGAACTCCGCCAAATTCGTCAAAGTTTCCAACACCGCGTAAATCGTTAATCGAAAAACCCATCCCGATAAACTTTGACGGTTTTAAAAAAGGTTCGGATTTCGTCAAACGTGGCTGCCCGACATGGATTCGAACCATGACTAGGTGAGTCAAAGTCACCTGTGCTACCATTACACCATCAGGCAGTGATGGAGCGCCGAAAGAAGCCCGCCGTACCCCACGGGTCAAGGGTGGAAATGATCATTCCGCAAATCCAGGGAAGCGCCCTCAATTTCCCTCAATTCGCAGTCTTGAGCCGGCAACATCGAAGTGGCATAAAATCGACTATGCGTCACGCCACCCGAAGCTATCTCATTATATTGCTTTTTCTTAACGGTAGGCTGTTTTCTGCCGAAATTCCCGTTACCGCCACCGCCACCACCACATGGCCGATGAATGAAACCAACATCGTTGGCGGCCATCCCGCCACTGTCTACGGCCATCCGCAGGTCGCGAGGGACGCCACCCGCGACGTCATCCATTTCAACGGCACGTCCGACGGGCTCCTCGTTCCGGTCAACCCGTTGGCCGGCTGGTCTGAATTTACCATCGAAGCATTGATCTGTCCGGAAACGGGCGGCACGGCGGAACAACGCTTTTTCCATCTCGAAGATGCCGAACAAAATCGAGCCATGATGGAAATTCGCCTGACCAAAGAGGGCTGGGCACTCGATACTTTCCTGTTTACGAAAAAATCACGAAGCAGACGCACGTTGCTTGATCGCACGAAACTCCACCCTTCGGATCGTTGGACGTGGGTCGCGCTCGTTTATGCGAAAGGGCACATGACCAGCTATGTCGACGGAGTGCGCGAACTCACCGGCGACGTCGATTTTTCTCCTATGACCTCCGGACAGCTCTCACTCGGCGTCCGGCAAAATAAAATGTATTGGTACAAAGGCAGCCTGGGTGGAATCCGTTTCCATCCCACCGCGTTGCCGGCGGACAAATTGCAGCGGGCGGAACTCAAATAAGCAGATTCTATTGTGATTAACTCTATGAACTTCGCTTCGAGAACCCCAATGTTAACCGGAATGTAAGGCGGCATGATCGCATTTGTAGGCGGGGTGCCCTCACCCCGCATCGCGGCGGCCGAAAGCACCCGCCCCACAGCTCCAAAAACCACGACAAGGGGACGACGGTCTTAAGTGGGGATATTTCCGTCCAAGCAATAGACGTGAGGTAATAGGTAATAAGATAAGAAACCCGACCTCACTCTAAAAACCGGGGAACGGCTGGCCGCGTTGGCACAGCTGCAAAGCCACTCCCCAAGGATCGCGCATCATGATCAGGCGCGTCCCATCAGGCGATGTATCCTCACTAAAGAATTTTGCTCCGGCTTTTTCCAAGCGCGCGCGGTCAGCCACGGAATCAGTCGTGTACAACGCCAAATGTACCACCAACGGATGCTGACTGGCATACTCCGGAATCAACGCCGAGGAGTTGGTATAAAGTTCGATGAAAACGCGCCCCGTATCGTCGCCCAGGAAGTGCGTGTAAGGCGCATCTTCCCGCCTCCGGATAACTTTAAGTCCGACGTGCTCCACATACCAACGGCTCATCGCGCGCGCATCGGGGACATTCAGGGCAAAGTGTTCAAACTTCATCGGATTGCCATCACTGTCCGATGCCCACCGCATTCGTGGCAAACGCTTTCTCCACTGATTTCCCTCTCCAATCGAAGCCTCATCGCGTCACTATACACTTCACAATTTGACGCACCGATCCTCCTCAGGGCGGTCCATCATTAAAGATACCGGCCGAGCCAAAGGCGCCGCCGTGCAACTATTCACCCTCAACCCAACCAACCCATGGGCTTCGAACCACAGACCGCCGACAAACCGATCGTCAACGTCCACAAAAGCACCACCAAGGTTAACTTCGGTATGGCGATAGGAGTAGTATTGTTCCTGCTCATCGGAGTGTGCTTCGTCGTGTGGGCCGCCAAACGCCAAGCCCGCGGAGAACCAGTGAAAACACAGGTGGAATCCCCTAAGTGATCAACTGAAGGGAACTGGACGCCATCTCAGGCATTGACGCCCGTTTTAGGCATCATTCTCATGCTCATTCATGCCTACCAAGTCCGCCGCCGCGTCCACGGGTATCAAATATAAACGCATCATCCTGAAGCTCAGCGGTGAAGTTCTCCGAGGAGTCAAAGGCAGCGAGGCCATCGACGCGGCGATTCTCGAGAAAATTTGCGGGCAGGTGAAGGAAATCCACGACCTCGGCGTGCAGATCGGCTTGGTGATCGGCGGAGGAAATATTTTCCGGGGCTTGCAGGGAGCCAAACGCGGGGTCGATCGGACGACGGGCGACTATATGGGAATGTTGTCCACGGTGATCAACGGTCTCGCGATCATGGATTGCCTTGAAAAAATGGGCGTCAGCACCCGCGTCCAATCAGCGATTCCGATGAATCAGATCGCCGAACCGTTTATCATGCGCCGCGCCCTCCGCCACATGGAGAAAAAACGCGTGGTGATTTTCGTCGCCGGCACGGGCAATCCCTACTTCTCGACCGACACCACCGCCGCCCTTCGTGCCTCGGAAATGCATGCCGATATCATCATGAAGGCGACCAAGGTTGACGGCATCTACAACAAGGATCCGATGAAGCATCCCGACGCCGTCCGCTACGACGAGATTACCTTCATCGACGCGCTCCGTCAGCGCCTGAACGTGATGGATTCGACCGCGTTTTCCCTCTGTCTCGACAATAACGTGCCCATCCTGGTGTTTAATCTTAGCCAGGAACATGCCATCATGGACGCTGTTCTCGGCAAAAAAATCGGCACACTGGTCCATACGTAATTCGGGGCCGGGAGTTGAGCGTTGAGGGTTCGCCTTCGATGAATTCAACTCATTCCTCTCCCGACCGCCTCGGTTTTTTCTTTCCCCGCTCAACCCTCAACTTCCCCGATCATCATGTCCCATCCCATTCTCAACGACGTCCAGGTCCGCATGAAGAAAGCGGTCGATTTCACGCTGCACGAATTCAGCACGATTCACACCGGCAAAGCCTCGCCCGCCATGGTCGAAGGCGTGATGGTCGAGGCATACGGCTCGATGATGCGGCTCAAGGAATGCGCCGCCATCAGCACGCCCGATCCGCGCATGATTCAAGTCCAACCGTGGGATAAGGCCCTCCTCCGCCCGGTTGAGAAAGCCCTGCAACAAGCCAACCTCGGCATCAATCCAATCGTGGACGGCGGTCTGATTCGCCTCCCCTTCCCCGACCTCTCGCGGGAACGCCGCCTCGAATTCGTGAAGGTCGCCAACAAACTCGCCGAAGACGGCCGCGTCAATGTGCGCCACGCGCGTCGCGACGCCATGGAACAGACCAAAAAAGTACTCAAAGACGGCAAGATTGCCGAGGATGAAGAAAAGCGCCTGGAAAAAGATATCCAGACCGCCACCGATAAATTCATCAAGGACATCGACACCCACCTCGCCCACAAGGAGAAGGAGTTGACGACGGTGTAAGAACGCAGGAAACGTCCGTCTGGTTAAACTCATCCCGCCACGGCTTGATCGTCGTGGCCATTTTGCCGGAATCGAATGTCGCCGCCTGCTTATCAATTGCGGCCCGCGTGTTTCGCAGATCACGCCTTTTTCTGGCTTCTCAAACAACAGACGATGCGAGCCTACGTCGAGAAGACGTGGCATCGCTGGATCGATGACGAACAAAAAGAGTGGTTCGCTCGCAACTTCCTCCCTGAAAAAACCCAGGTGATCCTCGTGGACGGATGCGATGCAGGAAGACTCGAAGTAATTCGCAGCGCACGGGAACACACGCTCGCCACGATTGAAATTTCGCCTGAATTCCAAAGTCGCGGCATCGGTGCGGCCGTCGTCCGCGCCCTTCAAACCGAAGCGAAATCTGCGTCGCTTCCCCTTCGCTTGCAGGTCCTGAAAGCCAACCCCCGTGGCCGGCAATTCTATCAACGCCTCGAATTCCGACCGATCGGCGAAACTGCGACCCACCACTTGATGTCGTGGCCCTGAGATCGTCGGGACCCTCTGGACCCGCAGCGACCCCCGCTTGCAGATTCCCCTTCGCCATCCCCGTAAGTTGCGCGCTCGTCGCGCAACTGCTGTGGGCGGAGCGCGTTCAAGAAGGAAATTGTAGCACAGGCCTCCGGCCTGTGGGCTCAACGAGCACCGATCCGACAGGCGGGACGCCCGTCGCTACAATACCAACCAACCCTGTGGGCGGGGTTGCCCCTCACCCCGCGAAGCCCAGACCACGAAAACGAAACCCGTCGCGTGAGGGCATCCCGCCACCGCAAATCTGACGCAGCAATACTAAGCGTCAGCCATCCGGGCCATGAAGAGGGCTTGCCCTGAACGGATCGAACGGGCTCCCTCCTTTCTTTCATGGATTTTGTTCTCCCCAGTAATTTCGCCAGCGGCGCACCGAGCATTCCGCCAATCGATTTCCGCGCCCTGTTGAACGACGAACAGTTCGCCGCCGTCACCGCAAAACCCGGCCCGTTACTCGTGCTCGCCGGGGCCGGCTCCGGAAAAACCCGCACCCTCACCTACCGCGTCGCCTACCTGCTCTCGCAAGGCGTGAAGCCCGGCGAAATCCTGTTGCTCACGTTCACGAACAAGGCGGCGAAAGAAATGCTCCACCGCGTCCACGATCTCACCGGCATCGAACCCGCGCGCTTCTGGGGCGGCACCTTTCACTCGCTCGGCAACCGCGCGCTGCGCATGTACGGCGAAGCGATCAAGCTCCCAAAAAACTTCACCATCCTCGACGCCGACGAATCCGAATCGCTGCTCAAGCAAAGCGTCGAGGCCAAGGATAAGCTCTTCTT
>JBEPTW010000031.1:0-29788 GCA_041691855.1 Verrucomicrobiota bacterium | reverse complement strand
CGGCCGCATCGGGACCGAAGTGGCGAAACGCGCGCAGGCTTTTGGGATGCGCGTACTCGCCTACGATCCATATCTTTCGCCGGCGCGCGCCAAGGCCATGCAAGTCGAGGCAGTCACGCTCGACGAATTGCTGGCGCAGGCGGATTACATCACGGTGCACATGCCTTTGACCGATCAGACGAAGTACATGATCGACGAAGCGGCGATCGCGAAGTGCAAGAAAGGGGTGCGTCTTTTTAATTGCGCTCGCGGCGGCATTATCAAGGAAGCGGCTTTGATCGCTGGATTGAAATCCGGTCAGGTCGCGGCCGCCGGCCTCGACGTTTACGAGGATGAGCCACTCGCGGTCGACAGCGATCTGCGTAAGTTGCCCAACGTGACTCTTACCCCGCACTTGGGCGCGTCCACGGCCGAAGCGCAGGATGCAGTGGGCATCGAAATTGCCGAACAGATCGCCGATGTGCTGAACGGCGGCGTGATCAGCAACGCGGTCAACATGCCGTCGCTCGATGCGGCGACGTTGAAAATCATCGGACCGTATCTTGAACTTGGCGGCAAGCTAGGCGCGTTGGTGCAGCAACTCGCGACCAGTCGCGTGGAAAGGCTGCGGATTACTTTCTGGGGAAAACTCGTCGAGCTCGACGCCAATCCCGTGACGCGCGCCATCCAGCGCGGCTTTCTGCGCCGGATCAGCGGCGACGGGCTCAATTTTATCAATGCTCCGACGATCATGCAGCGGCTCGGCGTTGAGGTGGAGACGATCAAGTCGAATACCGACGCGAATTTCACCGATCTGATCTTGGTGGAAGCGATTCAAGCGGACGGCGTGACCAAGTCGGCCGCCGGAACGTTGCTCGGAAAAGCCGCCGACGCGCGCTTGGTGGCGTTGAACGGACGCGGAGTTGAAGTCGATCCTTCCGGCGCGCTCTTGATCTACGAAAATCACGACGAACCCGGTATCATCGGCATGGTTGGCATGTTGCTCGGACGCGAACAGATCAACATTGCCGCGATGTCACTCAGTCGTAACAACGCTGGCGGAATCGCGCTTTGCATCCTGAATTTGGATAGCCAGCCGTCGGAGAAAGCGCTTAAGGAGTTGACCGGTCATCGCGCCATCAAACAGGCTGTGGTCGTCAACCTCTGATGCCCAACGTCTGGATACTGAGCTCCGCAATTATTGGATATCTGCTCGGGTCGCTACCTTTTGGCTACCTCGTCGCACGGGCGCACGGCGTCGACATTTTCAAAGTCGGCAGCGGCAATCCCGGTGCGACGAACGTCAAGCGCGTGCTCGGATCGAAGGCCGGTAATACGGTTTTTGCCCTCGATGCGTTGAAGGGTGCGCTCGCTGCGGCGTGGCCGCTGTTGCCGTTCCTGACCGTTCCGGACACCCGGATCATGGGGCTCGTGGGCGTGATTTGCGCCGTGCTTGGTCATTCGTTTTCGATGTTCACGAAATTTAAGGGCGGCAAAGGCGTGGCCACAGCGGCGGGCGGATTGGTGATTTTAATTCCACTTGCTTCACTCGTCGGTGCGGCGGTTTGGGTGCTCACATTTTTCATCACCCGCTACGTCTCGCTAGGCTCCGTGTTGGCAGCCATCGCGGTGCCCGTCGCCAGTTGGCTATTTAAGAACCCGCTGCCGCTTAATCTGGTCGCTGCCGTGTTGGGCCTTTTTGTTATCATTCGACATCGCGAGAATATTAAGCGGCTGCTCAATGGCACCGAAACCAAGTTTGTGAAAAAGGCGCGGACGTAACCCGGACCAACGCAACTTGTGCAAAGGTTGGGTTATGACGCAAGGTGCGCAGTCCCGCCTTGCCAAGAAGCGCTCCGACGCCCCATTTTTAAGGGCTCCAATCATGGCTCTTATCGTCCAAAAATATGGTGGTACCTCGGTGGGTGACGTCGACCGCATCAAAAATGTGGCCAAACGCATCCAAAAATCGCGCGAGGAAGGTCATGGTTTAGTGGTCGTGGTCTCGGCCCGCTCGGGCGTGACCAACGAGTTGATCGCCCGCGCGAAAGCCATCAATGACCGTCCCGATTCGCGCGAGATGGACATGTTGCTGGCGATCGGCGAGCAAGAGACGATCGCACTTACCGCGATGGCGCTCCACGCGATCGGCATCCCGGCTGTTTCATACACGGGTGCGCAAGCGGGAATTTCCACTGATCGCGTATTTACGAAGGCACGGATTCAGCAGATTAACCCGGCTCCGATTCTGGCTGATCTCAAGGCGGGCAAAGTGGTGATCGTGGCCGGCTTTCAAGGCATCAACGAAGAGGGCCAGATCACGACCTTGGGCCGGGGCGGTTCCGATCTCACGGCCATCGCACTCGCGGCGGCGTGCAAGGCGGACAAGTGCGAAATTTTTACGGACGTGGACGGCGTTTATACTGCCGATCCCCGCGTCGTTAAGAATGCCAAAAAGATCGAGGAAATCAGTTACGACGAAATGCTGGAACTCGCGAGTCTCGGCTCGAAGGTCATGCAGTCGCGCTCGGTCGAATTTGCCAAGAAATATGGAGTTATTTTTGAGGTCCGGAGCAGTTTTAATCACAACCCAGGAACCATCGTGAAAGAAGAAGTCGCCTACATGGAAAAAGTTGTCGTTCGCGGAGTCGCGCTCGACAAGGACCAGGCCAAGGTCGTCATCAGCAATTTGCCCGACAAACCCGCGGCCGCTGCGACGATTTTCACCGCGCTGGCGGACGCCAGCATCAACGTGGACATGATCGTGCAGAACGTCGCGCACACCGGTGGCGTTGACCTGACGTTCACCGTGCAACGCGATGACGCGGCCAACGCCGTGAAGGTTCTCCCGGCCGTCCTTAAAAAACTCGGCGGCGGCGAGATCAAGGCCTTCGATAATATCGCGAAGCTTTCGGTGGTCGGTGTCGGCATGCGCACGCACGCCGGCGTCGCGGCCACCTTGTTCACCGCGTTGGGCGAAGCTGGGATCAATATCCAGCTGATCGGTACCTCTGAGATCAAGATCACGGTGGCGGTTGATCGTTCACGCGCGGATGAAGCCCAGCGCGCGGCCCACGACGTTTTCGGACTGGGGAAGTAATGCGGCACAACCATCCGGGCTGCGCGCTCGACAGAATTGTTCCGACGCCGGCTCGCGCGTTGCGCTTTTCGATTGGCGTGCGGGTGGATTATGCGTTTCGCTCCCATCGATCCGGTAAGCCATGAAATATATTTCCACTCGCGGCCAGACTGAGCCCCACACTTTTTCGCAGGCGGTGGCAGTCGGCCTTGCGCCTGACGGCGGCCTTTTTCTACCCGAGCAATTGCCGGATATCACGCCGCGTCTCACCTCGTGGAAGAACCTGAGTTACGCCCAGCTTTGCACGGAGTTCATGGCCATCTTCGCCACGGATATCCCCGACGACGTGCTGGAAAAATTGGTCCACAATTCCTACGCGCATTTTACGCATCCGGGCATCGCCCCGTTGGTGAAACTCGATGAGCAAACCTACGTGCTGGAGTTGTTTCACGGGCCGACGCTGGCGTTCAAGGACTTTGCCCTTCAACTGCTCGGCAATCTTTACGAAAATCAATGCAAGTTGAGCGGGCAGGGAATCAACGTTTTGGGTGCGACCTCGGGCGACACCGGTGCGGCGGCGATTCATGGGTTGCTCGGAAAACCACACACGGCAGTGTTCATTCTTTATCCCGAGGGACGGGTTTCTCCTTTGCAGGAACGACAGATGACGTGCACGGGCACCGCCAATGTTCACGCGATCGCGATCGATGGCAGTTTCGATGATGCGCAACGGGTGTTGAAATCCATTTTCGGCGACCGTGACTTCAGTCAAAAGCATCACCTCTCCGCGGTGAACTCGATCAATCTGGCGCGCGTTCTCGCCCAGTGTGTTTATTATCTTTATGCGTGGCTTCAATTGCCCGAGGCAAAGCGCAGCCAGGTCGAATTTGTGGTGCCGACGGGCAATTTCGGAAATGTGTTTGCCGGCTGGTTGCTCGGCGAAATGGGCGTACCGATTCGCGGCTTCAAGATCGCCACCAATCGCAACGACATTCTCCATCGCTTGCTGACGACGGGCGAATACCGCATCGGCGAAGTGCAGCCGAGTCTGGCGCCATCAATGGACATTCAAGTCGCGTCGAATTTTGAGCGGTTTCTGTATTACGAACTCGATTGCGATCCGGCGAAAGTGCGGGCGGTTATGGCCCAGCTGAAAACCACGGGATCCTACCTTTTTGAGAATTTTGAACCGTCGATCTTTAGTTCGTCCTGCGCGAGCGATGTGGAAATTTCTGCGATTATCAAACGGGTCCACGACCGTTATAACTACGTGGTCGATCCGCATACGGCGTGCGCGTTCAAGGATTTGAACCCGGATCGCCTCAGCGTGGTGCTGGCGACCGCGCATCCGGCGAAGTTTCCTGACGCGATTCAAGCGGCGATCAATTATTCGCCGGTGAATCCAATTCTGGAGAAATTGAAGCACCTTCCTGTCGTAAAGCACCGGTTGCCAGCAGACGAGGCCGCCATCAAGGCCTTCATCACGCAACGCGCGGTCTGAGTTTCACGGCGGTTTATAGGAAAAAGCGAAGCGAGGTCCCATCGCGTTCAAAAAGAAACCAGTAGAACCTTTGTAAAACGCTAAAAATCCGCTCGCAGAAGCCGATTAGAACTACACGCTTACTCCTATGCCGTTCCGTCTCCCTGCCTCTCGCATCAACTGGACCAATAGTTCATTCCTCATCGGCACGTTCGTCGCTACTTGCACGGCGGTGCCGATTTACCTCTGGTATTTTGGCGTGGATTGGTTTCAGGCCTCGATGTTTTTCATTTTCTTCATCGCCACTGGCCTGAGCATTACGCTCGGTTACCACCGGCTTTTTTCGCACGTGGCATTTCAGGCGAGCTGGCCGGTGCGTATTGTCACTTTGATTTTTGGTGCTGCGGCCTTTGAGAACAGCGCGATCCAATGGGTTTCCGATCACCGCCGGCACCACAAGCACGTGGATCATGACGATGATCCCTATGATATTTCACAAGGTTTCTGGTACGCCCACATGGGCTGGATTCTGTTCAAGCTCGATGCAGAACCCCCACTCGACAATGTGCAGGATCTGCGCAAGGACCGCCTCGTGATCTTGCAGGACCGGTTTTATGTGACCATCGCCGTGTGCTTTGGACTACTTATTCCAGCTGCATTGGGTTATTTGTATTCGGGCTGGAGCGGTGCATTGGGCGGCTTTCTGCTGGCTGGTGTCGCGCGGGTTACCGCGGTGCAGCACATGACATTCTTCATTAATTCACTTTGTCACACGATCGGCGGGCAGCCGTATTCGGATCGTTGCAGTGCTCGCGACAGCTGGGTCATGGCGATCTTCACCTTTGGCGAGGGCTACCACAATTATCATCACGAGTTTCAACACGACTACCGCAACGGAGTAAAATGGTGGCAGTGGGATCCAACGAAATGGACGATCTGGACCCTTGAAAAATTGCATCTGGTCCGTGGTTTACGCCGCGTGCCCGAGGAAAAAGTTTTGCTTTCCCAACTCGCCGATACCCGGCGTCGTCTCAACGCGCGTCTCGCCTGCCAGAAGACGGTACTGAACGACCGATTGCGCGAACTCCTGCAAACTTCGGATGCAAAATTGCATCAACTCGGCGAACGCTGGGCCGTCATCAAGGCGCAATACGCCGAGAAGGCCGGCGCTCTGAAGCACGAGTATACCGAGCGTGCGATTGCCCAATATGAAGAAGCCAAGACGGCGCTCGCGGAAATCCGCCGCGAAGTGCAGCAAGCGCTCCGATTATTGGAACTCGCGCCGGCCGCAGCATCCTGATTCTGATTTTATCGTCGGTGGCGTTTCGTCACGCCACCGCTGTTGGCGTGGTGCCATCACCGCGCGGCGGAGGATTTACACCAAGCCAAGGAAGCAAAGCCCACAAAGCGCGGAATCAATCCAGCCGGAATCAAACGCGAAGCAGCGCAGATTTTTGCCGCCAAGCCCTGGAGTAATTGACCACAGAATAAACGGAATACACAGAATTCAGAGGAAGCGATTGAGGGGGATGGCCGCTTTTCTGCGTTGTCGGTGTTTTTCGGGGTGCCAAAATTCCTCAGGCCCAGCTTAAAGCAACGGCGCGAGCAGTCGGGCGATTTCTTCACCGATGGTCGGAAAAATCCGCCGGACTTTACTCGGCGCGGGCATGGGTTTTGACTGATCGAAAACTTCGCGCATCCAGAGTGAAAGGGTGGCCGCTTCCTTTGGCGAATAAGTGACCATACCGACTTCAAAATTCACGAACAGGCTACGCAGGTCCATATTCGCCGAACCCATCAACCCGAGTCGCTCGTCAACGAGCATCATCTTCGCATGACTCATGCCCGGCCCGTAGAGTAAGACTTTCGCTCCGGCGCGGTATAATTCCCTTAGATAGTAGCGGCGCGCCAGGTCGGTGATCGGGTGATTGGACCGCGCGGGGATCACGAGACGAACATCGATACCCGCTCGCGCCTGGACGAGCAGCGAGCGGAAGAGAACCTCGTCAGGAATGAAATAGGGCGTGCTGATCCAAATGCTTTTTTCCGCCTGTTGCACGAGCGAGAGAATACCCTCGTACAACGGTTCGCCGGGCACGTCCGGGCCGCTCGCCGCAATCTGCACTTCGCTATCGCCCGCGATCGTAGGTGGCTCCGTGGGGCGTTCTAAATTCAGTTGGCTGATCGGTTGGCCGCTCGCAAAGGCCCAGTCCGCGATGAAAATTTCATTGAGCAAACTGGCCGCTGGACCCTCGACGACCGCCCCGAAATCGCGCCAACGACGTTTCAAGAAAGTGGGCCCCATGTATTCGACCGCAAGATTCCGTCCGCCGAGCGCGGCGACGCGGTGATCGAAAATGGCGATCTTGCGGTGATTGCGGAGATTGGATGATCCGCGAGTTTGAATCGGGAGCACCGGCATGAATTTCACGACTTCGCCGCCCGCCTTGCGCAGCGGATCGCAAAAACCTCCACTGCTACCGAAGCATCCAAGCGCATCGAGCAGCAGTCTGACCTTGATCCCTTCCTTGGCGCGCTGCGCAAGCAATTTGATCAGGCGTTTCCCCACGGCGTCGCGCCCCAGAATGAATGTCATGATGTGAATCGACTGCTTCGCCTCGCGAATACCTTGTTCCAATTTGGCAAACGATTCTTCGCCTGAAGTTAAAAATTGAATCCGGTTTCCGCCAACTGGGGGACTGACGCCGTTTAGCATCAGTACTTTTGCGGTCGCCGTACTAGCGGCGGCGGAAGGTTTCATGCCCGGAATTACCGGAGTGAGAGGCGCTTTGCGCGCGGCCAGGCGTTTTATCTTTTTGCCACCGAGCAATAGATAGAGCGGGACGCCTAGATACGGTATAAACGCGATGGTGAGTAACCACGCAAAAGTGTTGCTCGGTTGTTTGCGTTCGCTGATGAGGCGGGCGATGGTCAGCAACGCTAGGAGAAACCCTATCACCGTCAGCAAATGGGGCAGGACGCCATTGACAATCGGGTGGTCCCGCAAGCTGTGGTAGGCGTCGAGTAGCGTCTGCGTCATCGACGTTACACTTACAACGCGCGATGACTTGGCAAGCGGGAGGAATGTTTGTCATTTGGACAAAAAACCGCTTGGCAAACCTCAAAACGCCCCCATACCTTCACCGTTCATTTTTGATGGTGGAGTATCCAAGTGGCCAAAGGACGTTGACTGTAAATCAATTCGGCTCTTGCCGTTCACTGGTTCGACTCCAGTCTCCACCACCAATTTAACCCTGCTTGGGTGAGTGATTAAAGCACTCCAGCTTCCCGGAAGCTGTAATAGCCGATGCCCTGCGGATCGGAATTAGCCCGGCCGACGATCACGTGATCGAGGAGTTCAATATCGACGGTTTTGGCGGCCTCGCGGAGTTGGCGCGTCACCTGAATATCCGCCGCACTCGGAGCGGGATCACCGCTCGGGTGATTGTGAACACAGACGATGGCCGTCGCGCCTTGGCGGATCGCCTCCCGATAGACTTCCCTCGGATGTGCGAGGCTGCTCGTGGCGGTTCCAGAGGAGACTTCCACCTGTTTCAGCAACCGGTTTTTCCGGTTCAGGCAAAGCACCCAAAATTTCTCGACCGAAAGCGCGGCGATTTGTGCTTGGAAATGTTGCATAACCAAGTCCGGACGGTTGAGCACGGGCTCGGTCGATCCGCCTTGAATGAGAACGCGCCGAGCGATTTCCATCACGGTCACGAGTTGCAGGGCCTTGATCCGGCCAATTCCCTTGAGCCGGCTGAAATCGCGCTCGGTCCAGCGGATCAAAGCCTCCAGTGATCCCGCTTGCGTGACCAACTGCTGCGATATCAGCAGCACATTGTGTCCTTTACTGCCGCTGCGCAGCAGCATGGCGAGCAACTCCGTGTCGCTGAGGGCCGTCGGGCCTAATTTTTCGAGCCGCTCCTGGGGTCGCTCGCTGACGGCGAGATCCTTCAGTCGCAGCGGTTGATAAGTCTCATCGCTCATGGGCCTTTGGCGGTTTCGCCCGTTGGCCCACGAGCTGTTTTCTAGAAGTGCTTTACGTAGGCGTTTCGTCGCAACTTTTCCAGCCAACGCTCGGTTGCCTGACGGCTGCCCTGTTGAACCAAGGCGCGCTCAATGTCTGGCCGGGCTTCATCCAACGGCAACGTGCCGGCGTATTTGCGCTCCTCGACATAAAAAATGAAAGCGCCCTCGGGCATGATCAGCGGTTCGCTGTGTTCGCCCTTCTTGAGGGAGAAGATTACGTCGCTAAATTCTTTTCTCAAATCCGGTCGGCGCTGCCAGCCCCAATCGCCCCCTTTGCCCTTGCGCGAATCGCTGCTGTATTGGCGGGCTAAGTCGCCGAAATCGGCTCCGGCGGTGAGTTGTACAATCACCTCGGTCGCTTTGGTTTTGAGCATCTCATCGGTATCGCCGGCCCCGCGCGCGATTTGAATCAGTCTCAGGTGTACGCTGTCTTCTTGATAAAAGCGTTCTTTGTTTTCGTTGTAGAAAGCCTCGATTTTGACCGGACTGACGGTGCTGGCGGACTTCGCCTGCTGCTGGCGCATGTAATCGTAAATCATGTCTTCCTCCTGCTCCTTGCGATAATCCTTCTGCGAGATGCCACGGGAACGCAGGTAGGCGAGGTATTTGCTCCGGTCGCCATCGAATTGGGTGATGATCGTCTCGGCGACCATGTTGTCCACATAGCTAGCGGGCACGCGACGTTTCTCGTCCTTGTAGAATTCCTTAACGATCAGCACGCGATCAATGAGCTTTTGGACAATGTCTTCCTGCAGGGACTCGAGCTTTTCGTTAAACTCTTTTTCGTTGTGAGATTGTTTCTGGATTTCCGGAATCAGCGGGCCGACCTCGCGCCGGATGTCATCCACCGTGATGACCTTGTCTTCCACGATGGCCGCGATGCCATTGGCGTAGCGAAGGTTCAGGTTGTCGCTGGGCTGGGTCGTGGTCTGACCGCGGACAGTGACCAGCGCACAGGAAATTGCCGTGATGGCGAAGAGAGCGATGGATGAAAGACGGTGGCCTCGGAGACTCATTTAGCGGGAAGATTTGTCAGGAAAATAATTACTTCTTTCAACCTTGCAAGGGGGGTTGGGGCGGTCAAGCGGGGAAAGCGGCTGCTCAATTGGATAAAGTCGTCGTGACGACCGGAATTGCGCAGACATTTTAAGCGATTACCTGCCGTTTCGACGGACAAAATGCTCTTTTGTTCCGCTCGGGAGCGGATTTCTGTCACCAGCAACAGCGCTCGGACTTCTTCGCCAAATTTACCAAATCGGTCCCTTAACTCAGCCTCGATCTGTTTTACCTGCGCCGGGTTTTCCACCATCGCGAGCCGGCGGTAGAAATCGATCCGCAGGCGCGTTTCGCCGATGTAGCTGGCGGGCAGACGGGCTTGGATTTTCTCAATCTCGCCCTCCACGCGTTCTGCCTGCTTCAGCGCTGAAAAACTGTCCGTGGCCCCGGCCTTCACGACGTCGACACCCTCGCCGACGAAAACGAAATCGAGTTTCACGCTCGCGCGGATCAGCGACGCTTGTTTTTCGCCTTTCAACCGCGCAACGCTTTGCCGGAGCAACTGGCAATAAAGCTCAAACCCGACGCCAACGATGTGCCCGCTTTGCTCCGCGCCGAGCAGATTGCCGGCACCGCGCAGTTCGAGATCCCGCATGGCGATCCGGAAACCTGCGCCGAGTTGGTTGTGCTGGCGAATCGCACTCAAGCGTTGCCGCGCGATGTCGAGGACGTGCGCGTGTCGATGCAGCAGCAGATACGCGTATGCCTGATGCTTGAAACGCCCGACGCGTCCGCGCAATTGATACAGTTGCGACAATCCAAATCGGTCCGCGCCTTCGATGATGATCGTATTGCAGTTGGGAATATCGAGGCCGGACTCGATGATGGTCGTGCAGACGAGCACGTTGTATTTGCCCGCGACGAAATCCGTCATCACGCGTTCCAATTCGCCTTCGCTCATTTTGCCGTGGCCGACGCCGATCGTAAGACCGGGCAGCAGTTCGCGCAGTCGCGACGCCACGTGATCGATGCTCATGACCCGATTGTGCAGATAAAAAACCTGCCCGCCTCGCCGTACTTCGTGCTGAATCGCTTCGACCAGCAGTTTCTCGTCGTAACTTTTCACGATCGTCTGGATCGGCAGCCGGTTCGAGGGCGCGGTCTCGATCGTGCTGAGGTCGCGCGCGCCGGTCAGCGCAAGATAGAGCGTGCGCGGAATCGGCGTGGCGCTCATCGACAGCATGTCCACGTGCGCGCGCCAGCGTTTGAAGACTTCCTTGTGTTTTACGCCGAAGCGTTGCTCCTCGTCCACAATCACGAGCCCGAGATCCTTGAACTTCACGTCGTCCTGCACGAGCCGATGCGTACCGATGAGAATGTCGATTTTCCCCTCGGCGACGGCCGCGAGAATCAGATTTTGTTCCTTTCTCGTCCGGAAACGACTGACCATTTCCACCGCCACCGGGTAACCCGCCATGCGTTCGCGAAACGTGTTGAGATGTTGCTGCGCGAGCACGGTCGTTGGCACGAGCACCGCGACTTGCTTTCCGCCCATGACGGCCTTGAAGGCGCCGCGAATCGCGACTTCCGTTTTGCCGAATCCAACATCGCCGCACAACAGCCGGTCCATCGGGCGCGTGCGTTCCATGTCTGCTTTTAGTTCAAGAATCGCCTTCCCCTGATCGCGCGTCTCGGTGAATGGAAACGCGGCCTCAAACTCCTTCATCCAGACATTGTCCTCGGCAAAAGCGTGACCGGGCTGCGCTTCCCGTTTGGCTTGCATTGCCAGCAAGTCCGCCGCGAGATCGATCGTCGAACGTTCCGCCGCCTGCCGCGCTTTTTCCCAGCGCCCGGAGCCCACGCGTCCAAGCTGCGGTTTGCTTTTTGTCAGGCCCACGTAGCGGCTGATTAAATGCGATTCCTGCAACGGCACGTGCAGCGTCACCTTGTCGTCGAACTCCAGCGAAATAACTTCGCGCACGCCGTCGCCAGTTTCCAGTTTGGTCAGCCCGCGATAAAGCGCGATGCCGTGCGAAAGGTGGACGACAAAATCGCCTTCCACCAGCTCCGAGAAATCCAGTAACTGATCGACCGCTGACGTCGTCGCGACCGTCCGCTTTGGCTTCGTCTGGCGCTGTCGTTTCCGGCCGAAAATTTCCGTTTCGCTCACCACGACCAGTCCTGTTGCCTTCGTTTGGGCGGGACCGCTGCGCTCCATTCCTTCCGCCGCGCGGTCTCGGAACGTAACGCGAAACCCTTCATTCAGCGTGCCGCGCAAATAGCGCGGTTTGATTTTCTTTAACTCCGAATCCTCCTCGAGCAACTCGCGGATACGTTGTTCTTCGCCTTCTTTTGAAACGACGATGTCGATCGCATACCCTTGTTTTTTCCACGCGGCAATTTCTCCGAGAAATCGGCGCCGGCCATCTTCCTCGGCGTGCAACCGCTCGTGGGCGAGCAGGCGCTCTTGTGGATACGCGCGATGGTGCGCCAGCGATTCCGTGTCCCATGTCTCATCGGTTCCGGCATTATCAAACAGCACGCTGATTAAATCCAAATCGCCGATCCCAAAGAGTTGCGCGCAGGTCTGGGGTAATCGTTGCGCGAAATTCGGAGCATCGTCATTGGCGAGCGAATCGAAAAGTTCCTCCACTGGCTTCGGCTCCAACAAAACCGCATGCGTGGCGGGAGTCAGGTAGTCGAGCAACGACGCGGGTTTGCTCATCGCCAGCGAACGCGGCGCGGCCGTCAGCGTGAGGGACTCGACGGATTCGCCGGAACGCTGCGTGACGGGATCGAGGGTCCGGATTTCCTCCAGTGTATCGCCGAAAAAATCGAGTCGATAGGGTTGCAGCGCGGTGATCGGATAAACGTCCACGATGCCGCCGCGCACTGCGTATTGTCCCGGCGCCTCGCACACCGCCTCGCTGTCGTAGTCGAACGATTGGAGCAGCTTCAACAACTCCTGAAACGGATGCGTCTGGCCGCGTCGCAGTTCGTTTTCCCGACTCGCAAAATCCTCGGGAGGTGGCACCGGCTGCAACAGCGCGGCGGGCGTGGCGAGAATTACCAGCGTGCCGGAGCGGTGGGTTGCTCGCCGCAGACCGCTCAATTTACTCAGGACCGTGAAGCGATCGCTGGCGGCATTGAACGCCTCGCGCATTTCGCGATTGGCCGTTTGCGCTTCCGGAAAATTCATCACCTCAAGCGGCGATTTTGCGCCGGTGGCCTGATGAAAGAGCGCGACGTCCTCGGCGAGCGAATCGGTTTGTTTGATATCTTCGTGTACCACGAGCCATACCGCCGCCGGGCTGCGATGCAGCAGTTCGGCGACTGCGTACGCCTGCGCCGGCGGACACACCCCGGTGATTTTGCTGCGCTGGTTGGTGCTGGTGAGGGAAGTCATGTGACGTTCGTCGAAACTCTCCGCCGTCGCCGACCGGAAAGCGAAATGGACAACGATCCGGATCAGCCGGCTCCGCGGCTTTCTTTTTCCTGCATCTGCGCGAGCGCGGTGCGGGCGGCTTCTTCCTCGGCGGCTTTTTTCGACGAGCCGCGACCGTCACCTAATTTTTCGTCCTTCAAATAAACCGCGACTTCGTATTCGCGTGCATGGCTTGGTCCCGTCGTCGCCACCACTTCATAGCGCAATGCAAGATTCCCGTGCAGTGGTTGAACGAGTTCCTGGAGCCGCCCCTTGGGATTGTCCGCGTCTTCCGCGGGCAACACGCGATCCGAGAGCGGACCGTACCAGCCGAGTACGACCGCGCTGGTCGTGGGCAAATCACTGTCGAGATAAATGGCGCCGACGAGCCCCTCAAACGCATCTTCTAGGATGGAGGCGCGTCCGCGTCCACCGGCATCCTCTTCGCTTTTGTTGAGCCGGATGCAGGCGTCGAGTCCCAGATCGCGCGCGAGTTTGGTCAGGAATTCGCCCTTCGAGAGAATCGCCCGGTGCCGGCTGAGCACACCTTCGCGTTCCGTGGTGGATTCGCGATAAAGCGAATCGGTGATGATGAAATGCAGCACGGCGTCACCGAGGAATTCCAGCCGCTGATTGTGTGCGCCAGCGTCGGGATTTTCCTGGAGAAACGAACCGTGGGTGAGCGCTTCGAGCAACAGCGCGCGATTGCGAAACTGATAACCGATCCGGTTTTGTAGCGCGGCCAACTGTTGCGGTGTTGGAATGGTTTCAGGAGCTGGCACTGGAATAGCGGCGGAGGCCGCGGTTGAAGACGATGACTGCAACCGTGAGCCAGAAAACCGCCGCGCAGATCAACCACAGTGCTGCACGCCATTCGATGCCGTAGAGCAGGGTTCGCGCGGGAACATTGGTGACGATAATCACAGGTAACGTGTAAACAAAAATCACCGCCGCGACTCCGCGCAACGCCTCGCGCGGCAGCCGCGAGAATTCGTTGACGCCAAAATACCCACCTTCCAATCCCTTCGCGCTTTGCAGCCAGAACACGAGCGATACGAGCACCAGTAGCGTGGAATAGTGAATCGCGAGTCCGCAAATTACGAAAACGGCGTAGAGCGAGATTTGCGCGGCCGACGGATGCAGCCCGAGTTTGTGGGCGGCGAAGAGCACCACCCCGAGCGCGAGCGGCGCATTGAGGAAACCATCGAGGTCGATCTTGCGCGTGGAAACCATAAACAGCGGGCTCCCGGGCTGCGCCATGAAGAAATCGAAATGTCCGCTGCGCACATTGCGGCCCATTTCAAAGAGGTTCGTCCAGAAAAGTCCCATGAGCAACCGCTGCACCAGCATCGAGGTTCCGACGATCAGCGTCATTTCCCACGGTCCCCAACCGGCGATGGAATTGGTGTGTTGATAGACCACGGCGATGAGCAGCAGATTCACGCCCATCCAAAACAGCTCGACGAGCGACCACATGATGAAGTCCGCGCGAAACATCATCGTGCGAATCACCGAATAGCGGGCGCCGGCAAGCCAGAGACGGGCATAATGGGCGAGCGAGTTCATGGTGTCATCCTCCCACCGCCGTATGCCGGCGCAATCCGCGTGACCAGAGCAGCTGCGCGACTGCCAGCAACGCTAGCACCCAGAAAAGTTGAATGCAAAGTCCGCGCAGTGCGTAGGCCTGGTCGGTGATTCTCCCCGTGACCAACGCGGCCGGGAAATACATTTGGTAATAATAGGGCAGGTAAGCCGAGAGGTCGTAGAGCCATTTCGGGAATAGATCGAGCGGGAAGACCTGTCCGCCGAGAACCGTTTCCACCGCGAGCGACAGAATAATGAAGGATTGGATTTCGAGAAACCAAAATGTGAGCAGCCCGAAACAGTAGGCGATTGTGAATTGAATCAGGGCCGACATGATCAACGCCGGGATCGCGAAAAGATAATTCCAGCCAAACGGCGGCAAAACGAGTTTGTCGAAGAGCAACGGCAGCACCAGCAGGAGAGGAACCAACGCGAGCATTCCGGAAACGAGCCGGGCGCTGATGAACAGGCTGAACCGATAGAGGTAATAATTGATCGGCTTCAGGAGGAATTGGTTGATGAGGCCGTTGCGAATCTCCTCGGAGATTTCGTAATCCTCGTTCATCGCGCTGATGAAGAACTGCAGCACCAGCATCATCACAAAGTAGGTGAGCGTTTGCCGGAGACTGAAGCCGCCGATGCCCGCTTGACCCGAGAACGCCGCACCCCAGAGCACGAAGACAAACGCGAGGTGAATCAGCGAAAAGGTCGCCCGCACCGCGAAATTCCAGCGATAAACCAGATTACTCTGGAGTCCGATAACGAAGATCGAGCGGTATTTGTTCAGGACGGCGAGCATGCGTGAGTGGTCTGGTCAGTAGCGGGTAGCGAGGAGTGAGTGGCCAGCAGAAAAAATCGCAAGCGGACTCGAACTAAGTTCGGAACCGGTAGGACCGCTGCCCCAACGGTCCTACCTTCGATCCTCGCATGGTTTCACGCCTCGCGCAATAAATCGGCGAAAAGGTGCCTCCTGTAGCAACGGGCGTCCCGCCTGTTGAAGCGAGCCTGACGAACCCCACCGGCACGGAGGCCCATGGCTACACCGACCAGTTCGAATCCTCCGCGGCCTCTGTGTCCTCCGCGTTTAATCCGTCCGTTCGATTCCCGCCTTTGTGACCTTTGCTTCCTCGGGGTAAAATCTCTCAGATCCGGCCTCGCACTCGCGCCTCGTGCGCGACGCTCAGACCTTGACCGGACTATCTTTCAACCCAAACCGTTTGATCACCTCATTCGCAAACGCGCGATATGCGACTGCCCCCGGTCCGGACGGATCGTACACGAGGATCGGTTTCCCGAAACTCGGGGCTTCGCTCAGACGAACCGTGCGCGGAATCAGGGTTTTGAAAATCTTGTCCGGTAAATGGGTCTTCACTTCCTCGACCACCTGTTTCGCGAGATTGATGCGACTGTCGTACATCGTCATGACGATGCCGCCCACTTCCAACGCCGAATTGACGCCGGCATTCTTCAGGCGTTCGACGACCTTGAGGATCTGGCCTAAGCCTTCGAGCGCCATGTATTCGCATTGCAAGGCGACGAGCAACTGGTCGGCCGCCGCGAGCGAGTTCATCGAAAGCATTCCCAGGGCCGGCGGGCAATCGATGATGATCACCCGATAGCCGCCGGAGTTCCGCACCGGTTCCAACACGGTGCGCAGGCGCAACAAATAGTTTTCCTGCTGTGCCAGTTCGATTTCGATGGCGGCCAGATCGACTTCCGCCGGAATCAACGCGAGATGTGGCCACGCGGTTGGCGTGAGCATTTCAAAGATGCTGGCCTCGCCGCGGAGGGGAGCGTAAAGGCTTTTGCCTTCCTGCTTTTCGATGCCGAGGGCACTGGTGGCGTTTGCTTGCGGATCCAAATCCACCACGAGGGTATGGATTTTTTGCTCGGCGAGCGCCGCCGCGAGATTGATCGCGGTGGTCGTCTTGCCGACGCCGCCCTTTTGATTGGCAATAGTGAAAACAGTACAGGCCATGCGTGATTAATCGTAAACCCCCGTCCGTAGTCTAGCGCGAAGTGCGGTTTGAGTGTAGCCACAGGACTCCGGCCTGTGGGATTGAGAGCGGGCTCGCTCGACAGGCGGAACGCCCGTCGCTACAAGGGATTCAAATCGCGGAATGGACGGGCCTCCGTTTTGCTCGGCAAGGCCCCTCACCAAATTTTCCGCCTATTCCTTTTTCGAATTGTCCGCCGGCTTTGCGGGCGCGGCTTCAGTGCCGAGAAGTCCGGGAAGTTTTACCCCGAGACTGTCCATGACTTCGCGCAACGGGATCGTGCCCTTGAAGAGGTCTTGTACCATTCGCTCGACGCCGCCTTTTCCGGAACCGGAAGCGCCGTCCATCACGACGATCTTGTCGATCTTCAGTTTTGAAACAGAGTCGCTCGTCAGTCGCACGATCTCGGTGAGCTGTTGGGCCACAATGAGGCTGATGGCCTCCGGGCCAGTTGAAGCCGCAACCAATTCCTTGAAGCCTTCGGCCTTGCCTTTGAGCAAGGCCTTTTGACCGGCGGCTTCGCCTTCGAGGCGGGCCTGCGTGGCTTTACCTTCCGCGTTTGCCGTCGTAAGCAAAGCGGCGGCGCGGCCTTCCGCTTCCGTCCGCGCAACTGCGGCGACCGCTTCGGCGGCCACAATGGCTTTTTGCTTGTCGACGTTTGCGCGGGAAACTTCGGTCGCGCTCAACGCGGCCTGTTCGCGGGTGGCGCGCACATCTTCCGCCATTTTCTGCGCAGCATAGCCGGAGGCTTGGGCTTCGGCTTCGGCCACCAACTTGGCCGATTGTGCGACTTTGGTCGCCTCGGCCTGCCGTTTGGCCAGCGCTGCGTTGGAATCGGCGATATCCATCATGGCCGTATTTTGTCCGACGGTCTGACGGGCTTCGGCTTCGGCGACCTTGATTTTTTGGTCCCGCACCGCCTCCGCCTGGCCGACGGTGCCGCGTTGGTTTTCCTGGGCCACGCGAATCTGCGCGTCATTGATGGCCTTGGCCGCCGCTTCCTTGCCCAACGCTTCGATGTAACCGGACTTGTCCTGAATGTCCGTGATATTGCAGTTGATGAGTTCGAGACCCAGCTTCTCGAGTTCGCGTTCCACGCCGCTCGAAATTCCGCCGATGAGTTTTTCCCGGTCGGAGTTGATTTCTTCAATGGTCATCGTGGCGATGACGATGCGCATCTGGCCGGTGATGATTTCCTGCGCGAGCTGGCTGATTTCATCGTCCGACTTGCCGAGGAGGCGATTCGCCGCGGCCATCATCAGCTCGGGCTTTTTGGAAATCGCGATGGTGAAGTTCGATGGGACGCTGACGCGGATTTTCTGAGAGGAGAGGGCGTCTTCGAGCTCGATTTTGATGTTGAGTGGCCGCAACGACATGAAGCCGTAGCTTTGAAAAATCGGGACAATGAATTTCGCCCCGCCATTGATGCACTGGGAACTTTGTCCTGCCCCTGTTTTGCCGAATACGACCAGCACTTTATCGGGCGGGCACATTTTGTAGCGGCCGAGGGCGGTCGCGATGACGATGACGAGGAACAGAATTCCTACGCCGACAAAAACTAGGTCGAGGCTCATTTGGTTTTGGTTTCGACGAGAAGATTCGGTCCATCAAGCTGGATGACGGTTACGGTTTTCCCGGTCGAAATGGATTTAGTTTCCCGTGTGACGGCGGGGAGCGTTTCCAAGCCCGTGTTGAGGGTGACTTGGATGAGTCCGCCTTTCTTGGCGTCGATGGTCGTGTACACGATGCCCTCGCGGCCGATGGCGCTTTCAATTCTCATGCTCCCGTCATTCTGGAAATGCACAAAAGTGCGCACGATTCCCCAGATCAGAAGCATGAAGCAAAGGCCCGCGACCAACGCCAGGGCGAAGGCCGGGAGGAGGTGCATCTGGCCGCTGCTCACCCCGCCGGCCCAACCGAAACCGAAGAAGAAACCAATGATTGGTTTCACCGAGAACAAGCTCGCGCCATTGTGATCGGGATGGTCGATGTCGGCATGAATTTCCATGCCGATGAGTTGGAACAGACCCAGGATTGAGATCAGGAACGCGGCGACGCCGCCAATTCCGTAGAACGCTTTTTGCGCAGGCAAATAGCCCGCCCAGTCAATGTTGATTCCGAGGAAGTGCATGGTGAGACGAATTGCTTTAAATTACCGGTGGCGAATTCGAGGGTGCCTCTTTGCAGCCTCCGACTGAGAGCAGAAAGACTCGGGGACGATGCAACTGGTCCATTCGAGAACGCAGCTCTCGCGACCACGTGCGGAACGTGGAAAGATCGCCCTGACCCAAGACGAACGAAGAAAACGGGGTGTACCCATAACGCTGATATCAATACCAATGTTCAGTCCGGAAATCATCTACAATAACAAAGACTGTTTCCACCGGTCGACCTGAGGGTGAGATATACTCTCCGGATTCCTATCGCCAGATGGGGGCACCGACCTTGCTGAGATCGCAATCCAACAACTGCGTGAAAAAGGTGATCGCGAGACGTCGTCGCGTGGCGTCCAGCCTTTTTTTTCGTGGATGTGGTAGTCCGTCGGTACCACCACGTTTCTGCAAACCGAGGTTCGCCAGATTGTCGGACAAAATACGGCGTAAACGGACGTCACGGACCTGTCGGGGCCGGTTTTGACTCGTTTGGCGTTCGTTTTGGGTGTCCACTCTACCCGAATGCATTCCTCCTCTGCATGAGTCGGTGCCGAAAATCCCCGCGTCGGCAATGGCACTCTCTGATCTGGCTCTTCGGATTGCTCGCGGTTCTGCCTGTCCGGGCCGACGAGATGAAACCCAACGTCATCTTTGGCACGGTTGAGCGGACCTCACCGCGCGGCGCACCAACTCGGGTGCTGGACGACGCGGCTTTCGATCAAGACCTAGCGGCCGTAATTGCGCGGGCGGCCGGTCTGTCTTTCAAGATCGTTGAGTTTAAAACTGCGCCCGAAGTGACCGCGGCCTTGGACGAGGGTCGAATCAACGCGATCCCGAGCATGGCTCGATTGCCCGAGCGGGAGCGGCGTTACTTATTTTCAGTGAGGCATACGGTGTCCACGGTGGCCGTATTCACGCGCAACGGCACACCAGCGCCCTCGTCCATTGCGCAAGTCGCGGCTTTGCGACTTAGCGCGATGGATAACTCGAGTGCTTTATCGTATGCGGTACACAAAGGCTGGATCGCGCGCCTCAAGGTTTTTCCAACCGCGCAGGAGACGATGCAGGCATTGAAAAACGGGCAAGTTGACGCGTGCCTGTCAAATCAGCTCGTCGGGGTGAACGAACTCCGGCGACTTGGACTCACCGACGAGATTGGCCCGGTGTATTCGTTGCCCGACTCGTCGGTGGACTTCTGCGTGGCGGTGAGACTGACCGACGCGGATCTCCTCGCCCGGCTCAATGAAGGCATCATCATCGCTTCCGAACGCGGCGATCTTACGCGGCTCCGCGAAAAGTGGCTTCCGGTCTTTGAATCCTATTGGTTGTCCCGGCAGGGAATCTGGCGGTGGCTGGCCTGCGGTAGCGCGGGCCTCGCGCTGGCGGCGGCGCTCGCGTGGTTCTGGCACCGAAACCGCCTGCAGAAAGAGTATCGTTTGACCGAGAATGTGAAACGATTGGTCGCGGAGCGCACGCGGGAATTGGCGACCGCCACCGCTCTTCTGCGAGAGAGCGAAGAGAAATTTTCACGAGCGTTCCACAGCGCCCCCGTGCTGATGACCATCACGGACCTCGCGAACGAATTTTTTGTGGATGTCAATGAGACGGCGCTATTTTTGTCCGGCTTAACTCGCGAGGAGGTACTCGGCCGGACTTCGGCTGAAATCGGCTGGATCAGTTCCGAGCAACGGGATCAGATTTTTCGGGAGGTGACACTACACGGACGGGCAAGTGGATTGATGATCGATTTTTTCACCAAGGACGGCCGGACGATTCACGGGTTGACCAGTTGCGAGCGCATCACCGTGGCCGGTCGCGAATGTCTGTTGTCGGTGGTTACCGATATCACCGAGCGCCAGCGTGCGGACCAGGCCTTGCGCGATAGCGAGGTGCGATTCCGCAGTCTCGCGAACGCCTCGCTCGATGGCATGATGATTCATTCCGACGGAGTAATTCTTGATGCCAACTTCGCCTTCGCAAAATTATTTGGCTACGCGCAGCCCGAAGAGTTGATTGGCGCCAATGCGGTGGAGCAGTTATTGACGCCCGAATCGAGAATGCTGATACGCCAGCGCCTGAGCCGCCAGACCACCGGGCTTTTGGTACTGACGGGTATCAGAAAGGACGGGACGGAAGTGATGGCCGAGACCGATTCGCGCTCGGTGAAATACCGGGGAAAAGACGCAAGGATCGTCACGTTTCGGGATCTCTCCGAGCGCCGGCAGGCGGAGGAGACTCGGGAGGCGCTGCAAGCCCAACTGATCCAATCGCAAAAAATGGAAGCGATTGGCCAGCTGGCCGGCGGTGTCGCCCACGACTTCAATAACATTTTGACCGGTCTGCTGCTGCAGCTCGATTTGCTGCGACGGGATACGAATGCCACTGAAAGCATGCGAGTGGCGCTCTCGGAAACCAGGGATTATGCCAACCGCGCCAAAGAGCTGACCCGGCAGCTCCTCTTGTTCAGCCGTCGTCAAGTCGTACAGATGCAGTTGCTCGATTTTGATGCACTCCTTGTGGAATTACTGAAAATGCTCCGCCGGCTCGTTGGCGCGCATTTCAACCTCCAGTTCGATCGCGCGCCGACCGCCGGCTGGATCATGGGTGATTCCGGAATGATTGAGCAGGTGGTAATGAACCTGATCGTCAACGCGCGCGATGCGATGCCAGCGGGTGGACTAATCAAGATCTCGACCCAGCTGGTCAAAATCACGAGCGAAGCAGGTGTTGTCGGGCTGCAGGCCCGCCCCGGCGAATTTATTTGCCTCACGGTCACGGACGTTGGCGTCGGAATGGATGACAAGACGCGGGCCCATATCTTTGAACCGTTTTTCACGACGAAAGAAATCGGCAAAGGAACGGGTCTCGGCTTGGCGACGGTTTACGGCATTGTGGAACAGCACAAAGGTTGGATCGAGGTCGAGAGCGCAGTTGGCCAAGGTTCGAGCTTCCGGGTCTTTTTGCCATCGGCTCAAGGTTCCGCCGAGAAGCAAAAGAAGAAGGCCGAAGAGAGCGAAGTGGAGTTGACTGGTAATGAAACAATCCTGGTGGTCGAAGATGAAGACATGGTTCAGAAATTGGTCTGTGTGACGTTACAGCGTTTAGGATACAAAGTGTTCGCGCGCTCGAATGGCCCGGCGGCGATCAAGCTCTGGGATGAAATAGGAGGGCAGATCGACCTCTTGCTAACGGACATGCACATGCCGGAAGGACTGACCGGACTCCAGGTGGCGGAGCACGTTCTTAAGGAGCGTCCCGAACTTCCGGTCGTCGTGATGAGCGGTTACAGCGCCGAATTGGCCGAGCAAAATTCCATTTTAACGCATCGCATTCGACATCTGGGCAAGCCATTCGAAATCCGAGATCTCGGAGGAGTAGTGCGCGACCTACTCAACCAGCGAAAACGCGCGTAGGTTACCTGCAGTCGCAGCGCATCACACACGTCGTTGAGGCCGAAGGCGTGGCTGATCTGCGCATAGAGCATCGTCACCACGTGACTCCACGGGCTGAACGTGCGGGCCCGGTCATCCACGCCGGTCTCGCGCGCGCGTTTCGGGACAAGGTAGCTGGGAATCAGTTCGACGAGCTGACGCAAAACGGTAGTGTGTCTGCGGCTCGGTTGCGGTGGTTTTTTCTTTTTCACCGCTGCCTTCTGGCAGGTAAAAATCATTCAACCGAGCTCTCTCTTTATATATTACGCCATCGCTGTGGGACGGTACTGATTTTGAATCTACCTGAAAATCAGCCGCACCGCGCAGATTTGGCGAAGATGTTGGTGCATCGAAGCGCGCGCCGCATGGGCTTGGGTGCAGCGTTGCTCGCTGCTGCCGAACGCGGGGCGATCGGCGCGGGTAAAACACTCCTGGTGCTAGAAACCGTCAGTGGCAGCGAGGCTGATCGGTTGTATGCTGGACAGGGTTGGCGGCGTTGCGGAGAAATTCCGGACTACGCGCTCTGGCCCGACGGCCGACCCTGCGACGTCACGATTTTTTTCAAATCGCTGAAACCGTAGTCGTGCGTGGCTATTGAGTTTATCAACTCCCAGCTTCGCGGCGATCAACCCGTGGGCGGAGATGGATTCCGCCTGATTGTATCAAAGAAAAGCCGCAGCGGGAAAGCTGCGGCTTGAGCGACTGTTTGACTTGGAACGGTGACCTTCCTTCGTCCGCGGGTTTACAGATTTTTGTCCGTCACGGCGCCCTCGGAGGCAGTGCTGACGAGCTTCGCATATTTCGCGAGGACGCCGCGGGTTTCGCGCTGCGGGCGCGGTTTATAGGCGGCCATGCGCGCCGCATAATCGGCGTCGGGAATCAGGAGACTGATGGTGTTCTTGACCGCATCGACTTCGATGAGATCGCCATTGCGTACGATGCCGATCGGGCCACCGCGCGCGGCTTCGGGCGTGATGTGACAGACGTCGAAGCCGTGACTGCCGCCGGAAAAGCGTCCGTCAGTGATGAGCGCGACATCCTTGATTAAGCCACGACCGGCGACGGCGCTGGTGGGTGAAAGCATTTCGCGCATGCCGGGTCCGCCGACCGGACCTTCGTTGCGAATCACCACGACGTCGCCTTTCACGACATCGCCGCGCAGGATGCCTTTGAGTGCATCTTCCTCGCTTTCGTACACCTTGGCGGTGCCTTTGAAATAGAGGCCTTCCTTGCCAGTGATTTTGCCGACGGCGCCACCGGGGGCGAGATTGCCGTGGAGCACGCGCAGATGCGTTTCCTTTTTGATCGGCTGATCCCACGGACGGATAATGTCCTGTTGATCCGGATACGAAGGGTAGGGTTGTACGTCCTTGAGCGATTCGGCCATGGTCTCGCCGGTCACGGTCATGCATTCGCCGTGCAACATTCCGCGGTCGAGCAGCATCTTCATCATCGGGCGGATGCCGCCGATGCGAATCAGATGGCTCATGCCATATTTTCCAAATGGTTTGACGTCGGCCAGCAGCGGCACGCGTTCGCCGATCGACTTGAAATCCTCCAGCGTGAGCGGGACGTTCGCGGAGTGTGCGATGGCGAGAAGGTGAAGGATGAGATTGGTCGAACCACCGAGCGTGAGGCAGACGACAATTGCGTTTTCGAACGCATGCCGCGTTAGGATGTCGCTCGGCTTGATGCCTTTCTTGAGCATGGCCATCACGGCGGCACCGGCACGCTCACAGTCCTCGCGTTTTTCCTTTCCGATGGCGAGTTGGGCACTGCTGTTGGGCAGACTCATGCCGAGCACCTCGATCGCGCTGGCCATGGTGTTAGCGGTGTACATGCCACCACACGAACCGGGACCGGGAATGGCGCTCGCCTCGACATCGCGCAGGCCAGCGTCATCGAGCTCGCCCTTCGCGTGTTTACCGATGGCTTCGAAAACGGAAACGATATCGAGCGGTTTTTTATGGTCGCAGTCACCGGGCGTAAACCCGGGAAGAATGGTACCGCCATAAATGAAAACGGCCGGACGATTGAGCCGCGCGATCGCGATCATCGCGCCCGGCATGTTTTTATCGCAGCCGCCGATCGCGATGAGGCCATCGAAGCCTTCGGCCGCGACTGCGGTTTCAATGGAATCAGCAATGACATCGCGCGAAACGAGACTGTAGCGCATGCCGAGCGTGCCCATGCTGATACCGTCGGTGACGGTGATCGTGTTAAAGTAAACCGCTTTCCCGCCTGCGGCATTGACGCCTTTGCGGGCGTGATCGCTGAGCTCGCCGAGGTGGACATTGCACGGCGTCATGTCGCTGGGCGAGGAGGCGACGGCGATTTGCGGTTTTTTGAAATCGTCGTCGGTGAAGCCGACGGCGCGCAACATGGAGCGGGCCGCCGCGCGATCATTGCCGTCAACCACGACGGAGGAATGCGGGCGAAGTGAATCGTTCGAAGCCATAAGGAATTGGGATTAGCTGCTAATAGAGCGCATTGGACGGACTCGCGGCAAGTGGAGAGTTTCGCGAGTCGGAAACAGGCCGATGCATTTTATGGTGCCACGTGTGCGGCGGGCTCTGCTACGCTTTCGGCGTGGCTTCAGTCACGACGCGGAAGACGTAATACGTCGCGGGCGTCGTCCCGACATTTTTCATCCCGTGCTCATCGTTTGACGCGTAGAAGAAAATCGAACCCGGACCCGCACGGCGTGAAACCCCGTTGATGGTCGTTTCCATCAAGCCGTCTTTCACGACGATAATTTCCTCGTCGGGATGGTGGTGGTGGGCGTGGGGCACTTCACCGGGATTCAGGGTGCTCACGTGGGCCTCAAGCGATACGCACGTGACCGTGGGCGAATTCAGGATGTCGCGCCGCGCGCCGGTTTTCGTCGGCTTCACCGTGAGTTTCGACCACTCGTAAACTCCAGAGGATAATTTTCCCGGCAGCGCGGCCACTGCGGCACCTTCTACGGGTGCGGTTTTTGTCGCGGCGGTCGCGAGATTGAAAACCAGATAAGTGGCGGGCGTCTCGCCGGCATTCTTGACGTTATGAAGATCGTTGGACGCATAGAACAGCAAGGAGCCCGGGCCCGCGCGCGTGACTTTTCCGTTGATTGAGACATCGAGCGTTCCTTCCTTGATAATAATAAACTCCTCGCGCGAATGCCGGTGCGGCGGATGTGAAATCGCGCCGGGATTGAGTGTGCTGATGTGCGATTCAAATCCCTCGAGCGTCGGCGTCGGGAGGTTCGTCACGTCGCGGCGACTGCCGTTGGCCGTTGGCTTCACCTTGAAATCGTTCCAATCGAAAACCACCGACCCCTGGATCGCTGCCGGAGCGGCGGCTTTCGGTGGCTGCGCATCTACCGCGCAGGCGATTCCCAGCGAGAGGATCGCGAAGACAATAATTAACCAATTTTGACGTGGAATACTCATTGGGAATTCGGGGTTGAGGAAGAGGCGAGTGAGAGAAATCAAACGCAGTTTTTCGCTGTCACCAGCTCGACGCAATCCGCAAAAACTTCTGGCAGCATCCTTCTGCGTAGCCACAGGACTCTGGCCTGTGGCTTTTCGGGAAAGCGTCCCAGAAGACAGGCGAGACACCTGCCGCCACGATGAAAGCACTCGCTCGATCAATTACATCAAATCCTAACAACTTTGTAATGTTCCTGAAAGGTGGCGGATAGATCGGGGTGTTAGAGTGCGGCCATGAAAACAACCCTCTTTGATTTCCTGCGGCGACGATTTGCGCTGTCGGCTTGCTTGGTCGCACTCGCGGGCCTTATGGCTGGCGCGGCCGGTGTCGCGGGCTCCTCGTCTCCCTTGGTTATTAAACGTGACAACCAGACCGTCGCTCGCGGCCAGATGGAAAAAGCCAGCTACGCCGACATCGTAAAACTCGTGTCCCCGAGCGTGGTGAAAATCACCAGCGAAATTAAAGCGAAACGCGTGAAAATGAATGGCCGCGACAACCAAATGCTCGAAGACCCAATGCTACGCCAGTTCTTTGGCGGTCGCATGCCGGAAATGCAAAGTCCGGCGCAAACCGGTCTCGGTTCGGGCGTGATCATCAGCTCAGACGGTTATATCGCCACGAACAACCACGTGGTTGACGGGGCCGACCAACTGACCGTCACCCTCGAGGATGGCCGCGAACTTCGCGCCAAGGTCGTGGGCCGCGATCCACTCACCGACATCGCGGTCGTCAAAGTCGACGCGAAGGATCTTCCCGCAGTTACTTTTGCAGATACCAATAAAATCGAAGTCGGCGACCGCGTGCTCGCGATCGGTAATCCTTTCGGCATCGGCGAAACCGTCACCAGCGGTATCGTTAGCGGAAAGGGCCGGCGCGTCGGCATTTTGAGCGACGTTAACGGCTTCGAAAATTTCATCCAAACCGATGCGGCGATCAACCCCGGTAACTCCGGCGGTGCGCTGATCGACATCGACGGTCGCGTGATCGGCATCAACACCGCCATCCTCAGTCGCACCGGTGGTTTCCAAGGCGTGGGCCTCGCGGTTCCCGCGAATCTTGTCAGCCAAGTGGCGGAAAGCCTCGTGAAAAACGGCAAGGTGGTCCGTGGTTTCCTCGGCGTAAACGTTCAGGACATTACGCCCGCGCTCGCTGATTCCTTCGGTCTGAAGAACCGCGCCGGTGCGCTTGTCGCGGAAGTGACGCCCGACAGTCCCGCCGCCAAGGCGGGCATCAAGGAGGGCGACGTGATCACGCAATTTAACGGCACCCCGGTCGTGGATGCGAATGGCCTGACCTTCCAAGTGACCGCAGTCGCGCCCGACACGAAGGTGAATCTTGAAGTATTGCGCGACGGGAAATCCGAAAAACTCGCGGCCACCACCGGCCAACGTCCAGGCCGCAACGGCACCATCTCCGAAGTGGCGAGCACGGATGACGAAGGCGTCTTGAACGGCGTCGCGGTCGAAGATCTCACGCCTGATGCGCGCCGCGAAATGCATTTGCCCAACCGCCTTAAAGGCGCGGTGGTTTCCGAAGTGGCACCCGATTCCGCCTCGGCCCGCGCTGGTCTTAGCGCCGGTGATGTGATCCTCGAGATCAACCGCCAACAGGTGACCTCAGCCGAGGATGCGATCAACTTCAGCGCCAAGGCGGAAAGCAAAAAGACGCGGCTGAAAATCTGGTCCCACGGCGCGACCATCTTCGTGGTCGTCGACGAAACCGATTCCGCCAAGGCCGATTCTTAAGGCGAAAATAATTTAGGTTAGGTTTGTGTGTGTGTGTGTGCAACGCAGCCCCGGTTTGTTGTCCAGCCTTCAGGGCGGATTGAACGACCGGGGCTGTTTCTTTTCCGGTTCCGGAGCGCACGCGGACACCTAAAACATCTCTCACCTTTGGCGCTTTTCAAAAGCCTCACTTAACCCACACTGTTTATATGCGCGTACTCGTTGTCGAAGATGATGCGAAGATCGCCTCGTTCATCGTCCAGGGATTCAAGCAGTCCGGTTTTGCGGTCGACCACGCGGACGACGGTGAGGCTGGCCTCGCGCTGGCCGAATGCACCGATTACGATGCGGCGATCGTCGACATCATGCTGCCGCGTCTGGACGGACTCAGCCTCGTGCGTCGGCTGCGCGCCGCGCGCCGTCCGATTCCGGTTTTGTTTTTAAGCGCCAAGAGTTCCGTCGATGACCGCGTGCGTGGACTGGAGATCGGTGGCGATGACTATCTCACGAAACCCTTTTCCTTTTCCGAACTGTTGGCGCGCGTGCAGGCGTTGATCCGGCGCTCGTCCCGTTCGCCCGAGGCCACGAAATTGGTGAGTGGTGATGTGACGGTTGACGTGGTCGCGCGCGAAGTGACGCGGGGCGGGGAAGTGGTGCTGTTGCAGCCACGCGAGTTTTCGCTGCTGGCGTTTCTGCTCCGCCATGCCGGGCGACCGGTCAGCAAAACCATGATTCTCGAAAACGTCTGGGATTACAGCTTCGATCCGCAAACGAACGTCGTGGACGTCGTCGTGTCACGTTTGCGCGCGAAGATCGATCCTGAGCACGTGCGGCTCGAAACGGTGCGCGGCGTCGGTTACATTTTCCGGCCTCATGCTTGACCGCTTGCGACAGTCCCTCGCGCTGCGACTGGCCTGGCAATACACGGTCGTGTTTGCCTTGTGCACCGCGATGTTGTTCGGCGTGCTTTACTGGTTGCTGGCGCGCTCGCTGGAACAACGCGACCAGGAAGCCGTGGAACATCGCGCCGACGATTTCGCTGCGGCGTATCAGGTCGGCGGCCCGGCGGGATTGAGTTCGATGGTGCACAGCGACACCGCCCCGGACGTGCACACGTTGTTCGTGCGATTGATCAGCCCGGCGAATGGCGCGGTTTTCGTCGCCGCGCCTCCGGGCTGGATCGAGACGCAAGTGGAGCGTTTTCCCGTGCCTGATTGGGACGGCGTCGTGGCAGAGCGAAAAACACAAACCGTGCGCGTGCCCCAGAACGCTCTAAAGGATTACACAATTGCCTCACACCCGCTCGCGGACGGCTGGTTGTTGCAGGTGGGCCGGCTCACCGACAGTCGGCCCGTGTTGCTGGCACCACTGCGTCGAGCATTTGTTGGAGTAGGCGGCGGCGCGCTGTTAGTTTCGGTTTTGATCGGTACGTTGCTGTCGTGGCGGGCGACGCGACCGCTGCGACTCGTTTCCGCGACGGCGCGACGGATTCTTGAAACGGGAGATCTCGCCGCGCGCGTTCCCGGCTCGCCCGGCAGCGGTGAACTTGAGGTGCTCGTCACGCAATTGAACACGCTGCTCGATCGTAACGCGACGCACGTTGGCGTGCTCCGCGACACGCTCGACAACCTCGCGCATGATCTCCGCACGCCACTCACCCGGCTGCGCGGCACGGCGGAACTCGCGATGCTCGACAACAACGATCCGATCGAGGCGCGCGCCGCGTTGGCGGACTGCGTCAATGAATCGGATCGCCTGCTGCATTTGCTGGAGACGCTCCTCGATATTTCCGCCGCCGAAGGAGGGGCGCTCAAACTCAACCGGACTCGTTTCGATTTGCGCACGCTCGTCGAACGCGCCGCCGATCTTTATTTGGAAGTGGCCGAGGAAGCAAAAATCTCGGTCACGCTGGATTTGGCAGCGGCGGTGGAAGTCAACGCCGACGCGATCCGTCTGGGTCAGGCGATCAACAACCTCGTCGATAACGCGCTGAAGTACACGCCCGTCGGCGGACGGGTCACGCTCGCCGTTTCTCAGCACGGCAATGAGGCGACGTTCACCGTCACGGACAGCGGTCCCGGTGTGCCGGAGAAAGAGCGCGCCGCGATTTTCCGGCGACTCTATCGCAGCGATTCCAGTCGTTCCCAGCGTGGCTTCGGCCTAGGCCTGAGCCTGGCCAAAGCCATCGCCGAAGCGCATGGCGGCACCATCGTGGTCGACGACGCTTCAGGCGGAGGCGCTCGTTTCAAGCTCAGCCTGACTAACACTTAGACTGGCCAAAATTATTTGGAATGGAATGGATTACCCACGGCCGGTTTAGGTTTATTCTCGCGACCGGCGGCCCAACAATAAACCAATCAGCGCAGCGACGCCCACGGCGATCCCGAGTGCATGATAAGGTTTTTCGTGAACGACTTCGTCGGCGTAACGGGCTCCGG
>JBEPTW010000030.1:0-30176 GCA_041691855.1 Verrucomicrobiota bacterium | reverse complement strand
TCGTCGATGAGTTGGAGCGGCGCGCGCTGCTTTATTTTCAAGAGCAGACTGATGACGTCTCGGGGCTGACTTACGACCGGGCTTCGACCAAAGGCGGCCAGAGTCATGCGCCAGCGAGTATTGCCGCGACGGGGTTTGCTCTCACGGCTTGGTGCATCGCCGATCACCGTCATTGGCTGGTCACCAATGAAGCGCGGCGGCGGGTCACTAAAACCCTGAAGTTTATTTTGACCAACGTCCCCAACGAGAAGGGCTGGATTTATCATTTCGTCGATGCGCGAACTGGTGCCCGGATGTGGGAATGTGAGGTATCGACGATCGACACCGCGTTGCTTTTGCATGGTGCGATCGAAGCCCGGGAATATTTGCAGGATCCGGAAGTGACGCGGCTCGTTAATCAACTTTACTCGCGAATCGATTGGAACTGGGCGCTCAGCGGCGGGACGACGCTTTCCCACGGTTGGCGGCCGGAAAACGGATTTGTTCCCCATCGATGGGACAGTTTTGCGGAGATGCTGGGAATGTACCTGCTCGGCATTGGCGCGCCGGGAGCGAATCCGTTGCCACCGGCCACCTGGAGCGCATGGAAGCGCGGCCCGATCGTCACCTATGCCGGCCGAACTTTCATTCAGTGCCCTCCGTTATTTACGCATCAATATACCCAGGCGTGGTTCGATTTTCGGGGCTTGTCAGACAATGGGGTCAACTATTGGCAGAATTCAGTCGACGCGACTCTGGCGCAAAAAGAGTGGTGTGCGAGCAAGACTCAAAATTATCCGGTGTGGGCGCGCGAAGTTTGGGGCGTCACCGCCAGCGACGGTCCGCGAGGTTACAGTGCGCACGGCACGCCTTTCGGGCCGGCCGATGAATTCGACGGAACGCTGGCTCCCTGTGCCGCCGGCGGATCGCTGCCATTTGCGCCGCGGGAATGCCTTCGCGCGTTGCTCAAAATCTGGGTTGGCGGAAAAAAAGTGTGGGGCCGCTACGGTTTTGCCGACGCTTTTAATCCGAAGGTGGATTGGGTTTCAACCGATGTCGTCGGCATCGATGTCGGAATTACTTTTTTGATGACGGAAAATTTGCGCAGTGGTTTTGTCTGGCAGTATTTCATGCAGGCACCCGAGGTGAAACGCGGTTTGATTCTCGCCGGATTCGCGCCGACGCAAGCTCCCTCCGTCGCGGCGACGCCGGCAAGATAACGGCCCGCGGGCTTTTACTTGAAATCAAGGTCCGTCCCCCGGACTTCAGTTGTCGCTCAGCAATGGTTCTGCGTCGCCGCTCACGCGAGTCGAGAGCGCGAAGTGCGTTTGAAAAACGTTTATCCATTGCGAATCGACTGCGGAGGAATTCTATTTTCGTGCAATGAATACCCCTCATTTGCTCGGGTGGATGATGATGTCTGGCGCCGCCGTGACGGTGGCCAGCATGGGAAGGGCGGCATCCGCCCCGGTGTCGTCGACAGGGTCGGCTGCGGTCGCAACCGCCGTTTCACCACCGGCGCTGAAGGACGCGGCCGGTCGGACCTTGCGGCGCGCGTCGACGGGACACCTCACTAATTATTATGAAGAGAAAGTGCCGCCATATATTCTGCCCGACGTACTCAAGCTGGCTGACGGACGAACCGTTTCCGACGCCGACATGTGGTTTAAGTTGCGGCGTCCTGAAATTCTGAAGCTTTACGAGACTGATATTTACGGGCGCGTGCCGGCGTCCGCGCCCAAGGCGCGGTTTGAAGTGCTTGAATCCGGTGTGCCGGTGCTCGATGGGGTCGCGTCGCGGAAACACGTGATGGGGCATTTTGGCGACGGACCCAAAGCCGTGGCGGTTAACTTGATGATTTATCGGCCAGTGGCTGCGAAGGGACCGCTCCCCTTGGTGCTTCACATTACGTTTGGTGGCGATCCATCGCTCCAGCCTCCGGTGGTGTCGACCGCTTCCGGAAAACCCTCTCCGCAAAGATCGAATAGCGCAGGTCCGATTGTCGAGATTCTCGGGCGCGGCTACGCGTATGCGATTCTGCGCTACACGGAGATCCAACCCGACAGCGCGGCGGGTCGAACGGAAGGCGTGATTGGGCTTTCGCTCGCGCCCGGTCAAACGACCCCGGCCCCCGATGAATGGGGCACGATCAGTGCGTGGACGTGGGGGCTGAGTCGCATCATGGATTATCTCGGCACTGATTCCGACGTGGACGCAACCCGCGTGGCGTTGGTCGGCCATTCCCGACTGGGAAAAACGGTATTGTGGGCCGGCGCGACGGACCCGCGATTTGCGCTCATCTATTCCAGTCAGGGCGGCGAAATGGGTTCGGCGCTGGCCCGGCGCGATTTTGGTGAAACGGTCGACGACATGGCGGGAAATTTCGGTTATCAATTCGCCGGAAATTTTCAGAAATATCCCGGCCATTGGAACGAGATGCCGGTTGATGCCCACATGCTGATTGCGCTCAGCGCACCCCGGCCGGTCTTCGTGAGCGGCGGCAGCGGCGACCAATGGTCTGATCCACGCGGGGAATTTCTTGCCATGGTCGCGGCCGGACCGGTCTGGCGTTTACTGGGAAAATCGGACTTGGGCACCACGGAAATGCCCGCGCTCGATGTGCCAGTCGCGACAGGCACGCTGGCGTATCTTGATCATGATGGTCCGCACACCATCAACGCACTCGATTGGAAAACATTCCTGGATTTCGCTGACCGGAACCTGCAGCCGGAGAAAGTGAAGGCCATCCCGTAGGACGGTGCGCGCCGTCGAGCGGCGCCAAAAAATTGCAGATCACTCCATCGCGTCTTCTCGAGCAGCTTCCGTTGCTTAAGCGTTGGCTTGGCCCGGCAGGCTGTCGACCGGGCGGGTCCCGATGGGGCGAGCGGGGTTTCCTGCGACGATGGAAAAAGCAGCGACATCGCGGGTGACGACGGCGGCCGCTCCCACGATGCAACCCTCGCTGAGAGTCACGCCGGGCAGAATAAAACTGCGCGCGCCGACAAATGCGCCGCGACCGATTCTGATCGGACCGGTTTGCAAGGAGAGTTGCGGCGACGTGAAATCATGCGTCCCCGTGCACAAATAAGCTTCCTGGGCGACAGTGGCGTCCGCGCCGATTTCGATTACGTCGAGGGAATACGCGACGGCTTTGTCGCCGAGGCAGGCGCGGTGGTGCAAAATTAAATTCCACGGTTGCTGGATACTCGCGCGACCATGGACGAAGGGACGGCCGTGAATTTTTGCGCCGAAGAGACGGAGAATCAGCAGGCGCCAGCCGTTGGCGGGTTTCGGAGTCCACGCACAAGTGAGCGGCCATACGAGTTGCCAGAGCAACAATGCGAAACGGCGACGCAGGGTCCACGGGGACGAATAGGCGCTGGCCTGGGCGTGAGTGGTGAGCCGGCTCATGAGGGTTGGGTGACCGGCGACGGTAGCACCGAGTGAAAAGCGTCGAGGTATTGGCGGGCGACTTTTTCCATGGAGAATTCTGCGGCGCGGGCGCGAGCCGCAGCCGCGACTGCCGGCCAGGAGTCGCGCTGCGCCATGATCTTGTCCAGCACAGCGGCGAGACGCGCGGGCGCAGAAACTGCCGTGTGATTGAAGCGATACGCGTAAGGTTCGTTTTTAGGCAGATAGTCGTCGAAGCATTCCAAATCTGACACGACAACCGGGAGTCCGTGAGCCAAGGCTTCGAGCGGTGCCACCGGTGATGCTTCGCCTTTGGCGGCGAGGGAGGGATAAACGAACACGGCTGCTTCGTCGAAATGGCCCGATAAAATTGCTTCATCAAAAACCGGCCCGACGAAATCGATCGCGTCTCCGAGCGGCAGCGCGAGCGTGCGGAGTTCCATGAGATACTCGATGCCGGCGCCGCCGAGACGTTCCTCCCACGGGCCGACGACGCGCAGTTTCGCTTGGGGGCGTTGATGGCGCAATGCGATCATGGCCTCGATCAACAGCGCGATGCCTTTTTCGGGATGAATCCGGCCAACAAACAAAACGAGATTCGGATCTTTGACGACGGATTGTCCGGGCGTAACCACCGGTGGAAGGGGATTCGGGATAACGAGCACCCGCGGTTTCAAATCGGGCGTTTGGTCCAGCATCGCACGGGCAATCACACCCGAAACGGTTTGGAGCCGCGCTGCGCGACTGTAGAATTTCATCTGGCCCCGCGGGTAGCGCTGCACGTGTACCCAGATGCGCCCATGGCGTTCCGGTTTAAGCAACATCGGGGTCCAAAAGGTGTTGGTCACCACAATGTCGGATTTTGGGAGCATCGCTGCAACGCGGCGAGAGTAAAGATAGTCGCGCCATTTCAGTTGCATCAGCGATTTGGGCGCATCGTAGCCGCGGACGCGGCGATGTTTCACGCCACCGATGGTTTCCTCTGCCGGCAGTCCGTCGCAGAGACGGGAGACGTGAAGAACATCGTGGCCGAGACGCGCAAATTCCTGACCGAGCCCGAACCACACTTTTTCCACCGCGCCGCCACGTTTCATGGGCACCGGAAGGAAGGCGCCTTGCACAATGGTAATTTTCATAGCGAAATTCCGGGGCGGCCCGGCTGGAGAAAAGGCTGGACGACGTCGATGAAACTACGCGCGACGGCGTCGATGTTAAAGCGCCGGGCGTAACACTCGGCGGCGCGCAAACGCATCCCCACGCGTCGGTCGGCGGGAATCGATCCCCATTCGCGCAACAATGAAATTGTGCCGTCGACGGTGTCCGGAGCCGCGAGGCCCGCGCCATCCGCGATGATTTCGCGCCAGATGTTAACCTGCTGCGAGAGGAGCACGGGCGTGCCGACCGCCAATGCTTCCGCCACCGCGAGGCCAAAATTTTCCTGATGGGAAGGCAGCACAAACGCCTCGGCCGCGCGCAACGCGCCCCATTTTTCATCTCCTTGCAGCAGACCCGGCCAAAAGACGGGCGCTTTCGCCGGCAAGGCGTCGGATATTTTTTTCAGGTGTTGGCTCAATTCCGGATTCTCCGTCGGCCCGGCGACGACCAAGGCCGGAAGTCGGTCGTGGTCCGCTGCGATTTTTTGATAAGCGTGGATCAACAGATCGACGCCTTTCTTGGGATGAATCCGGCCGAGAAAAAGAAGGTACGGCCGATCCTGCAAAGCGGGACAGCGCAGTTTCCACGCTTGAATCTGACGGGCGGCGTCGCCGTCCGCCGCACCGGACGTGCCGTAGTTCACCACGCGTTCAACACAGTGATAGGGCGAAAAACTCTGACGCGCGAGGCGTCGTTCTTCTTCGCAAGTAAACATCACGGCGGCGGCGTCGCGCAGGACGTGACGTTCCACCAGTTGCCAGTACAACCATTTCTTAATGTGCTTTGCGGGATAGGCGCGACGGAACCACGGATCGAGCATGCCGTGGGGATAAATAAAGTAAGGAACGTGGTGGTCGCGCGCGGCGATGTGGGCAGCACGCCCCAGACTTTGCCAAAGCCCATGGACGAAAACGGCATCGAACTCCACCAGGTTTTCCGCGAGCCACGGACGCAATGCCGGGCAGTGACGGTAACTGCCGCGCGCCGGACCGAGCGGAATCACCTCGGCTCCGTTTATTGCCACCCCGGTGTTGTCGAGCGGGTCGGTGGTAACGATGACGGTTTTGTGCCCGAGTTGATGGAGCACCGGCGTGATCGCGCGAACCCCGACCGCCGGGCCACCCGTTTTGGGATCGAGAGTGTCGATGAGGCGGAGGATTTTCATGGGCGGGCGGCGAGACTGCGGTAGAGCTCGGCGTAACTACCCAGCATTCGTCGCGCTGTCCAGCGTTCGGCACGGAGCAGTCCGCGCGCTCGCAAGGCGGCTTCCTCGCTGCGGGCGGCGAGAATCCGGCGGGCGGCTTCAATCGGATCGGCCGGATCGAAATAAACTGCAGCCGGTCCGCCGACTTCGGTCATGGGGGCGCGGTTGGAAGTGAAGACCGGACAACCACACGCTTGGGCCTCAGCGATCGGCCAGCCAAAACCTTCGTCCCACGAGGGGAAAATCAATCCACGGGCCAAGCTGTAAAACGCCGCGAGATCCTCATTAGAGACGTTGGAAAATTGCCGGACATGTTCTGCGATGCCCAACTCGGCCGCCAAGGCGGCATCAGCGGTCGATAACGGTTTGCCGATCATCACCAGCAGCGGCGTTGGATTTTGTTGGCGCCGAATTTCGGCAAAAATCCGCAGGAGGCCGGGGCGGTTTTTATACCATTGGCCGCCGCCGACGTTGAGATAGAATTCGTTTTTATCGCCCAGCGCATCGTCCGCTGCGAGCGTGGTCAGACGCTGCGCAGCGATCGCCACCGGTACTTTTGCGTAGGGATAATTAAGCCCGACGTGGATCAGGTGCGTACAGTCCCGCTCGCGCGAAATGAGGCGGTGAAGGTCATCGCCCGTCTTGCGTGACACATAGACAAGATCCCGCACGCGCGCGATGTGTCGGAGGATCCATCGTTGAAAAAGTCGTCCAGAAAAACCGAGACGCTGTTGCGGGATTTCTCCGTGCGCCGCGCGGATTTGCATGAGATCGTGGCATGTGGCGACCACGGGTCGCTCGCCCGCCGCGCTCGCATACACGCTGTTGGCGTGATCGATGATGTGCACGACATCCGGACGATGGCGGCGGATTTCAAGGCGAAGAAAATGCGGGAAGAGAAAAAACTTATCGATATATCCGAGGTACTTCGGCCAACCCGCATACCGATAACATGAGGTCAGTTTCGTGAGCCGCGCTTCCGGGGCGACCACGATCGGTTGGATGCCCAGCGACGGCAGGCCCTCGGCGAGCATTCGCCCAAAACGCAGCATGCTTTCCTGTCGGTCGGGTTCATAGTTGGTAACGAGAAGAACCTTCATGCGGGCAACTTGGACAAAACCGGAGGACGATGGGTGGTGCTGGGTGGAACGGCGGGGGGAAGAGAGGTCGGCTCCGGACGGTGTTCGGGCGATTCCATCATCGGATCGTCCACCGGTGCGGGTTTTAGTGCAGCCAGAATCATGCCCGAGCCCAGAACGGCGAAGCCCAGAATAGTTGGCGGTCCCCATTGGTATTCAAAGACGGCGACACCGGCGGCAGAGAAAAGCAGGAGCGGCAGCGCCTCGCGTCGGAAGACCAACGCGCGAAGCGAAATGAAGCCGAGATAAACGGTGAGCACGATCCGGAACCCGATGAAGACCAGCCCCAGGATCGGGCCAAGTTCTAGGAAGATTTTGCTCCACTCATCCTCGGCCAGCAGAAAGCCAACTTTACCGGAGAGCAATCGCGCACCGACATTGGAGCCGACGCCGATGCCCGCGCCGAATAGCGGAGCTTTTTTCATCATCACGAACGGTTGAAAAAATCCGCCCAATACGCGGTCCGAGATATTCTGTACGGCGTCGCCTTGGTTGCTGGTGGCGGCGGTTTGCCAGCGGGAAAGAAAAGCGTCACGGCCTTCACTGAAAATCGGGAGGAAGGAAAGACCGACCAGCAACAGGCCCATGAGCAATCCCGTGCGGAGCAACGCACCGGCCCGTTTGCTGCCGAACAGCAGAGTGAACGCAAACGTCGCGCCGACGAGCACGGTGGCGAGGACGGCGGTCCGGCTGATCGAAACCGGCAGGGAGATCGCGATTGAAATACCTGCGCCGAGCAAAATAAGCCACGGCAGCTGGCGCTTCACACTCATCTGGTAGAAGAAGAATGCGGCGGCAAGAGGGAGAAAAAGTTGCGGTCCGGTAATGAACGCAAAAAACCCCGGTGGCCGGATTTTTCCGTCAGCGCCAAAAATCTGCCCGCCTTCGGTTCCGCCCACGCCCTGATTGATGCGGGCGTTGATCGGGGAGCGGAATTGCTCGACCATGATGAAGGCCATGGGAATGGCGATGAGCAGGATGAAAATGCCATAGCGGCGCACATCGCGCACATCCAGAACCTCGGCCATGACCCAGATTAGCGGCAGGTGAAGATAATTTATCCGCAATCCGTAGAGCATCACGATGAGGTTGTGCTGCCCGGCGATGAAACTGGCGGCGACTGACGCAGCGGTCAGGACCCCGACCGTGATGACGAATCCGTTGATCGGAAAAACCCGGCCGAAAATCGCGAGTGCGTAGATTAAAATTACCACCGGATCGCGGATGATGAGCAGCGCGTCGGCGGCGCCGGGGAACACCCATTTCCGCAAAGCGCCCTCGAAGATGAGCAGCCCCAGATACGTCCAAAGGAGAAATTTGATCGCTTTAAGCATGCGCTGAAGTGGTGCGATTCGCGAGGGCGGTCTGAATGCAGGCGGACAATTTCGCGCCGTAATCGTGCCACGTGAATTCGGCGGCGCGTTGGCGGGCATGGACGCTCATTGCGTCGCGCAAGCTGCGGTCGGCATGGAGCAGGGCGAGTTTTTCCGCGATGGCGTTGGCGTCGCGGATGGGGACGATAAAACCTTCACGACATTCCTCGATGAGATCAGGTCCGGCCGTGTGCGGAGTAGTGATGATGGGGAGCCCCATCGCCATCGCCTCGAGGAGCACGAGACCGAAGCCTTCGAACAGGGACGGGAAAACGAATACGTCATGCGCGGCCATTTCCGCCAGAACCTGATGGTGCGGGCAACTCGCAATCCACCGGACGTTGGCGAGTTCACGGTCAAGGGCCGGGCAGTCGAGCAACGGACGAGTACCGATTACGGTCAGTTCCACCGCGCCTTCGAGCTGACGGCAGGCGTCGAACAGGTAGCTCAATCCCTTGCGTTGGCCCAGCGAACCCACGAAGAGCACGCGCAGTTTTTCTCCTGGAGGACGGCTCGCGGCATTGGGTGGAACCGGCGGAAGGTCAGGTGCGCCGTAGGGCGTCACCACGACGGCAGCCCTGAACGACGGTGCCGATTCCAAGGTGCGGTGGGTAAAGCTGCTGGCGACAAATACCACATCGGCGAGAGCGAGCTCGGTATCCTTGCGATCCGCTTTGCCCTGACTGTCCTTATTGCCATTGAGCGTGATCGCCCAGTCGGGTTTGAGCGCCGCTTCCTCGGTAAGGATCGAGCGTGCGGCGCGCCAATAACCGATCGGTAAATCATAAAAAGCGAGCCGACCCAACCGCGACGCGGCGCGAAAAGCGTGTTCGGCTCCGTCTTCGTAAGCGTAGACGGCTTCAAACTGCGGATCGGCCAGCCGGCGACTGATGTGACGGTCGAGCGAATGATAAACGGAATCGACGCTGAACATTCCGGTTTCATGGCGGACCAAATCATTCAAGCCGGCGCGCGGTGCGAGCAGACGCATCAATTCCCGAAATGGAAACGTATGCAGATAAGGCTGCAATTCCTGTGGGTTCGTGCGGCGGCGCAGCTGGCGAATCAATGGAGACGGAAGGAAACGGTTGAGAATGGATTGATCCCGGTAATTGAGGCAGGTCCAAAATTCACCGAGCAGATTGGCGCGGTGTAGAGCGAGGGCGGCGTGACGGACGTTGGCGTTGCCGGTGGGATGAGCGAAGAGGATCATGAGACGGAAGAGGAGACGGGCAGCAAGTTGGCCGCGGTCGGCGACGACGAGGCGGGAAGATGACCTTCGATGAATTCCATCCAACGACGCCCAACCACGGACGGGGAAAAATTTTTGTCGTAGGCATCGCGTTGCGCCACGCGGGACGTGACCCCTTCGTGAATGCGGGCGCTGAGTTCGTTGACGGCATTACGGAGATCCACGTCGCTCGCCGGATGGGAAACCACCGCGCAATTCGCCGGGCTGACCGCGAGTTCCCGGGTGCCACCGCGATCGGTCGCGATCCACGGCAGACCGGCGGACATGGCTTCAATCAGGCTCAGCGGCATGCCTTCGTTGTGGACGGAGAAAAGCACGACGGCATCGAGTTGGGCGAACGCCGCGGCTTGGGCGGCGGTGCCGACATAGGCTCCGTGGTAAACGATCCGGGGCCACGCGCGGAAAAATTCCGGCGGGTAATCCTTGCCCGCACCGTGCAGGTGCCAGGTGATATGTGCGAGGGTCGGATCGGCACTCAGCCGGCAAATTGCATCGATGCCTTTTTCACTGATCAGGCGGCCCATGAAACCAAAATTCAGCGTGGCGCGCGGTTCGATGTTCCGGACGGATTCGGCGGACACCGGACAACGCGTGAGATACGGAAGATAAACGGTATTGGTGCGCTTCACGGCGTGATTGATGGCATCGCGGGTGGCGCGGCTGCAGGCGACGAGTTCGCTGGCGTCGCGCAACACGCGGCGGAATCCGCCCGACCACGTCGCCTGTTCTCCGCCATCGGCGGCGGTGTGATGATGATGCACCCGCCGCGCCGATTCGCCGGCGGCATGCCAGACCACGCGGGCAAGCGCGCTCTGTCCGTTGGTATAAATTAAGTCCCAGGATTGGCGGCGGGCTGTTATTACCTCCGAGAGCAGCCACCGAAGTTTGCGGATTTTTCCTGCGTGGTTTCGGGCGGCGGGAAGTTCGTGCAGCGAAATGAATGGATGATCGATTTCGGCGCGAAGATCCTCTCCCAGTGAATTACTGGTGGTGAGCAGGGTCACGCGATGGCCACGCTGCGCCGTCAGCGCCGCGAGGGAACAGAGGTGGCGTTCCATCCCGCCATAAGCCGCCATTTGGGGCGCGTAGAAAAGAGTGTTCATTATGAGGAGAGTTCCTCCAGAAAGCGCGCGACCGTGTGGGGGAAAGAGTCGTCAGGAGACTGACGGTGCTTCAGCCAAGCGTCCGTGGAGGCTTCGGACAGATCTGCGAGCCGGGCGAGTCGCGGTTCGCGGGCATCGTCAGGCGTCGGGCCATTGCGAAGATGCCAATCGTCGCGCGGCATCAGCACGGGCAATCCGTGATCGAGCATGGCGGCGACTACGCCGCTTTTCCGAATGAGGGCGGTGGGATGAGGGGCAATTCCGAGATCGGCCGCTTGCAGGAGTCCGGAAACTTCTTCGACCGGGAGTTCGCCCGTGACGGCCACGGTGATTCCGGCGGATTTTATCTGCTCGAGAATGGCGGCGCCGTGAGGACCGATGCGCCCAATCGCGAGCAGGACCGCATCGCGGTTTTGTCGCTTGGCGGTTGATTTCAGGAGCTGGGCGGCGGCGGCGGGTTGCCATTGCCGGTGGAGCGTTCCAAACGTAATGCCAACGAGACGTTCGCGGTGATTGACTGGTGGAGGCAGATGTCGCGCCAGTAATTTTTCGGATTGCGCGGGTGAAGCGGGCGCGATCGGGATGTTGCTGAACAGCGGAAGGACGGAAGCGATGCAGTCGTGTTGGCCGAGCGCGGCGACGTAAGTTTGATTGGAGGTGTTTAACTGGTCGGGCGCGGCGATGCGCAAAAAACGGAGCAGCGCGCGCCGCTGTCGCCAGCCGGTGATGCGCGACCAGAGCGAATCGCCCTGCGCGAGTCCGATCCAGATTTCATGTAACATCACATGCATCCGAGGAGCCCGAAGTTCCGTCGCGAGCTGCATGATCTCCGGGCCGAGAATTCCCTTGGGTTGATAGCCGTAGCTGACCATTTGCCAGCTGATCCAGTCCGGTTCAAAGCGACTGATCCGGTCTTTGGCCGCCGCGATCCGCACCCACCACGGCAGGGCGGAGGACCAGCGGCAGATGGTGCGGGAATCGCCGTGAAGTTCGGTGGACGACGCATTCACGTGGCGATCGTTCAGCGCGAGAATCAGGCAGCGATGACCGAGTTCGGCGCACGCGGCCGCGAGTCGACGGGTGTAGTCGCCAACGCCATCGCGACCCGGTTCGGCGGACGCGCAGATGAATACGATCTTCATGCGCGGCGATAGAAGCGTCCCACGAGCGCGGCAGCGGCCAGTTCAAAACGGCGCCAGGATAGTTTGGCGGCGGGAAGTACGCTCAAGGGTGAATCGGCGTAGCGGTGAAATTGTTTTTGGGCGGTGCCGGGCGGGCGACCCGAAAGCGCTTCCAGCAAAAATCCTCCGCGCCACGGCTTGCGACCACCCGCGGCGTGCGAAAGTAAATGGCCGCCTGGTAAAAAATCCATGCCCTCGGGCCCCGCGGCGTGGATTGCCACCGGTTCGAAGAGAAGGGCCATGTTCAACGCGTCCTGATCGGTGGTGTGGAACAGTGCTTCGGGGCCGGAATGCTTGAGCGCGGTGAGCGAACCCAGTTCCGCCTTCGCGAGTTCGATCAGCTTTTCCCAGCGGATCAGCAGTTTTTCGTTCTGACGATTTACTGCGACGAAACCTGCATTGTAATAGCGCTCAAGGGAACGGATGGGCTCCAGCTGATGCCGGGCGAAAAAATCATTCCACGCGAATCGATAGGGATGACCGGCGGGAAAACTTGCATTGATGTCTTCGCAGAGTGCAACGCCGTCTCCCTGTATCCAGCGCTCCATCACCGGCCACGGCGCCTTCACGACAATATCGGGGTCCAAATAACCAATGGCCGTGGCTTCCGGGGTGTGGACGTGGAGACACGAACGCATGAAGACCGGTTTGTAATTGGTCAGATGAAACGGAGACGTGATTTCGATCCAGCGAACGCGGATGGGAGCGAGGCCGGCCGTATGACCGGCCCACGCGGGACGTGCTCCGCGATAACCGCAAACGAACGTTCCGGTAAATCCCGCACGGTGCAACGAGTTCAACAACGCGGCAGTGCCGAGATGATAGTCGCCTTCAAAGATAGTGCAGAGGGTGACGCTCACGGGGAGATGGCTCCGGTGGAAGGACGAAAAAATGCCAGCAAGGCGCAGGCTTGGGCGCGCAACCACCAGTCGAGACGCCAGTCGGTGGCGCAGGCCTGTTGAAAATTGCGCCGGGCCAGTCCGGGTTGTTTTCGCTGACGGAGTTTGCCGGCCGCCGCCCAGGTTTCGGCGGCGAGGCGCCGGCGGAGATCTTGCGGGATCGCCTCCCAATCCAGGTGCTTGTCAAAAACTGCCGCCGCCGCTTCGGCCATTTCCGGGGCGTGAGTGGAGAGCGCGGCCGTGTGCTTGCGATAAAGGCAGGTGTCCTCGCCGGTGTAGACAAACCGGGCGCCGGCACGTGCACAACGCAACCACATGTCGCGGTCCTCGACATAGCGAAACGCGGGATCAAAGCCGCCGACTTTTTCCCAAAGTTTGCGACGCAATAAAACCGAAGCTGGTTGGATGATGTAGTGTCCGACAAACAAGGAGTGGGGAAAGTTGGCGGTCATCTCGGGGGACGGCGCGCGGATTTCGAGGATCTTGTCGCTCTCGCTTTGAAAGAGGATGGAGCCGGCGTGGACGAGATCGGCGGATGGATCGCGACTGATTTGTCGCACCAGCGATTCGAGATGCTCTGGTTTCCAGAGGTCATCGCTATCGAGCAACGCCACCCAGTTGCCCAAGGCGGCTTCGATCCCGGTGTTGCGGGTGGCCGGCAAGCCGCGATTTTTTTCGTGGCGAAGGAAGCGCACGCTTTGGCTGACGGTGGCGGCAAAAGTGCTCACGATTTCCTCCGTGCGATCATGCGATCCATCCTCGACCACGATCAACTCCCAGTTCGGGTATGTCTGGTGTCCGACCGCAGCAAGGGTCGTCGCGAGATAGCGATCTGCCTGGTAGGCGGGAATGCAAATGCTGATCAAAGGAGAACTCATTAAATTAACAATCGGGTGGCGGGCTTTCTTTGGCAGATTTTCTTAAAGCGACTGGCGTTTTACCGGCTGCCGACGATCCCAGGTGACACCGGTGCGAAGGAGTTTCGCGGGATTGCCTCCCACGACGGTGCCACCGGCCACTGACCGGGTGACGACCGAACGTGCGGCGACAATGGCGTGATCGGCGATCGTCAGTCCCTTGAGAATCTGGCTGTGAATTCCGATCCACACATGATTTCCGATCACCACGTCAGCCGCGGGATTGAGCGTTTCACCTGATGCGTGGTCGATCACACTGTGGCCATCGCTGCAACGGATGTCCGAGCCATAAGCCACCATGCAGTCCCGACCGACGATGACGCGGGCGCCGCCTTGGGCGACGATCACGGGACCGGTCATGGTGGTTGTGTCACCGATTTCCAGGCGGCTGTTGTCATCGGTCACGACCAACGACCCTCCGCGGATTCGGGTGCGAGCGCCGATGTGGCAGAATACATTGCTGCCGGTGAGTTGGATTTTTGCATTCCACAAGATCGCACCTTCGCCGATTTCGAGCCGGTTGTTTTCACCCGAAATCTCCACGCGACAATGATTGAGTCGCGAGTCGTTCCAGAGGATGCGATGGTTTTTACCTGAGATGGAAACATCCGATCCGCGCGTGTGGCGCAGCCACCAGCCGCGGATTCGTTTCAGGGTGTTTTTTAATTTTCGGGACACGGGAAATTTCAAATTGTCGGTGCCTCGCGTTGGGCGAGGTTCGCTTGATAAATGGTGGCAAAAGGAGTCAGCCCGAGTGGCCGGCTACCGGACATTTGGGCGAGAAATCCACCCCACAGGCAGCTGCCTTCCAGAAAAAAAATACCGTCGGAGGTATCGGATACGTCCCAACCGATAAATGGAAATTCGGGCCAATGGGCGTGGGCAGCGATGACATCGGCGACCATTTCGGTCCAGCGCGGAACGAGGAAATCCTCGATGATCTGTCCGCTCACCGGGTGTCGCGTCAGCCGGCTCAAACCCGGGTGCTTGGATTCGGCGGCGTGGAGCCGGCCGTTGATCAAATTGACCGCGGCGCAAAGCGTGGTGTCGTGTTCGGCGCAGGTGAGTTGGCTTTTCAGGGGAAAGCGCAGGGCGGCGAGGAGGATTTCCACCCGACCATCCGGATGGCGTCCGGAGACGATGCGATAATTGCACAAAGCTGAAACCGAAAAACCATTCAGGTCGGGATGATTTTTCAACCATGGTTGAACCATTAGCGTGGTCCCTCGCGAAATAGAGGAGAGCAGTTCCGGGAGCGGGCCGGATTTAGACGATGCATCGTCGTGATGTTTTCCCGTGTTGGAATTGTAGCGCAGTCCAAAAATACCGGTGCTGCTGTAGGTGAGGGAACGTTTGGCAAAAAGATCCTGATTGCGCGCTGCCGAGTCAGTACGGGAGATTTCCTGCCCGTTGTTCCAGACGGCGAGGACGGGCACGGTGCGGACGCAGCATTTGAGGGCACGATCGGTGAACCGGATTTTATCCTCGAGGGCATTGAGATCAGCGGGCGAGGCGTCCCGCTGCAAATGGTGCAGCTCGGACGGATCGATGACATGCAACCACGACGCGATACGGGGACGGCGGTGCAGTCCGAGGAAATAGTAAACCTGAGGGCGGAGACCGGCACGCCACGCGCAAAAACAAAGGTCGATAAATTGCCGATGATAGGGAACGCGATCAGCGGTCCGAAGGCTGCGACCCCAGCGTCGGAGCGCCCAGAAAATCCGGGGCAGGCTGATCGCGAGGTAGAGACAGGCGGCGGGGATTTGCTCCAGTGGGTTGGTGGCTCCCAGTTTTTTTCGTTCGAGCGCGTTCGCCCGGCGGCGCAAGAACGATCCATCGTCGCGACCGTGCGTCCAGGCGAACCACGGCGCGGCCACCCGACAGCGATCAGTCGAGATTAACCTGAAAACAGGGAGATTCCAGAGTCGGGTCATTCTGTGGTAAAACGATGGACGGGCGTATTGGGCCCGTAGAAAGTTTCGAAATGTTTCAGATAGATCTCGGCGAACCGAGTTTTACCCAGAGGCGTGGCACCCGGCAGCTGCACGCTGTCACCGCCCCAGTAGGCATTGGCTTCGAGTAACAACACCCCGTCAGTGGTATCGACGACGTCCCAACCCACGAAAGGCATCCACGGGTAGGTGCGGTGACCGCGAATCGCGAGCGCCTTCATTTCTTCCCAGCCGGAGAAAATCTGATTCGCAATTTTCGTGCCGGTGTCCGGGTGAACGGGAAAATCGCCGAGCATGGTCTCGCGGAAACGGCCGGGTTCCATTCGCCCGGTTGCCACGTCGATGCTGGCGATCATGATGTTCCGGTCGTGACCGGTGGTGGTGAGACTGGAGGGGAGCCGGACAAATCCGCCGATGACTTCCGGGGAGTCTCCGGGTGCGCAACCGGTGATAATGCGAGCATTGCAGATATCGGTGTCGCCGTAGACTGCGTTGCGCGGGGCATTCTGCAGGCGATGCTGCAATAGCATCGGCCGGTGATCGACCTGAACCATGCCCGCAATCGCTTTCAATAGTTCGGGCCACTCCAAGTTAGTGCCGTTCAACTGGTGCGTGTTCGTTTCGCGATGATAGACAATGGGCATGATGCCGACGCTACCGAATTCGGAGGTGGGCTTGAGGAAAACGTCGGCAGTCGCGGGAGCGGGTGCGGTGCCGACCAATTGTCCCTCATTGTCCCACGTCGCTAATACCGCGGCAGTGGGAAGATCGCGCGTCACACAATGCTGATAAAACAGCACCTTGTTGGTCGCCTGCGTGATCGGTAGATTGCGGTTGAGGTGGTTCAGCAGCGTGTTGATCTGGCGATGTTCGAGATTGAGCAGCCAGTCGGCCCGGTCGGGAATTAAATAAAATTTTCGCCAGTAGTAATGGCGGGGACATTGATTTTGCCGCCACGCGCAATGCCAGAGATCCCGCAATTGTTGCAGGCGGGAAACGTGGTAAGTCTTTTTTACAAAACCACCGTAGCGGCGCAGATAGGTCTGTATCTGCCGAAGTGCTACGAGGGCGAAAAGAGGACGGGCAAGAATACGCGTCCACGCACCGGCCATCGTGCGCGGCTCGCCTTCTTCCAACGAGAGACGGTAAATTTGGCAGAGGGAGGAGTTGCCCCGGCTGAAAGTAAATTGGGGTAACAGTATCCTGCAGTGATCGAATGCGACTGACTGCCACCAGGTCAGCGCGCGCGCAATTCTTGCGCTGGCCACCCCGTTTTTGCGGCCATGGTTGGGCGAAGACTCCGGAAGAGCCGCAGTGGTTTCCCGGATTGCGGGGAAGAGGGGTGCGTCGGTTTTCATCGGGGGCAGCGAGATTTTAAATTCACCGGGTCGACGGAGGGTCGCTCAGGCGCGTCCTTCGGCAAAGGCGAACCACGCGAGACTTCGGGTGATGGCTTCGTCGAAGCTGACGCGAGGTTGATAGCCGATCCGTTCGGCCGCGTTTGCGTGGAGAAACTTCCAGGCGCATTGCTGCAAGAGCGCTAGTTCCTCAGTCATGCGCGGAGCCGGCCGCGAAGGAAGACTCCAGGCGTTGGGACGCGGCGGAATCTGCGTGGCGGCGAGGAGCTGTTTGGTCGTGCGTTTCAACGCGCCGGGAATGAGCGGCAGCAGTCGTTGGACAGCGCGGCTGGCAACCACGCGCTGTATTTTTTCGCCGGTGGAGCGTTGGAAGGTCGGAAGTCGCTCCACCGCGCGGATCGCGGAGGCATCGAGTCCCAGTCCGTTGGCGATCGCGTGATAAAAATCCCGCCACGTCACCGTTTCGTTATCCCCGACCAAATACGGTCCCGCCACGCCCGCCGGCGCGGTGAGAGCGGCGATGGCGGCGCCGCCAAGACTATCGACGTAAATGCTATTGCAGATGCCGGAGCCGCCGTTGAACAGCCAGGCTTGGCCGAGTCGAAGATCCTGGGCTAGATCCGTGATCCAACGTGAGCGCGGGCCGTAAACCACTCCCGGTCGGAGCGCAAAACCGGTGATCTGCCATTGGGCGCAGCCGTGGAAGAAATTCTGTTCAGCCCGAACCTTTGCATTGTTGTAGTCCATGCTGTGGGCAGTGTGCAGCGGGGAGGATTCATTGGTGCCAATCGCCGGAGCCTGACCATGCACCGACGCGGTGCTGAGATAGACCAATCGTTTCACGCCGGCCGTGGCGGCGGTGGCGCACAGGATGGTCGGCATGGCTTCGATCTGGCGCGGATCGCCGAGTGCGGCGTGGATGACGGCGTCGCAACCTGTGAGCGCGGTCGCGAGCGAATCTGCATTTAACGCGTCGCCGAGCCGCCATTCCACCTCGAACCGCGCGGGGAGGGCGAGCCGGTAAGGTTTGCGGACAATCGGTACGACTTGATGATTCGTGCCTAGGTGCAATTGCTCCACGATACGATTGCCGATGAAGCCACCGGCGCCAATGACTGCTACTTTCATGGTCGTTGGGCGAGTTGCAGGGCGCGCGCGGCTTCCGCCGGTTCGAGCCAGGGTTGGTTAAGCAGGCGGCGATTGACGTAACAGTCTTCGATCAGGCGCGTGACGCGTTCGCCATCACGTCCGTTCACCCGGACCACGGCTTGGCCTCGTACGGCGGCGACGACGTTTTGGAGCTGCGCGATAAAACACTGGGGATTGGTGTATGCGGGAACCGCGAGAGAATCGACGAGAGTTCCTTGCAAAGCGGGAAGGCCCTTGAGTTGAACGGTGATGGCGTTCGCTTGGTTAACCGTCCACTCAACGGAACCCCTTTCGAATTCAAACGAGTACAGCTGTCGGGTGGTCCAGTCGCGACTCAGGTGAATTTTTCCTTTTGCGCCGCTGGCATAGGCGAGTTTCAACACGGCGTTGGTTTCGAGTCCGCCCATCGCGTCGTCGGCGTAGTCGAAGGACGCCGGATCGCCGAGCCACCAGAGCAGGAGGTCGAGCACGTGCACGCCGATATCGAGCAACACGCCGCCAGGGGTTTCGCTTTTGACGAAAAATGAAGGCGACGCTGCGGGCCAAGTGAAGGGGCCGCCTTCCTGCAAATCGAACGAGAGCAGGCGGCCGAGCGCGCCGCCCTGGCAGAGTCCGCGCAGATAGTCGCTGCTGGGAAAAAAGCGTTTGTAGAGTCCCACCGCCAGAATGCGGTCGGCGGCCTCGGCCGCTGCGGTCATCGCCGCGCAATCCGACGCGGTCGTGGCCATGGGTTTTTCGCACAGCACGTGCCATCCGCGTTCAAGCGCAGCGTGACAATGGGCCGAATGAAAACGAGGGGGCGAGGCGACAATCGCCAGACTGCCGGCGGGCGCTTCGACCTGACGCAGATCGTTCACGCTTTGGGCGGAGGGAAGTTTTTCCAGCAAGGTGACGCGTGCATGCTCCAGCGGGTCGACCACGGCGGCCAAGCGCACTTCGTTGCGCGCGATCAATTCGAGGATGGCGGGCTGATAAAACAGCCGGCTAACCGCCCCGCAACCGATCAGGACCAAGGGGACTGGACCGACAGACGTCGGAGGCGGCGTGACCGGGCGCGGGGTCGGTAAAGGATTGAGCGTGGAATTCATTTTATTCCGACGAGTTTTCGCGTGCGTCGCTTGACTCCCCGCAGCAGACGATAGGCGGGCCACAGTGAAACAAACAAACGCTCGGGAACCACGCGTGACTGGAGGGCCGAAGTGGCCGAATCCACGAGATAGTTGAAGTAGGTTTCCGGTGAGAAAAAATTCTCGTAGGTTTGGCGGGCGAGCTTTCCCCTTTCGAGGTATTCGGGTTCGGATTTTTTCACGATCTCGCCGGTCTGATCGACGTCTTTTTCAGCGATGAAAATGGCGAATTTTTCCCATTGCGGGCCTTCGCAGGGAATCCACGCGTCGGAAATTATCACCGGAGCAATGCCCAGCTTAAGCGCTTCAAAAAGCCGGATTGAGTTTGGGCCGGCGCCGCGCGGGCAAAGGATGAATTTTGAGCGGAGGGAAAGTTCGAAGTATCGACGTTGGCTTTCCAGTTTTCCCTCCGTGGTGCGGGTAAAGGCGTTGAAGGCGCTGGTGTCTTCCACCAAAAACTCATCGTTGGGGAAGCTCATGGCGAAGAGCCGCTCGCGCACGGGGTGGCAGTTGCGGCCCAGGAACGAGGCGAGAAGATCGGGTGAGCGTCGGTGGATTTCTGCGTAATAGTCGTAGGCGTCGACAAACGCGTTGCGAAAGTCCGGATGATGCAGGGCATAGGAACCCGTCCGAAAACGACCCCGACCAAAAGGAAAGCGGGGGGCATTGGCGTAAATTCCGGCGAGGAGAAAGGGCGGCTCCCATTGTTCGCTCAGGGCGAAACTTTTTTCTGGAAAACGCTTGGGCAGCGGATGCTTTTCCAGTTCGGAACCCCACGTTTTCTGGGCATTCGTCAGAAAAATAATATCGGCCTCCTCGGGATTTTCGCACCACTCATGCGAGCGCGGGGTGCTCAGGGCGTGGAGTCGACACAACATGTCGTACTCGATTGTCCGTGGTGACGTTCCGCAGGCACTGGCGTAAATCTTCATGGCGGTGGAGGGAAAGTTTATGGGGAGGAGCGACCGCGGACCGGACTTGCCGCAGTTTTTTGTCGTCCGGAAAAAAGCGACCACATCAACACTCCCGGCAACGCGCACAGATAAACCGGGTTCCACGGCTGCAAACGGACGAGGCGGCGAAGGGCGGCGGCGGCCGCAGAAGGTCGTTTTCTCCAATGCAGACGGGCTTGCGTGCGACGGTTGTCGATCAGGGCGCCACGGCGCGTCGCACGGGGAATAAGCGGATTGGAGAGATGTTTTTCATAAAATGCGGCCATCCGTTCGACGACCAGAAGCGTCTGGCCCATCGCGCTGGTGGCGTGTTTGCGGTAAGTGCAACTGCACCGGCCCGTGTATCGCCAGACCGCGCCCGCCGCCAGCAGGCGCAACCACAGGTCCAGATCCTCGCCGTGGGACAGCGCCACGTCGAAATTTCCCACCCGACCAATCCAAGTCCGCCGCAGACTGAGCGTCGAGGTACACTGCACAAAGTTATAACGAAACATCGACGGGGCGATATCGGCGAGCTGCTCGGCGGACGGCTCTGCTTCGCCGAAGATTTCGCGGCCGGACCCGTCAATGAAGGTTACGCCGGAAAATGCGACGTCGGCTCCCGCCGCAAAGGCTTCTGCGGCGCGGGAAAGATGATCGGATGACCAGAGATCATCGGCATCGAGAAACGCAATAAATTCTCCGGCGGCCTCGCGAAGCAAAATGTTGCGCGCCCGCGACACGCCGCCGTTTAAGGGGCAGCTCAACAGGCGGACGGGACAGGGCGATGATTCGGCGAATTCCGTGACGGCCTTCGCAAGATCGTCATAACAACCGTCCTCGTAGATCAAAATTTCCTTGGGACAAAGCGTCTGGTTTGCGACCGACTGCAATGTGGCCCCAATGGTTTTTGCGGCCCGATAGGCGGGAATCAACACGGAGAAACTGGAGGATGCAATGGTCATTCGGATACGGCTGACCGAGCTTCAGGCGGTGAGGCCGGCTGGTTGTAGATTACGGATGGAGGAGCGGGGCGCCGTGGCGTCCCACCCAAGCACGATCCGTCGTGCGGCATTCTTTCCTCGCAGTTCGGCCCGGACAAAAGAACGCATCGGTTCCGCCAAGCGCCACGTGCGTAATTTCAGCAGTGCGCGATCGAGGGTGCTCCGGCTCGACAGCGCCGGAATTCGCCCGTACCGGATGTATTCCATCATTCCCGTTCCCACCATCGTGCTTTCCAAGAGGTTCTCGAAATATTCCGGGGTCAAACGGTTGGCCGATACGAGGTGGGTGAGCTTTAGTTTTCGAAATCGTCCTACGCCCAAACCGAGATCGGTTGAAGTGAGCGCGAGATCCATGTCTTCGGAACGCGTGAGATGAAGGCGCCGCGAATCCTGTTCGATCAACTCCAAGTACCGACGCCAGACGGGGCCGCGCAGGAAACACCCAGCGGTGGGCGGAACCATACTGTAGGATTTCACGGAATTGCACCAGAGGTCCGTCGCGAGGGGATAGATGGCGAGGTAGTTGAGATAGTTTTTAGTCCATGCCGGCGGTGGAACAGCGTAACGGGGCAGTAATTGTCCTCCCCAGCAGCCGAGTTGCGGCCACGCTGCTCCAATCTCCGCGCCGCGTTCAAGATAATCGGGATCGAGGATATTGTCGTCGTCGACAAAGAGAATCATGCCGGCCCCCATGGCTCGTGCCTCCGTGAACGCCCGGTGTCTCGCGTGCGCCACGCCCAGGTTTTCCTCCCGCAGAATTCGGGCGGTGGGATGCCAGCCGAGATTGATCCAGCCCGCCAGCGGTTCAGTGGAAGCGTTGTCGATCAACAGGAGGTTCCATCGCGAAGCCGGGACGGTTTGGGTGCGCAAAGCTTCCAGCGTTTCGGAAAGGTATTCCCGCCGGGGATTGTGACTGCAAATGATGATGGTCAGCGGTTGATCCATTGGGGAGAGGTGATGCCGGATCCGTATCCGGCGCTTCCACAAATTTCGAACTCAGGAACAGACGGGAGAAAAATTCTCGACGGAAACCTGCGGCAGAAGACGGCATCCGCCGAAACGACGGTCGCTTTCCCAGTCGTCGCGACCGGGACGGACTTCCCAGAGGGCGAATCCGTCGACGATATCATAATAGACGCGGCCCAAGCCAACGGCCGCTGAACAATAATATCTGCCGGGATGCAAAGGCAACGCGGGTAGTCGGAGCCGGACCCGATTTTGCCCGGTCGTGAGTGAAAAATTTCGCCCGTCCGCGTCACTGTCGAGGGTGAGAATTCTCTGTCCCTCCACTGTGTCGAAACCAAAACCGAGCATTACTTTCTCGATCATCTCTGGGGCTTCGATTTCTAATTCGAGTTCCAGCGGTTCGTTAAAGCAAAGGCCACGATCCCCGAGAACGCGTACGCGGGTGATCCGGCAGACGCTACCGTTGGCGGCCGGGTCGCGTTTGTACTCGCGCACGTCGACGTCACATGCGGACGGGTTCACTTTGCGGCTGTAAAGCTCCACGGCCTCGGCGATCGGATAGATGCCAAGTAGTTTTCCCTTTTCAAGCACGGCACAACGTTTGCACAGGCGCCGGATGGCGGGCATGGAGTGACTGACGAAAAGAATGGTGCGTCCCTGATCCTGGGAGATTTCCTGCATGCGGTTGATGCACTTGCGTTGGAATTGCGCATCCCCGACGGCCAGCACCTCATCGACGATCAGAATTTCCGGTTCCAAGAAGGCCGCGACGGCAAAAGCCAGGCGCACGTACATGCCGCTCGAATAGCGTTTGACCGGTGTATCGATGAATTTTCCAACTTCCGCGAACTCGACGATCGCATCGAACTTGGAGCGGATCTCGCCCTTTTTCATGCCGAGCATGGAGCCGTTGAGGAAGACGTTGTCTCTTCCGCTGAGCTCGGGATGAAACCCGGTTCCAACTTCCAATAAACTGCCGATGCGACCGCCGAGTTCGATTTCGCCCTTGGTGGGTTCCGTGATGCGGCTGAGGATTTTAAGCAGCGTGGATTTTCCCGCGCCGTTTCCGCCGATCATGCCGATCACTTCGCCCGGCTGAACATCGAATGAAATATCGTTTAGCGCCCAAAATTCATGGGGCGATTTTGAGTTTTTGGCGGAGCGCCCCCGCCAGCGATTCCACGTATTGTGTAGTTCCTCGCGGAAGGTGGTCATGCCAATATGGCCTAGATTGTAACGCTTGGAGACGCCGCGGACGGAAATGATGGGAGCGGTCATTGATTAATTTCGTGAGAGTGAATTGCGGGCGAATCTTTCAGACTGTGTCGACAAAGGTGCGTGCGACACGTTGATAAAATAAAATTCCGACCAGAAAAATTACGACGCTCATGCCCAATGACAGGCAGTAACTGGTAACCGCGAATTCACCGGTATTCAGAAACGCGTGGCGCAAGGTTTCGACGACGGCGGTCATGGGATTAAGGTGGGATACCCAGCGCCATTTTTCGGGAATTCTGGACAGCGGATAAATCACCGGAGTCGCATACATCCAGAGCTGCACCAAAATGATCATGAGGTTGTTGAGATCGCGGTATTTTGCCGTGAGCGAAGAAATAATCAGCCCCACGCCGAGCCCGAGGAGCGCCATGTGGACGATGAGCAGCGGAAAAATCAGCACGGATGGTCCGAGGGACAGGCTCGCACTCGCTTCGGTGAAGAAGCGGAAGTAGACATAGGCACAACAAAAGAAAAGGAACTGGATGACAAAGCCGACCAAATTTGAAATGGTCATCGCGAGCGGCGGAATCAGGCGTGGAAAATAGACCTTGCTGAAGATTCTGGCGTTATTTGTCAGCGAATTGCCCGTTGAGCTGAGGACGTTTGAAAAATAGGTCCAACCCAGTAAACTGCAGAGATAAAAAAGAAGAGGAGGCAAACCCGTGGGGGAAATACGCATCACGCGTCCGAACAAGAGCGTAAAGACGAGCGTGGTAAGCAGCGGATTGATCACCGACCACAGCGGTCCCAACAGGGTCTGTTTATATTTTGCGGTGAAGTCCCGCATCACGAGCTCCCCAATGAGATCACGATATTGGACGATGCCGCGCCAATCGATCCGCAACCAAGCTTGGTTGGGACGGAGAATTATACGCGGAATCGGTGGATTCATATTTCTATTCATGTCAGGAAAATCAAGGGACCCTGGCGGGAAACTGTGCTCCACCCGAGTCCGGCGAGGACACTGGCGTTGAGCGCGATCGCGGGGATTTGCAGCGGGAAATCCAATAGCGATTGAAGCAGGACCATGGTCAGGCCAGCGGCGGCACAGAGTCCCAGAATGGAGACCGCTTCATCGGCGAAGGGTTCGCTTCGGCTGACCGCAATGATGGAGCCCGGTAGCAACGTGACCAAGCAGACGAAACCGGCCGCGCCCCACTCAGTCCAAGTTTGCAGAAAATCATCGTGGACGAATTGCAGGTACAAATAAAAACTGCGGACGTAAGGATCGGAACTGTAGCGGCTGGCTGCATCGGACCAATGGCCGGGACCGTGGCCTTCCAATGGCCGGGCGGCGATGGCACTCAGGGCGGTCCATTGGGCTTCGCCCCGGTCACCCCATGTTCCTGAATCGTAGATATTGGGAATTAATAGATCGTCACGCACCAGTTTTGGCCACGTGCTTTCCGGAGGAACCGCGTGGGCGGCCTGAGCCGGTGCGAAGTTGAGCAGGCGCCATCGTCGGACAATTTCATCGGTGCGACCGGCGCAAACTGCGATGGCAACAATTCCAACCGGGACGAGGAGCGCCATCGGTCTGAAGCGAATAAAGTCCATCCGGAAAAATCTCAGGGCGAAAATCAGACCAACGATAACTGCCGCGAACTGGGGAAAGCGCGAAATATGGGTCGTGTGAGCGCCGAGGAGGAGCATGAGAACGACGCTGGCAGAAATGAGCACGGCCCTCCTCGTCGGTGGCGAAAAACAATGGCGCGTGGCGAGGAGGACAAATCCGGCGGCGAGGGGCCAGACCGTATTGAGATAGGCTCCCGCCGACGTGTGGTGAAAAAACGGTCCCCAAAATCTGCCCGGCATCGCGCCGTCGGCCCGCCAATAAATTCCCGTCGCATGGGTGATGTTCTGCGCAATGGCCAGGAGAGCGGTGGCGACCCCGGTCGCGCACAGGACGGCGGAAAATAAAAACATCCAGAGGCGGTCGCGGGCAAGATCGCAGGTAATCCATAGGGCGAGTCCGAATCCGGCGTGAAGGGCGATGACGGTCGCTTGATCAAAATCCACCACGCTGTGCGGCCATCGGGCGATTATTTTCACGAGATGAACGCGGGTGAATTCAGTGGCGGAGGTCGCCGAGGCGAAGTCCGAAAGCCAGAACAAGGCTGCGATCATCAATGCAAACAGCCCGATTGCGACGGGAAGAGGAGTCGCGGGAATGCGCCGTTCCAGAACGAGTCCCGTCGCCCAACAGAACGCAGCGGCACCGAGCAGGTCGATGAGGAACCACATCCCAGCCGGACGGATGGACGCGTAGTTCAACGGCCCAGCGATCAAGGCCGTGGCGAGGAGGCCCCCGGACAAACGTCGAAGAAGTACAGGTATACTCACCTGAAACAAAGTTGAGTTGCGCTGGCCAGGGGCGGGCTCAGGCAGGATTCCGTTTGGCGTAGGTCTTGTAATATTTCGCCGATTTTGCGCCGTAATTGTAGTACCCGTATTCGGTATTCGCTGGCATCAGATTCAGGATGACGCCGAGGCAATGAACACCGGAACTGGCCAGGTGGGTCAGGGCGCGCTTTACCGTGTTGAGACGAACGCTGCTAAAGAGACAGACATAAATCATCTCGTGGCAGCTGCGCGCCAGCAGTAGCGCGTCAGGGAAAATCGTGGCGGGAGGAGTGTCGAAGATCACGAGATCGTATGACGCCAATAGTTGTTTTTGAACTCCGGCGTGGGAGAGCTGCTCCAGCATCTGCGTGCAATTGGAGGGAACGGTGCCTGCGGGCAGCAGGTCGAGTCTCGGCGCGAGATTCACAATCGCGGAGGGAAGGGCGGGACGTTCGCCGGCCGGTTGTTGCAGCCATTGGATCCAGCCTTCCTTGCCTTCTGTCTCAAAATAATTGTGGAGGGCGGGACGGCGGAGATCGCAGTCGACCAATAGCGTGCGGCGGCCGTGGGAGGAAAACACCGAGGCGAGATTGCAGGCGATCAGGCTTTTGCCTTCATTCGGCACGCTGCTGGTGATGAGCAGCGACTTGGGGTAGGCGAGAGTCGAAGCGATTTCAATTTCGCTGTACAAACCGCGGTAGGATTCCGTCAGCTGACCATCCTTGTCGTGCAGGAAAGCCTGGGCGCGTTTTGCGGCGTTTGGTTGTTTGATACGGGATAATACCCCGAGCAATTTCTGACCGAGGACCGATTCCACTTGTCCGGTGGTCTTAATGCGGGTGTCGAACAAACCGATTGCGATCGGAAAAACGACGAGGCAGGTGACGCCAGCGCACACTGCGATAATCAATGTCATGCCGAGTGGATTTCCGGCCGGCAGGCTGGGGACCCAGGCGGAATCGAAAACCCGGATGTTGATGTTATCCATCTGGCCGGTAATCGAGGCTTCGTTCATGCGTTCGCTGAGCCGGGCATAGGTGGCGCGTTTGGCCTGCACATTTTGTTCGAGGAAACTATAGTCAACCGTGACCTTGTCCAAATCACGCGCTTTCGCTTCTGCCTCGTTCAGTTCGGACCGCAGCTGTTTTTCGTACCGAAGTGCTACGTCGTGGTTGGTCCTTAGTTCGGCTACGGCTTTCGTGATACCGTCGTCGAGTTGCCGTTGGGCCTCGATGGCTTGCAGCTCGTTTTCCTTCATTTTCGGATGTCGGGCGAGGTACCGCTCTTCAAGCAGAATGCGTTGTTCGCGGAGCGTTTCCAAGGTGGCTTTCGCCTGTGCAACCTGTGGGACGGACAGGATCTGCGGTAAATCGGTCAGCGGACGTTTGGCGGCCGCGAAACGATCGACGTTATCGAGAATGCCTTGAAGCTCGATTTCGTTCATTTCGATCTTCACCAGAGTGCCGCCAATCGAACCCACTTTTTGGACCACGACGTCCCGGTTTTGTCCGAGCGACGCGAGATTGTATTTCGCCCGGTAGTCCTGCATCGCCTTCTCGGCGTCTTCGACCTGGCGGCGGACGTCTTCCGCCTGATTTCTGAGGAAAACGATCGCTGAATTTGTCCCGCTGCTGGCGCGATCAAGACTGTAAGCGATGTATTTTTGCGCAAATCGATTTGCGATCAGCGCGGCGTTTTCCGGGTCGCGGTTGTTGATCCCGATGGTGATGATGTTCGCGCCCCCTTTTCGAATGGAGATACTAACGTTGGGGCGGATGATGGCGGCGAGGGAGGGAGGAGCTTCGTCAGGCTTGGCGTGGTTGAGGTAGGGTGCGACGATCCGTTTGGTTTCCTCGGGAGTAAATGAAACCAGCAGATACTCGAAGAAGGCCGTGCTGCGCAATTGTTCCACGTGCGTGCTCAAGGCGCTGGCCGAATCGAGATTTGTATCCACCACGTCTGCGATATTCAGAACATGATCCTTGTGATCGGCAAATAGCAGCGAGGCTTCGGTGTGATAGATGGCGGTGTCGTCGGGTTGGAAGTAGACGATCAGTCCGGCGGCGAGGGCCCCGAGGACAAACCCGATGATCCAGCGCTCTTTGAACATGCGCCACAGATCGGCGGGCGCGAAACGAAAGGCTTCCGTTTTGGAAGCTGGAATTACGGGCATGGGCGGTGTGGTCGGCATGGCGGAGGAAGCGAGGGGCGTCGCAAATTAAATTTAGTTAATTAAAACAGACGCTCTGGAACATAGATGCGGTCTCCGGGATAAATGAGAAAAACCGGGTCGTTATCGCGCTTGCGCGTGCGTCCAAACATCATCCGGTCGACGTTGATGACCGTCGTATCTTCCTTGCCATTTGGCTGCCGGCGGGTGACCGCCACGGAATCGCCCTTGGCCACTGGCGTAAATCCGCCCTGGCGGGCAATGACGTCGCGGATGTCGAGACTGACCGTGTTGGGTGGGAATTGAAACGTTCCGGGATTTCGCACTGCACCGAGCAATGTCACTTCGCGCGGGGCATAGCCGACCATCGTCAAAGTTGCCTGCGGGGCTTTGAGGATTTCCTGTTTCTGATAGGCGGCTTCGATCAGGGCTTCGGCTTCGCGTACGGTCCGGCCCGCGACGGAAAGTTCGCCGATCAAGGGCAGACGAACCAGCCCATCCCGATCAATCATCTGTTGGGCGTTGAGATCGCCTTCGCCAAAAAGGGAGACGCCAATGCGGTCCCCCAGATTCAGCCGGTACGCAGGATCAGTCGCGGGAGTGGGCGAGGCCGCCGACTCGACGGCAGGATCGGTTTGCGCCAGCAACAAAGATCCGCTGAGCGCAAGGCCGAGCACAAATAGCTTATTAAAACGCATAAGTGATGGTGGCGGAAACGACGTGCTTCGTGTAGTTGGCGATCGCGATGTCTGATTCGGAGCGAAGGTAGCGATAGCTGAAAGTGGACGCCCAGACGCGGGTGATTTTGTAGGTTGCCGCCGCGAGGGCTTCATAGCGGTCGTCAGTGCGGGCGACATTCACAAAATCCGCGTTGGTGTAGGTGAGATTGAGAGTGGTATCCCAAAACTGACCAATCGCCTGCGCTAAACTTACGCCTGCTTTCTCGTCGACGATTGTATTGTCGTTGATGGAAAGATCCTGGGAACGGCTGGCAAAAACCGCGACGGTGGTATGTTCGCGCGCTGCCCAGGAGACATTCACTTCTCCGATGAGTCGCTCGTTGCTTCGATCGTTCAAGCCGGGGGTAGCGGCCTGTTCGTACGAAAGGCGAAAGGTGCCGGTTGTTTTAGGGAAATACTTTTTGGGTAGGAAAGGGCCGTGAAGGTTGAGGCTATAAAAAGATCCCTGCTGGTCATTCAACCCCAAGAGTGCTTCGTTTCGACCGCGATCCAGCCAACGGTAGCCGTACACGAGTCCTCCGACAAATTCGTCGTAGATCGGGTGGGAGAGAGTCGCGGATATCGAGCTGGCTTTTTGGTCGATGGTCGCGGTATCCAAAACATCGTTGATCGATTTGCTTTGTTGATAAGCGTAATTGAAAAGGAGTTGGGTTCCGTCCGTGAATCCTTGGAAGCCATAACCGAGCCGGGTACTTGAGCCGGCCTGATTGCTGCCAATGTTGCGCCGATAGTCGTGGTAGTCGAAGCCCGCACTGAAGAGGTTGCTGCCGGAGACCAGTACTTCGCCGGAGGCATTGGCGGTGAAATTCTTCGATCGCACCAGATCATTGATATCGAGATTGGCGGCCGTATTTTCAATATAGGCCAGTCCGAGGGCCGCAGCCGTGGTATGGCCATCGACCCGCTGCATTTTCCAATCGATTTGCCCGTCGGCATCCGTCGTGTTCAAGTTGGGATTGTCCAGATAGTGTCGCGACTTGAAACCTGCCGATGCGTCGGTGGTGAACCGGCTGCCGAGACGGCGGTACCGCAGTGTCGGATCAAAGCTCAGGTAATAATCTTCAATGTTGTTCACAGACGCGCGGAGATTGGAATCATACACTCCGGTGAGGGAGGTATCCAATTGGAGGGCACCGTTGCCCACTTGAAATTCAGCCCGGCAAACTCCCGTGAGTAAAATTAGCAGGCCTGCCGCTTTAAGGGACGCATTGTTCATTTTTGTTAACCGACTGACTGAGATGGGAAGGAATGATGCGCGATAACGAGGAGGCCCGAAGCTGTCTTCCGCCATGCTACCGCACTTGCCCGGAACGAATGGATCCGGAGCTTGCCGACAGTAGGTCGACCGACGCCGCTAGCGTCGGTTCCCACCAGGATGACTGATGGCTCGCAAACCAGCGGGCACATTTCCGCCGGAAATAGCCGTACCGATGACTTGGTCGCCGGGCATGCTGATCTGAATTTCCTGGCCCAGTAATTTGAGCAAAATCGAAACGCGCGTTGACGTTGGATTCACTTGTAACACCCGGCCTTCACTGCCC
>JBEPTW010000029.1:0-30342 GCA_041691855.1 Verrucomicrobiota bacterium | reverse complement strand
ACTTAAGCAGAAATCACGCCCGGTTTTCACTCAGCTATGAAATATGCGGGCTAGCCGTTACCTCATGAAAATTATTTTCGCGCTCTGCCTGCTGTTCACTCCGCTTCTTCAAGCCGCTGATTCCTCACCCTCGATCAAAACAGAGAAATTCAAGTTGGGTAAATGGGAGGATGGGATTGGCTACTGTTGAAAAGACCGTCGCCAACTCGTCCGTCAGTTGTGCAACCTACATCCAAACCCGTTCAACCAACCAAGCCGAAGCAAGCTTCGAGGTATCGGACCCACTGCGAATGATGGCGCATGGGGCAAGCGTTCCGACCACCGATTGGCCTTATCCTGTGAAGAGTTGGGCGGCGCTTCCGGCCAGGAGCGCGATGATTTCTGGCTCGGTGAGGCCGGTCGATTTTATCTCTTTTAAAATCCCAGCGAATGCCGGAACGGTTTCGGTTCGTGGATAAAGTATCAGGGGATAATCCGAGCCAAAGATCACGCGGCCTTCCGCGGCTGCGCGCATTCCTTTCGTCCACACGTCCGCGTCGTAGAGCAATGGCGACGCCGCCGTGTCGTAATAAACATTTTTCAGCGACCGGCATTCCGGATCGAGAGCCAGTCCCCCACCCCAATGCGCGAGGATGAATTTGGTCTGGGGAAATTCGCGTGCCATCTCCACAAAATCGGCCAGCGGCGTTTCAACCCGACCGGGATACGGCGCCGACGCGGGGTCAGTCACATGGAGATTTATCGGTAATTTCAACTCCGCCGCTAGTTCGACCAATTTGATCCAGGCGGGATCGTCCAACCTCACTCCTTGGGAATGCGGTGACAGTTCTCCTAACCCGATAAACCCCGCATCAACCGCCCGACGAACCTCCACCAGCGCAGCGTCTCCCGCCGCCGGGTGAACCGTGACGAAGGCCGCGAGCCGATCCGGATGAGCCCGGATACACTCGGCGTAAAAAGAATTTTGCCAGACGCAGCTCGCGTGATTTTCCCAGTACCAGCCGAGCAAGACTCCTTTCTCGACACCGGCGGCATCCATATCGTGCAACAATTGGCTGACCGTCGGAAACCCTTGGACCAATCGGCCGCTTTTTCGGCGTCGCGTGCACAAAGTTGCCCAGTGGTTTTCGCCGTTTGCTGCCGCCCATGCAGTTGGCTCGCGCCCTGCTTCGGGCGGATAAAGATGCACATGAGCGTCAATCACTCGCATGGTGGAATAAATCGTCTTTTACTACGCCGGCTCTACCCCCAATCCGCAAGCCGGGAACCCGTTTTATGCTAAACCGTCTCTTCAAGCTCGATCAGCATGGCACGACCGTTGGTCGCGAGATGCAGGCTGGTCTCACCACTTTTGCCGCGATGGCCTACATCCTCGCGGTCAACCCCGGCATTCTTTCCGCCACGGGCATGGATAAAGGCGCATTGGTCACCGTCACCGCGCTGACGGCTGCGATGGCCACGGCGTTGATGGCGCTGCTCACCAACTATCCGATCGCGATGGCACCCGGCATGGGCATCAACGCCTTCTTCACATTTACTATTTGTCTCGGCAAAGGTCTGCCGTGGTCCGAGGCGCTCGGCATGGTTTTTATCAATGGCATTATTTTTCTAACCCTTTCGATTTCGGGCGTGCGCGAAAAAATCATGGCGGCGATTCCGCACTCACTAAAAATCGCCGTCACCTGCGGCATCGGACTTTTCATCGCGTTCATCGGACTGAAAAACGGCGGCGTAATCGTCGCCAACCCAGCGACGTTCGTCGGCGCGGGCGATTTTTCGTCGGGTCCCGTTGCGTTGTGTTTGGTTGGCGTCTTGTTGACCATCATCCTGGTCGCCCGCCAAGTGCCGGGCGCAATTGTGCTGAGCATCGCCATCGTGACGGTGATCGGACTTTTCGTGTCGGTCGGCGGAGGCGCGCACGTGACCCAACTGCCCTCGCGCTTCATCGCGTATCCGCATTCCGCCGCGCCGGTGTTTCTTAAACTCACTTTCAATTTCCTGCACAGTTGGGCGGCATTTTCCACCGCGCTCCCTTTGATCCTCACGCTGCTGTTGGTCGACATGTTCGACAACATCGGAACTTTGATCGGCGTGACCAAACGTGCCGGACTCCTCGCGGCCGATGGCACGTTACCACGCGCTGGCCGGGCACTGCTGGCTGACTCGCTCGCCACCATCGCCAGTGCGCTTTTCGGCACGTCGACCGTCGTCAGCTACATCGAATCCGCGTCCGGTGTCGAAGCCGGCGGACGCACCGGGCTCACGTCGCTCACCACGGCCGCACTCTTCCTGCTCGCGCTGTTGTTCACGCCGTTGATTTTGATCGTGCCTGCGGCGGCGACCGCACCGGCACTGGTGGTGGTGGGGATCTTCATGATGCAGTCCGTCATCGAAATCCCGATGAGCGATTTCAAAACTGCCGCGCCCGCTGTGCTGACGATCTTTGCCATTCCACTTACCTTCAGCATCGCCGAAGGCATCGGCCTCGGTTTGATCTCCGCCGCCGTGCTGGCGCTCGGTTTGGGCAAACCGAAATCGTTGACTCCGGTCGGTTACATTGTTGCAGCGGTGTTTTTCCTGCAGTTCTTTAAGCTTTGGCCATTCGGCGGGTGAACTTTAAAAGCGTCGAACGGAAATAGGCTCAACGGCGCCGCCGCATCGCGAAGTTGCGAGCAAGCCCACTTCCGCAACCTCCGTCCAAGTCCGGGCGAGTTGCGAGGCATTGAACGATTGCGAATAAAACTCCGCCCAAATACTCTGATGGTGATGACGTCCCTTTCCATTGGTGAAAAATTTGAGCTCATCGCAATTCCTGTGGCCGTCGGATTGGCGGTGATCCTCCTTCCACGCTCGGGCCTCACCTCCGAACTCGGGGAAATTATTGCCGGCGAGGCGTTGCTGCTCCTGCTCCAAGGCTTTTTCCGCGATCTGTGGCTGCTGCGACAATCACGCCGGTCACCGTCCTCAAACGCGCCGCGATCTGTTCGCTGCATGTGCGTGGAATCGACCGTGGGTATGACCGGCGTGATCGCCGGAATTGCCTTGGTGGGATTTGGCCTGAGCAAGCCGATTCACCTCAGTGCGACCGCCATTGTCAGCGCGATCAGCTCGATCCTTGTCGTCGGGTTTCTGCTCAAGGACTTTGTATTCGAATGGTCTCCGTGGAAAATCTACCGGGAGAAAGACCACAGCCAGGTCATCTTTCGCTGGAGAAAGTGATGGCAAACCGACGCAGAACGGAACCGGCGGAGTCGGATTGGGCTGTGTTTAGGAAATAACTTGCGCGCTTTCCGCATCCGTCGGCTGGGCGCACCCACTCCGAGGCAGAGGATTTACACCAAGGCAGCAAAGGTCACAAAGACGCAGAATCGAACCCACGGAATTAAACGCGGAGGACACAGAGGACGCGAAGAACCAGAACAAAATCTCATTCCGTCCGCGATGAGCGGTCGCCTGTGGATCCAACCCCGGAGACGATGAGTCGAAGGGGACTTTGAAAGTTTCGCGTCTGCAATTAAGCGAAACTACTAGTGGTTATTGCCTCTGAGGATTGCGGGAACTCAGACCTTTCGATGCGGCCAGGCCGTTCGACTGACTCATGGCCCAGAGCGAAGTCGTGGGGCGGCGATCCTTCGCGATCAGATTTATTTCCCAGACATACCCTAAACAGAAATCTTATTTCAGGACTCCATTCACCACCAGCAGCGGCACATTGGTGTTGTGACGCACCTTGTCGATGGTGCTGCCGTGGATGAGATCACCGATGAGTTTGTGGCCGTGCGACGCGAGCGCGATGAGATCGCAGCCGGATTTGGCCGCGACTTTCACAATTTCGTTCGGCGGATTGCCCAGCGCGAGCAGCGTCTCGACGTGCAATCCCGCGCCACGCAACCGCGTCGCAGTGCTTTCAAGATAATCGCGGTCCGCCTTCATCTCCGCCGACTCCGCGAGCTTTAGCTGTTCAAAATTGCGCGCTGCCCAGCCATCCGCGACGTGCAGGAGCAGCAGCTCTGCACCCACTTGCTGCGCGAGTTGACTGATGTGGGGCAGCAATCGCTTGTCCGCTTCCCCATTTTCCAAGGCCACTAAAATTTTTTTGTACATGGTCAGTGCCCTCCTCCGGTCACGCCGACGATATCGAGCAGTAGTTTCACGTTGAGGCCAATGATGATCAAAGTCACGGTCCAGCCGAGCAGTTTTATCCACGATGGGTTAACGAATTCTCCCATCTTTGATTTCTCTCCCGTGAAACGCATCAGCGGCCAGCACGCAAAACCCAGCTGCATGCTCAGGCATACCTGGCTCCCAACGAGCAACGCGGTCGTCTTACCTTCCCCGTAAATACCGATCACAATCACGGCGGGGACAATCGCGATGGCTCGGGTGATCAGGCGACGCAACCACGGGCGCAACCGGAGATCGATGAATCCCTCCATGCAGATCTGGCCGGCGAGCGTGCCGGTCAGCGTGGAATTCTGGCCCGATGCGAGCAATGCAACGGCGAACAAAATGGCGGCAAATTTAACCCCGAGCAGACCATCGAGTAAATGAAACGCCGACTGAATCTCCGCCACGTCCGAGTGCCCCGTGCCGTGAAATGCCGCCGCCGCCAGCACCAGAATGGCACCGTTGATAAACAGCGCGAACATCAGTGCACCAGTCGAATCGATGGTCGCAAACTTGATCGCTTCGCGCTTCCCGCCGGCCGTTTGTTCGTACTTGCGCGTCTGCACAATGGAGGAATGCAGATACAAATTATGCGGCATCACCGTAGCGCCGAGAATGCCGATCGCGACGTAGAGCATCGCCGGATTTCTCAGAATTTCAATGGACGGCACGAAGCCGGCCATAATCCCGTGCACGCTGGGTCCCGCCAAAAACAGTTCCACCGCAAAGCAGCCGCCGATGGTTAGAATCAAAGTGACAACGACCGCTTCCAGTCGGCGGAACCCTTTATTTTGCAGCAGCAACACCACCATCACATCCATCGCGGTGATGACGCAGCCCCAGACCAAGGGAATGCCAAACAGCAACTGCAACGCGATCGCTGAACCGATCACTTCCGCCAAATCACACGCGGCGATGGCGAGTTCGCACAGTATCCACAGGAACCAGACGGTCGGGCGTGAATAATGATCACGACACGCCTGCGCGAGATCGCGCCCGGTCGCGATCCCCAGCTTCACGCACAAGTGTTGGAGCAGGATCGCCATCAGATTTGAAATCAGGATGACGGAAAGGAGGGTGTAACCGAATTGCGCGCCGCCCTGAAGGTCAGTAGCCCAGTTACCCGGATCCATGTAGCCCACCGCGACCATGAAACCGGGCCCGGAAAAAGCCAGGAGCTTGCGCCAGAATCCCGCGCCCGACGGAATGCCAATCGTGCGATGTGACTCCGGCAGACTCGCGCCACCGCTCGTGCGTCGCCAGCCCTTTTCGGCGGAAACCGAAACCGGTGTGGGCGGCTCAACAGAGTTCAAATCCATCCTTTTATTTCATTCAACAAACAGTGTTAGACAAGGCTAATAATCCTCCAAGCCGCCTTCCCGCTTGTCACAAATTCACCAGCGGGTCATTCACACAAGCGCATGTCGAAAACCTTCGCGCGCTCCGTTTTTGCTCTGACGCTTGTGTTCTTCTGTGCGTTCTTTTTGTGGCCGGTGCTGCAAATTCTGAAGGGCGGCTTTATCAATGCGGACGGCAAGCTGACCTTTGCCTATTTGGCGGCTTTGCTGGCCGACCCGCTTTACACCAGCGCACTGGGAAATTCGTTTCTGCTCGCGCTCACCACCACGGTTTTCGCGCTGCTGATTGCATTGCCGCTTGCGTTCATCACCGACCGTTTCGTATTTCCGGCGAAGGGGTTTCTGAGTGCCATCATTTTGGTCCCGATGATTCTGCCGCCATTCGTCGGCGCCATCGGGATCAAACAAATCCTCGGGCAATACGGCGCACTGAACAGTTTGTTGATCGACATTGGACTCCGTCCCGACGGCTGGACTTTCGATTGGCTCGGAGCCAACCAGTTTCTCGGCATCGCCCTCGTCAATGCCTTCAGCCTCTACCCGATCATCTATCTGAATGCGGTTGCCTCGCTTGCCAACGTCGATCCCGCAATGGAGGAAGCGGCGGAGAATCTGGGCTGCATCGGATTTCGGCGGTTTTTCAAGATCACGTTGCCCTTGATCAAATCCGGTTTGTTTGCCGGCGGTACGATTGTTTTTATTTGGGCGTTCACCGATCTCGGAGTCGCGCTGATTTTTGATTATTCGCACGTCACGTCGGTCCAGATTTTCTACGGTTTAAAAGACATCGGGGGAAATCCCGCGCCCTATGCGCTCGTCGCGATCATGCTGTTCAGCTCGGTCTTATTCTACGCGATTGGAAAGGGTCTTTTCGGGCGCGATTCGTTTGCCATGATGGCCAAGGCCACGTCGGCGGGTGGACCAAAAACGCTGCCGCGGCTGCGCGCGTGGTTTTGCACCGGTCTGTTCGGCCTCATCACGTTCATCGCAATCCTGCCGCATCTTGGCGTGGTGTTGGTGGCGTTTTCCAGCGACTGGTACGCGACGGTTCTTCCGCATAATTTCAACCTGCACAACATCCAGATCGCGCTCGGTCACGATCTAACGGTCCCGGCCATCGCGAACAGTCTGAAGTACGCCAGTATCGCCACCTTGATCGACCTCGCGCTCGGTATCGTGCTGGCCTACGTGATTGTAAGGACAAAAATCGCCGGGCGGCAGATTCTTGATTTTCTCGCGATGATGCCACTCGCGGTGCCGGGGCTGGTGCTGGCTTTCGGTTATTTGGCCATGAGTCAGGACGGAAAGTTCTTTTCGTTTCTAAACCCCACCCGTGACCCGACGATGCTCCTGATCATCGCCTACTCGATCCGACGACTGCCGTATGTCGTCCGCTCGGCGTCCGCTGGTTTCCAGCAAACCAGCGAAACGTTGGAAGAAGCCGCGCAAAATCTCGGCTGTCCGCCGCTCAAAGCCGTCTACAAAATCACGCTGCCGCTCATCATGGCTAATTTGATCGCGGGCGGATTGCTGGCCTTTGCCTTCGCCATGCTCGAGGTTTCCGACTCCCTCGTGCTCGCGCAAAAACAGGCTTATTATCCGATCACCAAAGCAATCTACGAACTTTTCCAACTGCTCGGTGACGGCAAATATATCGCCTCCGCGCTCGGGGTATGGGCGATGGCTTTCCTCGGCATCATCATCAGCGGCATGACCATTCTTCTCGGCAAGAAACTCGGTGCGATCTTCCGGGTTTGATTAGCGAAGGTTGAATGTTTCGCGCACAGCGGGCCGGTTTCGGCTCGCGAAGTCGGGTGAGGTGAAAGTTCTTCCGCAGAGTAGGTACCGTGCGCGTCGCGCTACGTTGTGAGGCAAGCTCGCAACTTCAGACTTCCTGATCCCAGCCCGTGCAATGTCGGAGAGTGGGAAACAGAAATTGTCTCGCGAAGGGCGGGAAGTTTACGAAGGACAGGAACTCGGATTCTTTCGCTCCCTTCGGCTCCTTCGCGAGACATCCGCGGTCCGGTTGGAATCCGGATGATTGCCCCAACAAGAAATGCTCCTGATAACACCACCCCAATTTTAGCCGGCACGCGAATGGCTCACGGCACTCCAGCGAATGAGGGAGCAGGAAACAGCCTGCCCCAAACAAACATTTTAACGCGGAGTTCGCGGAGGCCGCAGAGTGATATCACGACAAGCTCTGCGCTCTCCGCGCCCTCCGCGTTAAATCCATTTTATCCTGGTTCGCGGCGGAGTTGAGCTAACTCCAATTCCTCTGGATCATGATGACTGAACCTGCTGGTGATTTTGGTCCGCGCGGTTTATCCGGTTGATCAAAAAACAATTTCGTTCTGTTTGAAGCCCGCGACCGTCGGCTCATCCACCACCATCCCATGTTTTACCTGATAGTAGTCTCCCTCCTCTGGGCATTTTCCTTTGGTCTCATCAAACATTACCTGGCCGGGGTTGACAGCGCGTTGGTGACGACGATCCGACTGGGACTGTCTTTGATCATGTTCCTGCCTTTTCTCCGGCTGCGCGGACTCAGTGTCCGCATCGGGCTCACGCTCGCCGCGATTGGTGCGGTGCAATTCGGCGTCATGTACCTCGCGTACATCGAAAGCTTCCGTTACCTGCACGCATACGAGGCCGCGTTGTTTACGATCACCACGCCGATCTTCGTGACCCTTCTGGTCGACTGTTTTGAACGCACCTTGCGCCCACGCGCATTGATCGCGGCGTTGCTGGCGGTCGTCGGCACGGGGATCATCGTCGTGAAATCGACCGACCTGAAATTGACGCTTGCCGGACTCGGACTCGTCCAACTATCCAACGTCGCTTTCGCGTTTGGCCAGGTGTTTTATCGTCGCCTGCGAAAACAAAACACTGCGTTGAAAGACCGCGAGATCTTCGCGCTGCTTTATGCCGGGGCCGTGGTCGTCGCGGTGGCTGCTCTCGTTGGTCGCGATGTTTCGTTCAACCTTACCACGTCACAACTCTGGACGCTCCTCTATCTCGGAGTGATCGCGTCGGGCCTTGGTTTTTTTCTCTGGAACAAAGGTGCCGTGCTGGTGAAAGGCGGAACCCTCGCGGTGATGAACAACGTAAAGGTTCCGCTCGCCGTCGCCTGTGCGCTGCTTTTTTTCGGCGAATCCGCCGACCTGCCCCGACTCATCGCGAGCCTCCTGATTTTGGGCGCGGCGGTTTGGTTGGCGGAAAAAAATTAAGATACTCAAGGGCGCCACACTCGATTGGTGCATCTCAAAACGAAGGGTAAAGCACCGAAACCAGAGTCGCGAATACGCAGGCCAAACGCTTACTTGACCGGGTTATGTCCACGGCTAGGTTCCGGGTTATGACGGCAACCGCTTTTTTGGACTTAAAGCAAAGAGCATCGAAACTCACTGAATCCGAGCGGAAGAATTTCTCCGCCTACTTACTTCGGCTCGGTCAGGAACGAGCGAGTTGGAAGAAAGAGACTGCCCGCCGACTGGACGAAATGGGCAAAGGCAAAAAGCTAAGCACGGCGGAGCTGCGCAAGCAGTTGGGCCATGCCTGATCTGTTTTACCGCAGCCAGCTGTCGCTGGAGTCGGCAAAGTTCATTATTTCGCTTCCGAAGCGGAAGCAGCGTCTGGCACTTGACTTGGCAGATCTCATCGCACGGCAGCCATTTCAAATAAGCGACTATCAGACGACTGACGCAGTGGGTCGATCTACGGACAATCTTCTTTTGGACGGATATCTTTTCACTTACTGGGTAGATCATGCGGACCGAGAAGTGCGGATTTCTGATATTGTCGCCGTATGAGCGAGGATTAGATTGAACGGGAGATGGCACGTCAAATTGCGCTCTGCTCAATTCGATTCCTGATCTACCTGTGCGGCGTGATCGTTTGCGCTCAAATTGGCCGGTGCGCCGCCGGGGTTCACGAGATTCGCGGTCACAAAAATCAACAAGTTTCGTTTTTGGGAACTCTCGCCCTGACTGCGAAATAAACGTCCGATCAAGGGCAGGCTTCCGAGGACGGGAACCTTATCGTTCACTTTTTTCACTTCTTCCCGCGTGAGTCCACCCATGACCAGAGTCGCGCCGTCCCAGATCGTCACCTTGGTCGTCATCTCACGCACACCGAAAATCGGCTGATAGAAACCGGGCGGCACCGTGACCGTTGTGCCACCGGAAATCGCGATGCTCGGTCCGCCATATTCCACGAAGCCCTCGAATTCGGTCACCTTCGGATTCAGATCGAGACTGATACTGCGGTTGTCCTCCTCCACGGTTGGCATCACCTTCAGTTCCACGCCGACGTTGCGCGTGGTAAATTCCTGTGGTGTTCCGGAGGTAATCGACACACCCGCCGAGCCTCCGCCCGAATTGCTGCCGGTGCCGACCTGACTTTGAATCTGGCCGTACGACTGTGGATAACGCAATTCCTGCGCAACCGTGATTGTCGCTTGATTGCCCGAGAGCACAGTCAATTTCGGCGCGCTGAGCAGTTCCGTGCCGCTTTTTTGCGCGAGTGCGCGAATCACTGCATTCACGTCAAATTCGCCAATGGTTCGCGCGATACTGGCAATCGGCCCGGTTCCCGTGCCCAGCATCACACCACCGGGAAGCGTGGGCGCAATCGCCGGCAAATTCAGTCCGCCGACCGGCTGTCCGCCACCGCTGATCGAAATTTGTTGCGTGGTCGTGGCATTCTTGAAGGCGTCGCCCAACGTCCGAGTGATGCCGCCGCCGGTCGTATAAACCGATTGCGACGGACTGCCGGCGCGCGAGGCTTGCGTCGCAACATTCCATTGCACGCCGAGTTCATCGAGCGCGCCTTGTTGGACCTCCATGAACTTCGCCTCGATCTGGACCTGCCGCAGATCCTTGTAGTGATTCAAAATATTTCGGACGCGCTGCAGATTGCGCGGCGTGTGCGTCACGATCAGTTGCGAGCCATCAAACGCCAGCGATGCGCCGGGTACGCGGTCGAAATCGACGCCGGCCAGCTGGAGGAAATTCCGAATCGCCTGGCCGTCGCCCGCCTGCGCGACTGACGAGTTGACGGATATTCCTCCGGCCAACGGATCATTCGCCGGGCGCGTTCCTGAATTCGAATTTTTTCCGGTCAGTCGCAGGACCGTCGATCGCGCGATTGGGAAGAAATTGGTTTCAAGCGCCGAGTGTTCGCCGCCGGGAAGGACCACTATCGCGTCGGCCTCGATTTCGTAATGATAACCAATCGAGGCCGTGACGTAATCCAGCAATCGTTTGAGCGAGGTATTCCGCAGCATCACGGTCACGGGCGGCGTCGCGCCTTTCGGGTCCAACAGCACGATATTAAGACCCTTCGGTTCCGTTCCACTGTGATCGTATTCTTCGGACAGAGCGCCCAGCGTCGCGATCACTTTGCTAATTTCCATGCCACTGAAGTTCACCGTTGGGAGCACAATCTGATTGAGCTTTTTTGCCACCGCCGAGGTTGCCGCGCCGTCTGCCGCTTCGGTAATCGCACCCTCCACCGTGACCTTCGGGCGCTCCCACGCAGCGCTCACCGCATCAAGCATGCTGGTACTGGTTTCCGAGCGAGGCTGATTGCGCGCCGCATCGAAGATCGCGGCCATCGGCTGATCCGCACCGGCGGTGGCGTTATCCGCAGCGCGGAGCAATTGAAGCGGAGTTAGGCAAAATATAAAAAATGTGCGGGCGGTATAATTCATAAGGCTGAGGATCATTTGACGTTGTCGACGATTCCGGTGGCCGGCCGGAATGGGGATTTGGAGGGACTCTCTAAAATGCTCATTGGCTGCGATGGTTTCGCGTCGACCGGACGAAGCAGCGTCGTCGCAGCCGGCAGACCAGGCCGTTCCCGCGTAACAGTTATCTCGGCGGGATCGCAGTGAAGACGTGAAATCCGATAACCGTCCCCGCCGCTCGAAATGAGGTCACCTTCTCTTATGTCGCGCGTCGCGTCAGGAGAGTCGGACAGCTGCACGCTCGCAACCAGCGCGTCGTCGAATTTCTGAGAGACACTGTCGAGGACGGTGACTGCGGCGGATGTTTCGTCCTGCAGCTCCGCCACTGCCACAATTTCAAAACTCTTACTAACTTCCTTTCTTTCGATCACACGCTTTTCAATTGCGAAATGTTTCAACACCAGTCCGACCTCCTTCAACCGTTCGCCTTCCTTCGTCAAGAGCGCACCGGGTTTGCCGGGGCAGGTGAAAATCGCAGTGTATGCACCCGCGGTTCCAGCGTAGCCGTTCAATTGAACCCGAAAAAGCTCCCGCCGGACGGAAAGCAGTTGAATGGCGAATTCGCGATCATCACCGCGCGACGCCCTCGCCGGCGTGACCGAAAAGCGCGCGGCTTGCCGGTCGTAAAAAACCACTGGTGGAGTGAATACCTCGTAGATCCATTCATTGCCCGCTGACTGCGCAGACGGTGGCGCCCACGGTTCCCCGCGTTCAATCGCCGCCGAAAACACAGCCGGCCGATACTCTGCCTTGCCCAAACGCAACGCCACGGGAACTGATTTGATTCGTCGCACGTCGGTCCGCAACGACCACGAAACCCCGAAGCTCACGGCCAGAGCCATCACGGCGAATCCCACCGCGATGCGTTCATATTGCATTACAAAAAAATTCTTCATCGCGTCATCGCCTCAATTTCCCCCACTGATTCCAGCAGCTCGACCGTGATCCGAAATCGCGACAGCGAGTTCGTCACAATCGGGATCGGTGCAGACGATGCTCCCGACACGATCGTCGTCTTCGGCACATCCGCGAGAGGTTCAACCTCCACGCTTCGAACGAAAAATGGCATCTCCGATCCGCCGAGCGCGTTCAGATAATTACGCAACGCCAGCGTCTGACCGGAAAATTCCACCCTGAACGCACTCGCTACAATTTTGCCGGACGCACGCAACGAAATCGACTGACCGGGCTCGAAAAAATCCGCCCCTTCGTCGCCGCGCGCCTCCAATTTACCACGGATGTTTTTTTCAGGCCGACCTTGCCCAAGATTATTGGACTGCAAAATCGCACTCGGCCGTTCGCGTTGAACGCCGATCAATGCCACCGGACCGGCCGCAAACAGTGCGTCGATGAGTTTCTCAACCGCGACGCGTTGCCCCAGCACAGTCGGCAGGATCGAGGCTTCCGGGCCTTCGTTGGCATGTGAACTGAAACCAAAATGTTCGTCGGGCCTGATCGCGATATCGAGCCGTTTGGCGGCAGAGCGCTCCGTTTCCACGAAGCGCGCGATTTCGAAGTACGCATCGATGGATTTTGCCGACGCTGGCGCAGCTGTTCGACCGGCACTGTTCGAAAGCGCCGCGCGCGCGGCCAAAAGTTTAGCGGACGCTGCGGCAACCGCTTCGGTCGTCAGCCGCGCCGTTTCAGCGGTCGGCGGCGGTAAACGCTGCTGGAGGTCGTCGCGTTCGCGCTTTTTTTGGTCGAGGCTGATGAGAACATGTCCCACCTCCACTCTCGTGCGCCATAGCAGCCAGCTTTCAAAACCAACAATAACGGCCGTCGCCAAAATCAACGCACCGAGGAAAGAATCTCGTTTAAACCAGCTCATGCGTTCAAAGCGGACTCTGCTTTTCACCGACCAAAATAAAGTCGAATTTCAACAATCCGGCTTGTTGGTTATTAAACCGCTCGGCCTCGACCCCGGCCACCGAAGGCAGGCTTGAGAGCTGGGCCAACAATTGTTTAACTCGCGAATAGGTTTCCTGACTCACCATCGCCAGTGGATGCGCTCGATCGAGCATGCGACCGGAAACCAACAGCTTCATCGGCTCACCCGGGACGGCGGGAGCAAGTTGCAACTTGTCCAGCCAGACGTCCTCCACGCGACCGAGTTGATCCTGCAATCCACTCATTAAGCGCAACCAGCTGTATCGACGTGCGTTCGTATCGCGGTAAAGCGCGAGGTCTCGATTCACCTCGGCCAGACGCCGAAGGTTTTCCTGATTGCGTCGATCCCATGCGCGAACCGGGGCCAATTCGCGTTCGATCGCGCGGTTTTTTTTGAGCGCTTCATCGCGCAACGAGCGGAAATGAATCAGCGGAGGAATTAAAATAGTCGTCGCAAGAATCGCCGCCGCCAGTAGCCAGGGCCGACGTGAACGCGAACCCGCTCTCGCCCGCAGCCGCGGCGGCAGCAAATTGACGACGGGCTGGTTGGGCGCGAAATGAATCGAAGCCGCTCCAATCAGATCAATCAGCGCCGCGCCGCGTTCCTCCGCTCCGCTGTCGATTGATTTTTTTGGAAAATCCACCGCCGCTCGAAAATCAGCCAGTCGCACGGGAACCTTCAATTTTCCTTCGAGCGCCTCGCTCAATCCGGACAAACCCGCCGGGATTCCGGACAGACACACGCAATCCGGTTTACCCATCGCGCTGCGCCATTGAAAGTGCAGGAGTGACCGCGAAATCTCCTGGAGGAGTCGCGTACTGAACGGTTCGCGCTTTTCCATCGCCGGCCGAGGTTCCGTTTCCACCAATGCAGGCTCCACATTTTCGTCCAATCCGAGCGCAAATGTGCGCAGCGCAAAACGGCCGGATTTTTCCATCACCACTAAAGTTGTTGATCGGGCGCCCAGGTTCACTCCGAGGAAATTTCCGCCTCCATTTCCGGCGATGAGCTTGAACCCAGCCAGTGTCGCGAGCATCGCGGGCAATACCCGTCGCGGTTCAAATCCCGCCGATTGCACCGCCAAACAAAGCGCATCAAGACTGTCGCACTTGGCCGCGACGAGGAGTGCTTCGGATTCGGTTGCCGTTTCGTTAACCGCGACGCTGTCCCAAACGACATCTTCGATTGCATACGGAATATTTTGCGCAGCTTCAAAACGGAGGATCTTTTCGCGCTGCGTGGCTTCCACTCGCGGAAGTTTAATGAACTTCGTCAGGCAGAGTTGGGCTGGCAGCAAGAGAGTGACCGGACCGCGATTTTTTGTCCGCTTTCGGAGTGAGCGGACCGCCACACTGATATTCTCCAACCATTGGGCGTCGCAATTTTGTCCCATCGCGGGCGGCAATGGCTCGACGGCGAGTTCATGCAGACACAGTCGCTGCGCTGGCCGGCTAAAGACTCCGAGTGAAACGCGGTCGGGGCCGCATTCTAGAATAAGCGTTCGATGAGAAACCACGGGCGAAGAATTGAGTACACGGCCCGTGTGGAAGATTTGTTTGCCGCTCTTTCGGCAAAGGTCACGCTCTTTTTCCAATGAGTTCCGTTTTGCCCTATAAAATCAGCGTGCTGGTCTTCATCGAAAATGCCGCGGGTGAGCATCTGCTCCTGTTGCGCGCCAAACAGCCAAACCTCGGCGTGTGGACACCCATTGGCGGGAAACTGGAAATGACGATTGGCGAATCGCCTTTTGAATGCGCGATCCGCGAGACGGCGGAGGAAACCGGCCTAGAGGTCCGTCAGGAGGAATTGCATCTGTTCGCGATGATCGCCGAAAAGGCGTACCAAGGCTCGACGCACTGGTTGATGTTTCTGTTTCGCTGCAAAAAGATCATCACCTCAACTCCTGCGGATATCTCGGAAGGAAAGTTTGGATTTTTTTCCCGTGATCAGATCCGGAACCTGCCGATTCCGGAGACGGATAAGGCGGCACTTTGGCCGATTTTCGATAAATACAAAGACGGATTTGTGTCACTTCGGGCTGACTGCTCGGTTTCACCCATTCAAATCACCGTCGAACAAATCACCGGGCATCCTTGAGCGGAGCAGGATCGTCGGCAGCGCCGAAAAATGCCGATTTCGGTCACAGATCAGGCGGCCTATGTGACACAAGTTTCTCTTGTCTTCGCGGCATTTTGGGCGAATGAGAAGGATCTGCGGATAAATATTACTTTAATCTCAAAACAATTCCCGTGATCAAGAAAACTCCCTCACCCAGAAAGACCGAAGTATCCGACCCCAGCTATGATGCACGGCAAGCGCCCATCAACGCGAAGCTCGCGCCGGATGAGAAGATCAACTTCTTCCGCGATATGGTCCGCATCCGCCGCTTCGAGGAGCGCTGTCTCCGCAGTTATCAAGCGGGCGGAAAAATCGGCGGCTTTCTCCATCTCTACATTGGTCAGGAATCGGTGGCAGTGGGCTGTGTTTCAGTAATGGGCAAGGACGACCACATCATCACCGCCTATCGCGATCACGGACACGGTCTGGCGGTTGGCATGGGGATGAACGAGATGATGGCGGAGAATTACGGGAAATACACCGGTTGCTCCAAGGGCAAAGGTGGCTCGATGCACTTCTTCGATCCCAGCCGGCACTATTGGGGCGGCCACGGAATCGTCGGCGGCCAAGTTCCGCTCGGAACGGGCATCGCGTACGCGTTGAAATTTAAGGGTCTCAAGGGCGCTTGCATGACGTTTATGGGCGATGGTGCCGTCAATCAGGGCGCGGTACACGAATCCTACAATCTCGCGGCTCTCTGGGAACTCCCGGTCGTTTATATAATCGAGAACAACGGCTATTCCATGGGCACGAGCCAGGAGCGGTCCTCGGCCGGCGAATCGCTGGCGGGACGTGCCGCTGGTTACGGAATGAACTGGGCCATCGTCGAAAACGGCCACGACGTTTACGAAGTCCGCGACAAGGTCAGCAAAGCCCTGAAGCTCGCGCACGAACAATCCAAGCCGAGCGTGTTGGAAATTCGCACCTATCGTTACCGCGGCCACTCGGTCGCCGACCCGGATTCCACGTATCGCGACAAGACCGAAATCGAGGAATACAAGAGCACGAAGGACCCGATCATGGTTTATCAAAACGCTTTGGTCGCAGAAGGGGTATTAAACGACGAACTGATCAAAAAGATCGAGGACGCGGCCCGGGCCGAAGCGGAAACATCCGCGCAATTCGCCGAGCAAAGCCCCTACCCAACCATCGAGGACATCAAAAAGGACGTCTACTGGGAGGTCGACAATCCGAAGGACAAGAAGTCCGTCGGCAGTCTCTTCTTCGACTAAGCCGCCTGATTCAACGCGCTCAACTCTCAGCCACAAACTTTCAACTTTCCCGCAACATGCCTGTCATCACTTACCGCGAAGCCCTTCGCCACGCCATGGACGAGGAACTCGCCCGCGACCCCAACGTCTACATTATGGGTGAAGAGGTCGGCCAGTTCCACGGTGCCTATAAAGTCACCGAGGGTCTCCTCGCCAAATACGGTCCGAAACGGATTGTCGATACGCCGATCAGCGAAGCCGGCTTTCTTGGTCTGGGCATCGGTTCCGCCATGCTCGGCCTGCGTCCGGTGATGGAGCTGATGTTCTTCAGCTTCTACTCGGTCGCCTTCGACCAGATTTTCAACAACGCCGCCAATATCCGCTACATGTCCGGTGGGTTAATCAATTGCCCAATCGTCATCCGCGGCCCCGCGAACGGTGGCACGAATGTCGGCGCGACCCATTCCCATACGCCCGAATCCATCGCCGCGTATCATCCGGGCATCAAGGTGGTCGTTCCCTCCACGCCTTACGACGCCAAAGGCCTGTTGAAATCAGCCATCCGCGATAACGACCCCGTGATGTTCATGGAAAACACCATGCTTTACGGCGAGACCGGTGAGGTTCCGGACGAGGAATATCTTATTCCGCTCGGCTCCGCCAAAGTCATGCGCGAAGGCAAAGACATCTCCATCATCGGCCACGGTCGCGCCATCCAGATGGCTTTGAAGGCCGCCGACATGTTGAAGGAAAAGCACAACATCAACGCCGAGGTCGTTGATCTGCGTTCGATCCGACCACTCGACGAAGAAACCGTTCTCGCGTCCGTCAAGAAGACCAATCGCGTCCTGCTCGTCGAAGAGGCCAAGCCATTTTGCTCAGTGAGCGCGATGCTGGCGTGCATCATTCAGGAAAAAGCCTTCGACTATCTCGACGCGCCGATTCGCCGCATCACCTCGATGGACGCTCCCGCGATATACAGCCCGCCCCTCGAAAAAGAACAGCTTCCGACGCCACAAAAGATTTTCGACGGTGCCCTCGCCGTCCTGAAATAACGTTCGCTCGCGCACATCGTGCGCGAAGCGACGAATCCTATTCTCAACTCTCAGCTCTCAACTCTTATCCGCGCCGTCCGGCGCTCCTCCCATGGCCGACATCATTGAAATGCCCAAGCTCAGCGACACCATGTCGGTGGGCACGCTGGTAAAATGGCTCAAGAAAGAAGGCGATGCCGTCAAGTCCGGCGACATGCTCGCCGAAGTCGAAACTGACAAAGCCACGATGGAGCTGGAGTCGTTTTTCGACGGCACCTTGATCAAGATTTTTGCCCAAGCCGGCGCGGAACTCGCCATTGGCGCTGCGCTGTGCGCGATCGGCAAACCCGGCGAAACCGTCGACGCGCCGGCCGCGCCCGCTCCGAAAGGTGCAGCACCTGCCGAAGAGAAAAAAGCCGAAGCGCCCGCCTCAAAATCTGAAGAAAAACCAGCCGCTGCGCCCGCTCCAACCGAACCCGCCCCGACGCCTGCGGCTCCGACCGTCGCCGCACCGGCGAACACTCCCGGCGAGCGCCTGAAAATTTCCCCACTCGCGAAAAAAATCGCCCTTGATCAAAAGGTCGACGCCACGCGTGTCACCGGTTCCGGTCCGCATGGACGTATCGTGAAAGCCGATGTTCTCGCAGCTGCCGCCAATCCCGCGCTGCTCAAATCCGCGACTGCCGCGTCATCGAAATCCGGCACATTTACTGGCGGCACCCCGGCCAAGACTGGTCCAATCCAGCAAGATCGCCTCGTTCCTGCCTCCGGCATGCGCGCAACCATCGCGAAGCGTCTGGTTGAAGCCAAAACGCAGATCCCGCATTTCTACCTCGAAGTCGAAGTTGATGCCGAACCGCTGCTCGCACTTCGCACGCAACTGAACACGGCGTTCGAGAAGGACGGCGTTAAGCTTTCGGTTAACGATTTTGTCCTGAAAGCCAGCGCCGAGGCCCTGCGCCGCGTTCCCGGAGTCAACGCCTCTTGGGCGGGCACGGGCATCCAGTATCACGGTGCCGCGCACGTTTCGTTCGCCGTCGCGATCGAGGATGGACTGATCACACCGGTCATCCGCGACACGCATTCGAAGTCGCTCTTCCAGGTCAGCGCCGAGGCCAAACCGCTCGGCAAACGTGCCAAGGAAAAGAAACTAAAACCCGACGAATTCACCGGCGGAACGTTTTGCGTTTCCAATCTCGGCATGATGGGCGTCACGAAATTCAACGCCATCATCAACCCACCCAATGCCGCCATCGTCGCAGTTGGAACCACGGTAACGAAGCCGGTCGTCAAGAACGGCGCTATCGTCGTCGGCCAGGTGATGTCGCTCACGCTTTCATGCGATCACCGCGTGGTCGACGGTGCCCTCGGCGCTCAATTCCTCGGTGCGCTGAAAGACCTGCTCGAAAAACCAGCGCTGCTGCTGGTTTAAGCAGATGACATGAATCCGACAGGTGGCGTACAAAGCGTCAACCTGTCGGCGTGCGGCAAGGCGTGCGTGCCGCTTTATTTTACGAGAGCATTCTGCTCACGAGGCAAGATAGAGCGCGATTCATCCAACGCGCGTCGAGCCAATTGAAGCACTGTCTCGGGTGATTGGGTCACAGGATTAACGAGGGTACTCAGATTTTCGTGCCCGTGAACCGCGCACTGCATCTTGGCGAGATAGTAGTCGCCGGAAGCGATGGCCGCGTTCGATGTTTTTAGTCTGTGTCGGGTAAAAAACGAATGGTTTTCGGACCAGACGAGAATACAGGCAAGCGAGACCATGGCGTCAAAAGTGACGTGGAGTTTTTCGTAGCGGGTGGCGACGCGGCGGTACGCCTTGAGCCTGTCGAAGAAATTCTCGATGCGGTGGCGTTCGCGATAGAGAGGCTCGTCAAGGTCGGGTTTTAGGGCTCGGCTGGGATGTATGGCTTTGACCGACGGCGACGCCCGAGTTGATTCATACAAGCGCGAATGGCGACGCTGTCGTGACGTTGTGCACGAGGGCGTGGGCGACGGGTTGTAGATGAGCCTCGGTGACTGGCCGGCCCGGTCGAGGTCCGAGACGTTGGCCCCGTGGGAATATAGCCAAGCGTCGAACGCCACGTGAATCTTGGTGGACAAACTGGAGCGGGAACGCGCCGTGGTCTGTGCCTGCTGGCCACCTCCGGATTGGCCCAGTATCCGTGGACCCGCATCTCGGTACTATCGATCGTGAGGTATTCGTCATCCCGCCGGTCGGCTCAATCCGTGAAGGATCGCAATCCACAAGCCGATATCCGTCCAAGGCCGAAATCGATCGTAGACCACTTTTCCAATTACCAAAATAAGGCGGTCTATCACGCCACAAACTCCCGCGCGCAAATTCCAAAAAATCACTTAAATCCGCAACCAACCGTGCTCACACCTCCCGCCGTGACGTTGAGCCCCCGTCAGGTCGTCCAATGGCCCTCAATTTTGTAGCTGGTCCCGGTCGCCGTCGGGGAGAACGAACCTTCGTGGTTAATTCACAATGCGATGGCGATCCAACAAAATGAGAAAAGAAAACGTTATGTGTCACTAATACGGATACTTTATAGAATTTCATTTAACCGACAGTGCCTTACGCTACGCCGAGCCCTGAAATTCACCCACTCCACAGAACCCATTTTCGACCGCAATCCAACCTGCGGGTATGATATCCCGGGGAATTTCGGATTTGTTGCGGAACCAGATTGCGGGCGCGATCACGTGCTTGCCCGGGAAATCGGCCAACCACGCTCCCCACCAACTGAAGCTGCTGTTCGCAATAATATGGTGCCGGCAGGAGCGCATCAGAGCCAGGTGCTCGAAGTCTTCGGCGACTGGAGGCACGAGGTGAGCCCGCGGCCCAAAGATTGGTAAAATATATTTTTCAGCATACGGTTGGTCATCGGAAAAAATATGGTATGTGGGCGTGGACAATTCACGATCCATCCATTTCTTCGCCGAAGAATAGTAATCCAGATTCAAGGCACCAAATCGGTCGTTGATGGACTGATTGCTGACGTAATCGCCGCGTCGGACATGCACGGAGACTGGGTTACCCGCGTTCATTTGCTTAAGGTATAGGTTGACCCAATCCGGAAGAGCAGCCTTCAACGCAAACTCCTTTCGCAAAATATTCCGAACGGAGGAAAAATATTTATCCGATTGAAAAAAGCCCTGCAGGATAGTGTTGTTTTTTAACTCCGCGAATGCCGGTTGGTAGGCGGGCGAGAACTCCCGAAAAATGAGGTCGGGATTTCGGATGTGTGATTTCGCAAAGAGTTTTCTCAGCCATAATTCCTGCGCCGAACAAATTTTCGCATCGATCGCAAAGTGACTAAGCCTGAATTGCCTCAACGGATAGGTTTTGAAAAAACTGACATCCAACTTCAGCTCCGCGCCAAGACGGTGAGCCAAGGCCCGACCCGCCGCGTAGATAAAAAGTTGATTTCCCAGTCCGCTTCTGATTCGCGTTATGACCATATTATCCACGCATCGATGGATGCGTCACGTTTTCGGAAATCCATTTTTTTGGCAATCGTCAATGATCGCGAATCAGTCGCCATATCCGGTGACCACCATGATTATGCCGGAATGAAAATCCGCCCCCTTAAGAGAAAAGCTGGCCCGAAATCGGTCGTAGGCATTTTTCCAATTGCCGAATTCCGGCGGCAGGTCACGCCACGGTGCTCCCGTGCGCAAAATTCAAAGGGTCGCGTCGATTCGCAACCCGCTGTCTTCACCCCACCGGCCGCAAGGTTGAGCCCCAGTCAACAGCATACTAATGGAATCCCCGGTGAGCCGATCAGGCGGGGCTTGCCGCTCATTTCTTGACCCGGTCCAGCTTGAACAGATTTCTTTTAACGAGTCAAAACGCGATTGGGTTCGATTAGTCAGAAAGCTTCTGGCCGCTAGGAGCCGTCGACCGCGAATCCTCAAATGAACACCGCATCATGCGACTTATTCAAAAGCGAACACCGGGAAGTTTTTCGGAGGGACTGACCGGAAAGGTCCTGAGGAAAATCGTCATTCCCGCCTATCGGAAGACCACAGGGAAAAAACTGAATCAGTTGCAGGCGGAATGGATTGTCCAAGGTTATTTTAACCGGCTTTGGCAATATCGATTCGCAGCGCGCAACTCCTTTTCCCGGCCTTATCGCGAAGTAGCTTGCGAATGCGAATTCGGTCCGGAGCTGAAATACTACCTGCCCTACGCCTACTGGCATCATCTCAATGGCACCTTGGGGCGCACAGTGTCTTTTGCCGGGACCAGCCCGTTTTATTTTTTCAGCCCGGATCACGTCGAGCGCCCGGGAGAAAGAAAATATTTTCTAGATCCCAACATTCCGAATTCGGAGGACCACAACTTTTCCTACACCTACCGCCGATGGGCGCAGGTTCCGCTCAAGGAAACTTACCGCAATGTCTTAAACTTCGGCTTCGATCCCCAAAAGCCACTCGTCATCATTTCCAATAAATACAACCGCGAGTGGGAAGGCTATCCGGTCAATTTTCTCTCCCGTGAAATCCTTGGCCGCATTATCGAACGCCTGGCACCTCACTATACGATCATCTACAATCGTCCGGGCGACAGCTTGATCGTCGTGGATCGCAACGAAGTTCAGGAGCTAAACGAAAAGGTTTTTCTCAAGGAACGCTTTCCCGAGGTGTTATTTGCCGAGGAAATTTTTGCCCAAAAAAGTCAGGAAGTAACCGGGTTCAATCACCTGCAGCTATGCCTTTATGCGCAATGCGAGCGGTTCATTTCGGTGCAGGGCGGCAATTCCGTCTTGGCGAGTTATTTTGGCGGAACAAACCTCGTGTACCAACGGCAAGGCAATGAAATATTTTTTGGGGAATTGAATACGATTTATCCGCGACTCGCTGGAACTGCCTGCCGTGGTTTTTCCGATTATGAATCGCTGCTCCAAGCCGTCGACCATCACTACGGTTCTCCGCCCGGTTGATTCAGTAACCACGACGTTTTAGCCGGCGACCAGTCGATAGGCGGCGTAAGCACATCCGCTGGCTCCAGTAGCGGCGAGCCCGGTGATCGCGATCTTTCCGGCAAGATGCAGCCGGTGCCACTGCCGGCGAGCCGACCCGAAAACAGCCCGGAGCTTCACTTCGGTCCAGTCGAGAAAACGCGCGATGCTCAGGGATTCGGTCGCCAGCAAACTTCCTGCCAGCAGAAAAAACAGGACTGCTGGCCCCGGGACGAAAACCAAAATGACCCCGATCGCCGCCGCGCCGAGCGCGATGACGAAACGTAATAGACGAAATAATTTAAACCCCAAACTGGCGTCATTTTTCGCCTTCTTTCCTGCGTCATAGCGCGAGCGGAAGCGACGCCCCGGCTTTCCTCGCACGAGCGAATACCATTGTTTTTTCAACGGATTGATCATCTCTCAAATGAGACCAGACCGCCGGAGTTTCGTTCGCCCCTTCCCTGCGCTGCGCTGAAAAAAAATCGGCCAAGATGACACCCTCCGCCTTCATTCAGGTCAGCAACTGGACGATGCGAACTATCGGCAGAAAAAGAGCGATGACGATGGTCCCCACCATCACGGCAAGAAAAAGAATCATAACCGGTTCGATCAAGGAACTCAGTCCAGCAACGGCGTTGTCCACTTCGTCTTCGTAGATATCCGCAACCTTTCCCAGCATTTCCGGCATCTGGCCCGTCTGTTCGCCCACCTCCATCATACTCGTCACCATTGGAGGAAAAACCCGCGCAGCCTCCAGCGGACGGGCCACCGATGAACCTTCTTTCACCCGGTCGTGGACTTCGGTGATCGCGTCTGCGATTTGGGCATTGTCGCAGGTGTCTCGCGTGATCAGCAGCGCGGGTAAAATCGGCACGCCGCTCGACAGGAGCGTGCCCAGCGTTCGACCGAACCGGGCAACTATCCCCTTGAGAAACAGTTCGCCAAAAAGCGGCAGGCGGATGACGAGGCCGTCGAATAGACGCATCCCACGCGAGGTGCGCGCGAACAGCTTGATCGCCATCCAGCCCGCGATTCCCGCGCCGAGTGTGATCAAATAATGGCCTTTCACCGCGTCGCTGATCGAGAGCACTGCCTGCGTGAGTCCGGGAAGCGGAGCGCCCTTCAACAAATCGGCGAAGATCTGTTTGAACTTCGGCACGACAATCACCAGCAATCCGACGAGGATGACCGTTGCCACGCCGAGCACGATGAGCGGATACACCATCGCCGCCTTAACCTTGCCCTTCAGTTGCAGGCTTTTCTCCTGAAACCGCGCCAGACGCTCGAGGACAACGTCGAGCACGCCACCCGCCTCACCTGCCTTGATCATGTTCAAATAAAGGCGGTCAAACACCCGCGAGTGTTGCGCCATGGCGCTCGAAAGCGTCCCGCCCGACTTTATCCCGTCGGCCAACGATTCCAGAACTCTCCGCAATGATCCATTGCGTTCCTGTCGCGCGAGCACTTCCAAACCACGCAGGAGCGGCATGCCAGCCCGCAACAAGGTCGCCAGTTGTCGCGTCAAAACGGCCACTTCCCGAGGACGGACCTTTTTTCCCAGCGACCAGCGCGCCGATTTTCGCCGCGGGGTGTTCTCAAGTTGAGCCTCAGATACCGCTCCGGAGGAAATCGTCTGCCCGGCGACTGCGTCTCCCAGTGCTGATATTCCGACGGGGAAAAGATTTTTTCTCCGCAACAGCAGCGTGGCTTGCCGTTGGTCGGGTGCTTCCAATGTTCCCAATTTCTCGTCACCGTTTCCATCGATCGCCGTGTAATTAAAATGGGGCATTCTCGTAAAGGGGTCAGGTGTATCGAATGATCTCATCGATCGTGGTGTCGCCGGAAAACACCGCCCGCATTCCGGCCTCGCGCAAACTGGCCATCCCATCAGCGGTTGCCTGCGCGCGGAGATCCATCAGTGACGACCCTTGAGTGATCTTTTCGCGAAGGGATTCGCTCACCTGCAGATACTCAAAGAGACCGAGCCGCCCCTTGTAGCCAGTCCTCTGACACTCGACGCAACCGGTGCCTCGATAGAATGACCGGCCTTGCGTTGCGTTCCGATCCAGCACGAGTTGCTCCCGCAGCTCAGCAGACGGGTCAAACTCGATTTTGCACGCCACGCAGATTCGCCGCACTAATCGTTGCGCCAGCACCGCCTCGACGGTCGAAGCGAGTAGGAAGGGTTCGATGCCCATGTCGATCAGTCGGGTAATTGCTCCCGTCGCGTCATTGGTGTGCAATGTCGTCAATACCAAGTGACCGGTCAGAGCGGCCTGGATTGCAATTTGGGCCGTCTCAAAGTCCCGAATCTCGCCTACCATCACGATGTCAGGATCTTGCCGGAGAAAGGCACGAAGCGCGCGGGCAAAGGTCAGACCGGCCGCGAAATTCACCGGCACCTGCATCACGCCTTCGATTTCATACTCCACCGGATCCTCCACGCTCAGTAGTTTGGCGTCGACCGTGTTCAGCTGTTTCAGGCAGCTGTAAAGCGTGGTGGTTTTCCCACAGCCGGTTGGTCCGGTGACGATGAAAATTCCATTCGGCCGCTGGATGACCGTTTCAATTTTATCCCGAACCGCCGCCGGCAATCCGATTTCGCCGAGATCGAGTCGCGCGGAGGATTGATCGAGAATTCGCAGCACGACGCTTTCGCCAAATTGCGTGGGCAAGGTCGAGACCCGGAGGTCGACCGCGCGTCCGCCGATTTTCAGCGCGATGCGGCCGTCTTGCGGGAGACGGCGTTCGGCGATGTTGAGACTGGCCATGACTTTCAGCCGCGAAATAATTGGCAACGCCAAGGTGCGGGCCGGTGGCGTCATTTCGCAAAGCGTGCCGTCGATCCGGCAGCGGATTTTAAATTCCTGCGCAAACGGCTCGAAGTGAATATCCGACGCACCATCCCGAATCGCCTGAGCCAACACCAGATTCACGAAACGAATAATCGGTGTTTGCCCCGCCATCTTTTCAATGTCGGCTTCGGTCAACGCCGCGTCGTCGATTTTTTCAGCAGCACTTTCCAGCAATGGAATCGGAATTTCGGTCGACGAGATTTTCTCGTCGCCGTAATACCGCCGGATCAGCGCACGAATCTCATTCGGATCTGCCATCGCAAGCCGCACAGATCGGCCAAGAACAAACGCCAAATCGCCGGCAAGGTGAGGATTGAAAGGATCGACCGTCAGTAAAATTGCCGTTGGTCCGTCAATCGCCACTGGCATCACCGCAAACGAGCGTGCGCAGTCCGCCGGCACGAGTCCGACCACCTCCGGCGAAACCCCAGCAGGCAACTTGTCCGCGTAATCGCACCCGAGATGCTCCGCGAGCGCGGCTAGCAACGCGGTTTTTTCCATCAGTCCCGACTCAACAATCACCGACGTAAATGCCTTGCCCGTTGATTCGTGCTCTCGAAAAGCCGCAGCCAATTCCTGCGGCTCAACTAAGCGCCGCGCCGCGAGAAATTCAAAGATGAAGGTAGGGTGCCCGTCGAACACGGTGAGGTGCGGCCGGGCCCACGGCCTGAATTATTGAAAGTGAGGATCAGATTTCGGCGAGCTTGAATCCCATGCTGGTGAGTTTCTCGCGCATCGCATTCACATCCTGGGATTTTTCCAGCGCTTCGTTGGGATCGATGAGTTCGCGATTCACGAGACTCATCAAATGCGTATCAAGCGTGATCATGCCCAACGCCGCTCCCGTCTGAATGTCGGAGGGAATCCGGAAGGTTTTGTTTTCGCGAATGAGCGAGGCAATTGACGAAGTATTGATCATGATCTCGAAAGCGGCAATGCGGCCGCCGCTCGTTTTTTTGCAGAGCGACTGGGAGATCACCGCGATGATCGAAGTCGAAAGCTGCATGCGGATCATCTCCTTCATGTTGGCCGGAAAGGCGTCCACAATGCGGTCAACCGTCTTGGCCGCGCTATTCGTGTGCAACGTACCGAAAACCAAATGACCCGTTTCGGCCGCGCTGATCGCAGCCTCAATGGTCTCAAGATCGCGCAACTCGCCGACGAGAATTACGTCCGGGTCCTGCCGCAACGCGCGCTTAATCGCCTCGGCGAAACTGGGCACGTCTGATCCGACTTCGCGCTGCGTGACCACGCATTTTTTGTGCGGATGATAATACTCGATCGGATCCTCGATGGTGATGATGTGCCCGTCGCGGTTTTCGTTGATGTAGTTCACCATCGACGCGAGCGTCGTTGACTTGCCCGAACCGGTGGGACCGGTGACGAGAAAAAGACCGCGCGGACGGTGCAGCAATTCCTTGATCTTGTCCGGCATGCCGATCGTGCGCAGATCGAACAACTGGTTAGGGATCTGGCGAAGGACGAGGCCGTAATTTCCCTTCGCCTTCATCACGCTCACGCGAAACCGCGCTTTATCGCCGTACGCGAAACCGAAATCGGTCCCGCCGTTCAACTTCACATTTTGAATGTGATTGTCGGGCGTGATCGCGAGCATGAGTTGCTCGGTGTCTTCCGGACGCAATTCAGGACCGTCGATCGGCGTCATGCTGCCGCGCAGGCGGAGGCACGGCGGAACTCCGACTTGCAGATGCAAATCGGAACTCTTCTGGTCTACAACCAGCTCAAGGAGATCGTTCATTTCGTAGCTCATGCGAGGGTAGGATTTAGGATGATCATCGTCAAAGGGCGTCGGCAACGGTAACCGAGATAACTTCGGCGATTGTCGTGTGGCCCGCAAGGACTTTGCGAATCCCGTCCTGCCGCATGGTCCGCAATCCGTCTTTTCTGGCCTGCTGGCGCACGCGACTGGCGCTCGCGCGGCTGCTAATTAAAGCGCGAATACCGTCATTTACTAAAAATATTTCAAAAATGCCGATTCGTCCGTGAAAGCCGGTTCCGTGGCATGAATCGCACCCCACTCCGCGCATAAACGTCGCCCGTTCCAAATCCGCAGGAGACAAATTAAGCGCCTTCAACTCGCGCGCTGATGGAGCATACGCCGTCCGACAGCGCGGACAATTCCGCCGGACCAATCGCTGGGCCATCGACGCCCGCAATCCCGCCGCGACCAAAAATGGTTTCGCGCCAATGTCAGCCAATCGCGTCACGGCCGATGTCGCATCGTTGGTGTGCAGCGTACTGAAAACCAAATGGCCCGTGAGTGAGGCGTTGATCGCGATCTCCGCGGTTTCGCGATCGCGAATCTCACCGACCATCACGATGTTTGGCGCCTGCCGCAGCATTGCGCGCAACGCCGCGGCAAATGTCATGCCGATGGCAGCGTTTACGGGCACTTGGTTGATGCCTGAAAGCTGATATTCGACGGGGTCTTCGACCGTGATGATCTTGCGCGCCGCCTGATTGAGTTGATGCAAACACGCATACAACGTTGTGGTTTTCCCCGAACCCGTCGGACCCGTGACGAGCACCATGCCGTCGGGCGACGCGATCAGTCGCTCGAATTCGCGCTGATCGTCCGGCCAGAAACCGAGTTCCGGCAGGCCGAGTTTCAATCCTTCCTGGTCGAGCACGCGCATCACAATGCTTTCGCCGTGATTTGTCGGCAGCGACGACACGCGCAGATCGAGCGCGCGCCCGCCGGATGCCACTTGGATGCGTCCATCCTGCGGCAGACGCTTTTCGGCAATACTGATGTTGGCCATGATTTTCAACCGGGAGATGATCGCCGGTTGCAGCCGTTTGGGCGGAGCACTCGCCTCCAATAAAACTCCGTCGACTCGATAGCGCACCCGAAATGCGCGCTGCAACGGCTCTAAGTGAATGTCGGACGCGCGACACCGGATCGCCTCTGCAATGATTGTCTGAACGAGATGGTTGATCGGTGCGTCACTTTCGCTGGCCTCGCTTTCCTCGCGGCTCGTTTCGATTGCAAGGTCGGCCTCGATCGCCGGTTTCAATTCAGCTCCGGACCCGACTGTATCAGAATGGCTTCGTGATTCGTAACAGCGTTGAATCGTTTTTTGAATCTCTGTGGACGGCGCGAGCGACAACATCACTCGCATTCCGGTCAAGTAAGCCAGGCTGTCGATCACCTCCATGGCGAACGAGGCCGGAGCCGCCACGTGCAACGCGCCGTCATCGATGGCAAACGGCACTACCGCGTGTTCCTGCACGAACGAAAGCGGAACCGCCGCCAATGCCTCGGCCGGGATCAGCCGCTTGTCGAGCGCGACGCAGGGTAAACCACATACTTCGGCAACCGCCGCAGTCAACGCAACGTCATCGATCCAGCCCTTGCGCAAAAGGACGTCAATTAACCGGAGGCTCGAATCGCCTCCGCTGACAAGCGCGGCGAGTTCTTGCCGGGCTGCCTGCACTTGTTCGCCTTGAACCAGTCCGTGATCCAAGGCGATTTGAATGAGATAATCGTCGGCCGTTTTCATCGCACGGACCGACGCGTGGCCCCGCGTCAGCGGTTTAGACTCATGAGGAATTCCGCGTTGGTTTTGGTTTTCTTGAGACGCTGGATCAGCATGTCCATCGAATCCGCCGCCGGCACGCCCTGCATCGCGCGACGCAGCGAGTACACCCGCAACAATTCGTCCGGATGGTAAATGAGCTCTTCTTTGCGCGTGCCGCTCTTGTCGATGTTGATCGCGGGGAAAATGCGCTTGTTGACGAGATCGCGGTCGAGATGGAGCTCCATGTTACCAGTGCCCTTGAATTCCTCGAAGATGATTTCGTCCATGCGGCTGCCGGTGTCGACGAGTGCGGTGCCGAGAATCGTGAGACTCCCCGCCCCTTCAATGTTGCGCGCGGAACCGAAAAAGCGCTTCGGCTTTTGCAGCGCGTTGGCCTCGAGACCGCCGGACATGATCTTGCCACTGTTTGAAGCGAGCGCGTTGTAAGCGCGGGCGAGACGCGTGATGGAATCGAGCAGGATGATCACGTGTTCCCCGAGTTCCACGAGACGACGCGCCTTTTCGATGACCATCTCCGCGCAGTGCACGTGACTTTCCGGCGCTTCGTCGAAGGTCGAACTCACCACCTCGCCCTTGCAGTGACGCTTGAAGTCGGTGACCTCCTCGGGACGTTCGTCAACGAGAAGAATGATCAAGCGGGCATGCGGCGAATTCGCGGCGATGGAGTTCGCCATGTTTTGCATGAGAATGGTTTTACCCGTGCGCGGCGGTGCCACGATGAGACCGCGCTGGCCGAAACCGACCGGCGTCACGATATCCACCATGCGCATCGAAACATCCTTCGCGCCCTGTTGTTCGAGCATGATGCGTTGCAGCGGATAATACGGCGTCAATTCCTCGAACGCCTGCACCTTGGACGCTTCCTCCGGTGCGCGACCCATCACCGAGCGGATCGCGACGACCGCCGGACAACGATCGTTGCCCTGCGGTGCCTGAAGCTGAACCTCAACTTGATGCCCGCGTTTCAAACCGAGCTGCCGAACAAAAATTTCCGGCAGGAACGCATCCTCGGGATAGAGGCGATAGTTAACATCCTCGTGCACCACAAAACTCTGGCCGCGATCGGTCTGGTCGATGTATCCGCGATCGTAGAACGGGCGCTTCTGGTCGTTGATCGCGGCGAAAATCTGATTGATCAGTTGGCGCCGATTGGGTGCGCCTTCGAACTTCAGTTCCATCTTCCGCGCCAGCGCGGTGAGATCAAAAAGATTCAGGCTGTACAATTCGTTCAGCCAAATCGGTTCTTGGCCACCGGTCGCGATTTCTTCCGCTAGCTTGGCGATCGTTTCCAGATTCTGGAAGCGCGCCGGATCGGGCAAATCACCCACATGAACGACTTCTTTCGGAGGAAGCGGTTGTTGCGGGTGTTTATTACCTTGGAATTGAGGATTACCCCATTTGCCACCACCACCACCCTGGC